>JAHEJD010000013.1:34225-57891 GCA_024639005.1 Chromatiaceae bacterium | reverse complement strand
GACGACATCCCGGGCTATGAGGACTACCTGAAGGCCAGCGAGCGCCTCTACGACATCGGCTTCGACAAACTGCTCAACGTCTCGTTCGATTCGGTCGGTAAGATCATCCGCACCGTGCCGGACCTCTTTCGCGGTGAGTTCTATCGCTCGGTGTACTCGTTGGTCGCAAAGCACATCCAGCACCCGAAGCTGCGCATGGTGTTCAGTTTTCACCCGCTGCTGATCGGTGGCAATCCCTTCACCGCGACCGCGGTCTACGCATTGATCGCCCATCTGGAGCGGCGCCACGGCGTCCACTTCGCGATGGGCGGCACCGGCAGTCTGGTCAAGGGCCTGGTATCGCTGATCGAGGGGCAGGGCGGAGAGATCTGTCTCAACGCGCCGGTCAAGCGCATCCGGCTCCAGGGACGCCGCGCGGTCGGGGTCGAGCTAGAGTCGGGTGAGCAGCTGGATGCCGATATCGTCGTCTCCAATGCGGACGCGGCCGCGACCTACCGCTTTCTGGTCCCGGACGCTTCGCGCCGCCGCTGGACCGACCGCAAACTCGATCGTGCGCGCTACTCGATGAGCCTGTTCGTCTGGTATTTCGGGACCGATCGACAGTACCCGGACGTGCCGCACCACATGATCCTGCTCGGTGCGCGTTACCGTGAACTGCTCGACGACATCTTCACCAGCAAGGTACTGGCAGAGGATTTCAGCCTGTATCTGCATCGGCCTACCGCGACGGATGCGTCGCTGGCACCGCCCGGCTGCGACGCCTTCTATGTATTGTCGCCGGTGCCGCATCTCGACAGCGGCATCGACTGGCCCGAGACGGCCGAGCGATACCGCGAGGCCATCGCCGACTACCTCGCCGCGACGGTAATGCCGGATCTCGAACGGCATGTCGTCAGCTCGCGGCTGCTGACGCCGCTGGATTTTCGCGAGCGCCTGTTCTCGGTCAAGGGTGCCGCATTCAGTCTCGAACCCGTGCTGACGCAGACGGCCTGGTTCCGTCCGCACAATCGCAGCGAAGAGGTCGACGGGCTCTATCTGGTCGGTGCCGGCACCCACCCGGGCGCCGGGATGCCGGGCGTGATCTCGTCGGCCAAGGTGCTCGACGAGATCGTGCCCGATCCGTAGTCTTTTGCCCTGCATCTGCGGTGCAATTCACTTTATTCATTGCACCGCGTCTTGGGTCCGACGCGGAACCCGGCTTCAGCCCCTCTAGCGAACCAGATCGTCGCGCACACTGGCGGCCGCGAGCCGGCCGGACAGCGCCACCATCGGTACCCCGGGCCCGGGGTGTACCGTGCCGCCGGCGAAATACAGGCCCGGGGTGCGCGCGCGCGAGCCCTGGCGGCGAAAGGAGCCCGACCAGCCGTGCGTCGGCCAGCCATAGATCGCGCCCTCGCTGCCGGGGAACAGCGCGGCAAAGTCACCGGGTGTGGTCATGACGCGGGCCGATGGGTCGACCTCGATCTCTAGCCCGTGGCGTCCCAGCAGCGCAAAGGTGCGTTGCTCGATGGCCTGTGCCTCATCGTCAGACAGCGGCCGCGGCGGGGCATTGACGAGCAGGAACAGCGGTTCGGGCGCGTCGCTATCGGCCTCTCTGATGCGCCCCTTGGCGCAGATGTACACGGTGGGTTCACGCGTCACCTCGCGGCGCTGGAAGATACCCGCGAATTCATCCACGTAGTCGCTGCCGAAGAACACGCTGTGATAGGCGAGGGGAAAACCGCGCGCCCTGGCGGCGAGGCTCCAGGTGACGGCCGACAGCGAACGCGCCTCGGCGCGGCGCGGCGGCGCGGCCCTGTGCATGTCCTCACCCATCAGTCCGGCCGTGAGGGCGGCGATATCGCCGTTGAACACGACCGCATCCGCGTTTATGCGCTCCCCGCCGACCAGTTCCACGCCGCGGGTGCGTCCGCCCGCGGTCAGGATCTTTGCGACATCGGCGTGATAACGCAGCGCGACGCCCTGGGCCTCGGCGAGCCGCGCCATGGCCCGGGCGAGTCGATGCATGCCGCCGTCGATGATCCATACGCCGGCGCGCTCGGCGTGGGCGATCAGCATTAGCGTGGCCGGCGCATCGAAGGGGGACGACCCGCAGTAGGTCGCGTAGCGTCCGAACAGCTGCCGCAGGCGCGGGTCCTTGAACAGGCGACCGAGCTCCTGCCACAGAGAGGTAAAGGGTCTGGTCGCATACAGGCGGGGCATCCCGCGCACGCCGAGTGACAGGCTCAGCGCCACGGGGCCGGGCTTTTCGCGACGCATAAAGCTGTGATCCAGCGTGTCGAATATGCGCTGCGACTCTCGTGCAAAGCGTCGGTATGCCTCGGCCTCGGTGCTGCCGGCGAAATCGCCGATCGCATCCACCGAGCGCTCGACATCTTCGTACAGGTCGAGCCGGCTGCCGTCGAGCCAGGAATGCCTTGCCAACTCTTCGGCCTGCACCAGGTCGACGTGTTCGGCGAATGTCGCACCGGCCGCCTGGAAGAGCTCCTCGAACACCCAGCGCATCGTGAACACCGTCGGACCGGCGTCGATGGCATAGCCGCCGACCTGCAGTTCGCGCATCTTGCCGCCCGGCGTCGCATGACGCTCGAGCAGGGTGACGCGCACACCGCTCGCGGCAAGATCGATGGCCGCCGACAGTCCGCCGATCCCGGCGCCGATGACGACGACATGGTGCTCGCCGCTGCGTCCGCGCATCATCGCGCGACGTTGCCAATGCAGCCGGCGCCGGTGCCTGATCTCGCGGTCTGGTTGGAATGATTCATAAGAGGGGGTTCTGGCTGGCGCAGGGATCTCCGATTGTGCCACGTCCGCGGTGATCCGGACTCTGCCAGATCCTACCGATCCGATCGCTCTGCCGAGTGATGCGCAACGCCACCCCGACAAAAGCCCTGCGTCACCGGGCTTTTGGCCTAATGGTTTGCGTTTACCATGCAAGCCTATTTTGGACTGACAACGGCCATTGACCTCGAACCGCAATCCATCGCGCTCGCGCCTTCTGCTGCCCGGCCTGGTGCTCTCGGCGATCGGCGCAGCGGCGCTGCTCGAGGGCTGCCAGGCGATAGTCGCGCCGCGGCCGGAGATCGCGCAGGCGGCGACGACGGATGCTGCCATGCAGGTGAGGGTGGAAACGGGCGCACTGACGTCGTCCAGCGGTTGCGAGATCGATTACCGGATCTATCGACCGGGCGATGCCGACGGACCCGTGCAGATCGTACTGGCGCACGGTTTTTTGCGCAGCAAGGCGCGCATGGCCGGCCTGGCGACCGATCTCGCCGCCGCGGGGTTTGCGACCGCCGCGATCGACCTGTGCAATATGCGGCCCTGGGATGGTGCCCACCGGCAGAATGCAGACGACATGCGTCGGGTCGCCGTGCAGCTGGGGTCGACCGGCGTGTTGTACATCGGTTTCTCGGCCGGGGGTCTGGCGGCGCTGCTGGCGGCCAGCGCAGATGCGGACAATCTTGGGGTGGTGACGCTGGATCTGGTCGATCTCGACGGTATGGGAGAGCTGGCGGCCGCGACGCTGTCGAGGCCACTGGTCGCACTGGTCGGCGAGCCGTCGCGCTGCAATGCGCAGAACAATGGCCTGCGGGTCTACGACGCGACGCCCAAGGCCGAGGTCCAGCGCATCGAGGGGGCGACCCATTGTGACTTCGAGACCCCTACCGACGGCCTGTGCCGTCTGGCCTGCGAGTCAGGCGACCGACCGGCGGGCGACCCGCAACGCATCCGCGCACAGATCGTGAAGACCGCGGTCGCGGCGGCGAGCCGTCTGTTGCGTGATGTATCCGACACCCAGCAACGATCGACGCAGAGGCAGCTCTCCCCGGTGATGAATCCGCTGTGATTGAGCGCTGCGGTCGCATTGGCGACTGCGCGCAAAATCGCGGCATCACGCGACGCCCGAGATCGACAGTGTGCTGCGACGACTTGTCTTTGCGCGTCTCGACGCGTAAAAAAGGCGCTGCGAATTTAGAACAAGCGCAGGCCGCATTCGGCGTTTCACGCCGCTAGATCAACACCAACCAGGCCGCAACGCGCCGGAGCCTTACCCAACATCATGTCGTTGCCTTTTCCGTTCTCAGCCATCGTCGGCCAGGAAGAAATGAAACTCGCCTTGCTGATCGCCGCTGTCGATCAGACCGTCGGCGGCGTATTGGTATTCGGTGATCGCGGGACCGGCAAATCCACCGCCATTCGCGCGCTGGCTGCACTGATGCCCAAGATGTCGGTGGTGTCGAATTGTCCCTATAACTGCGATCCCGCGGCCGACAAGCCGGGTCTTTGCGCGCAGTGCGCCGACAAGACCACGCCGGGCAAGACCCGTCAGATGCCGATGCCGGTCGTCGACCTGCCGCTCGGTGCGACCGAAGACCGGGTGATCGGCGCACTGGATTTGGAACGCGCGCTCACGCAGGGCGAGAAGGCCTTCGAGCCTGGGCTGCTGGCCAAGGCGCATCGCGGTTTCCTGTACATCGACGAAGTGAATCTGCTCGAGGACCACCTGGTCGATGCACTGCTGGATGTCGCCGCCTCGGGCGAGAACGTGGTCGAGCGCGAGGGCCTGAGTGTGCGCCACCCGGCGCGCTTCGTGCTGGTCGGCAGCGGCAACCCGGAAGAGGGCGAGCTGCGCCCGCAGTTGCTCGATCGCTTCGGTCTGTCGGTCGAGGTCAAGACACCGGAAGACCTCCCCGCACGGGTCAAGATCGTGCAGCAGCGCGACGCCTTCGAACGTGATCGCGAGGGCTTTATCGCGCAATGGAAGCGTAAAGACGGACAGGTACGCCGCCAGATCAGCAAGGCGCGCGAGACCCTCGACCAGGTGGATGTGCCGACCGAGGTGATCGAACTGGCAGCGGAGCTGTGCATGCGTCTGGGTACCGACGGTCTGCGCGGGGAATTGACCCTGATTCGCGCCGCGCGCGCGCTGGCCAGCCTGCACGCAAGGGCGGTCGTGACGGCGCACGACCTCCGACAGGTGGCGCCCTCGGCCCTGCGTCACCGATTGCGCCGCGACCCGCTCGACGAGTCGGGATCCAGCGCACGCGTCAATCGCGCCGTGGTCGAGTTGTTCGACGCATGACCGAGCCCCTGCCGGACGGGCCGTCGGCCTGGCAGGATGCGGTCCTGGCGGCCGCGTTGTGTGCGGTCGCCCCGGCAGACCTCGGTGGCATTCACCTCAAGGCCCTGCCGGGACCGGTGCGTGACCTCTGGCTCGAGACCCTGCGAGCGCTGCTGACCGACGCCACGCCGCTGCGCCGGATCCCGCTGCACGTCAGTGAGGCGAGTCTGCTGGGCGGTCTCGATCTCGCCGCCACGCTGCGCGCCGGACGACCCATCGCGCAGCGCGGTCTGCTGGTGGAGAGTTCGGGTGGCGTGGTGTTGCTGGCGATGGCCGAGCGGGTGTCCCGCGTCACGGTCGCGCATCTCTCCGCGGTGATGGACTTCTCCGAGGTGGTGCTGGAACGCGACGGCCTGGCAGCGCGCGACAAGGCCGAGTTGGGTGTCGTCGCGCTGGACGAATCCGCGAGCGAGGATGAGGCGCTCACGCCGGTCCTGCGGGACCGCCTGGCGTTCACCCTCGACCTGCGTCCGCTGGGCATTCACGACATCGAGGACAACGACTTCAGTGCGGCCGATATCCGTGCCGCACGCGAGCGCCTGCCGTCGGTCCGGCATGCGCCGGACGACGTGGAGCAGCTGTGTGCCGCGGCGGTGTCGCTGGGCGTGGCGTCGTTGCGCGCGAGTCTGCTGGCCACGCGCGTCGCACGGGTCGCCGCTGCCCTGAACGGCAGGGACATCGTCGCGGCGCAGGATCTGGCAGCGGCCGCCCGCCTGGTACTGGCCCCGCGCGCGACCGTACTGCCGGTCCCGGAGATGGAGGCCGAGGCACAGGACGAACAGCCTCAAGAGCTAGGTGACGATGCCGATCAGCCGCAGCAATCGCCCCCCGGTGACGCCGCCGATCAGACCGAAGACAGCCCCCAGCCGATGGATCAACCGCTCGAGGACCGCGTACTCGAGGCCGCCGTCGCGGCGATCCCCGCGCAGCTGCTGGCCAGCCTGCAGGCCGGCAAGATGCCGCGGAGCCGCGCCCGGACGCCGGGCAAGTCGGGCGCTGTGCAGCGCAGCAAGCTGCGCGGCCGGCCGATGGGGGTGTTGCGGGGGGATCCGCGCAGCGGCTCGCGGTTGAGCCTGATCGATACCCTGCGCGCCGCCGCACCCTGGCAGCGTGTCCGCCAGCGGCAGCTCGCCACCGCGCAGGCGACACCGCCGCGTGTCCTGGTGCAACGCGACGATTTTCGCGTCGTCCGATTTAAACAGCGCGCCGAGACCACGACGATCTTTGTCGTCGACGCCTCTGGCTCGGCGGCGCTGCATCGCCTGGCAGAGGCCAAGGGGGCGGTCGAGCTGCTGCTGGCCGACTGTTACGTGCGTCGCGATCAAGTGGCGCTGATCGCGTTCCGCGGACAGCTGGCGGAGATGCTGTTGCCCCCGACCCGGTCCCTGGTCCGCGCGAAACGCTGCCTCGCGGCCCTGCCGGGCGGCGGCGGCACCCCGCTCGCCGCCGGGATCGATGCCGCGGCGGCGCTGAGCGATCTGGTAATCCGTCGCGGCGGTACACCCACGGTGGTCTGCCTGACGGACGGGCGGGCCAATGTCGGCCGGCAGGGGTCGCAGGGCCGGGAGCAGGCCCTCGCGGATGCGTTAGACAGCGCTGCGGCGCTGCGCTTTGCAGGCGTCAGGAGCATGGTGGTCGATATGTCGCCGCGGCCGCATGCGAATGCGGAGCGTCTGGCCGAGGCGATGCAGGGGGTCTATATCCCGTTGCCGCATGCGGATGCGGCCCGACTCTCGGCCGCGGTGCAGTTCGTCGGTCGCGGGGCCGAATCGGCGTCCCGCGCCTCCTGACACCCGGTCTCGGATCGAGGAACACTCGCCGCCATGGGGTCGGGCACATGAATCAACAGGCCGCGGCCGACGGTGATCTGGATTGGGCCAGCGACGGGTCCGGCTGGCCGAACGCCGCGCACAGCCGGTTCGAGCGGGTCGGTGACCTGACCTGGCATGTGCAGGAGATGGGCAGTGGGCCGGTGGTGCTGTTGGTGCATGGCACCGGGGCGTCCACACACTCCTGGGCCGGTCTGGCGCCGCTGCTGGCGACGCGCTTTCGGGTCATTGCGCCGGATCTGCCGGGGCACGGGTTTACCCAGCTGGGCTCCCAGGTCCAGTCTTCCCTGCCCGGCATGGCTGCCAGCACGGCCGCGTTGATAAATCGTCTGGCGCTGACGCCGGCGCTGGCCGTGGGCCATTCTGCAGGCGCGGCCGTGCTGGCCCGCATGTGCCTCGACGGGGCCATCTCTCCGCGCGCACTGATCAGCCTGAACGGCGCCCTGCTGCCACTGCGCGGGCTGGCCGGTCAGTTCTTCGCGCCGGCGGCCAAACTGTTGGCCGGATTCTCACTGGTGCCGCGGCTGTTTTCCTGGCGCGGCGCCGATCGGCGGGTCGCAGAACGCCTCATCCGCGACACCGGGTCGACGCTGGCACCGGAGATGGTCGATCTCTACCATCGCCTGATCCGCTCGCCGAGCCATGTGAGCGGTGCGCTGCGCATGATGGCCAACTGGGATCTGGAGCCACTCTCACGACAGCTGCACAGGATTGCGCCGCTGCTGTATCTGGTCGCCTGCGAGAACGACCGCACCGTGCCGCCGACCGAGGCGCGACGGCTGCATCGCCTGCTGCCCGAGAGCCGTTTTGTCGCGTTGCCCGGGCTTGGGCATCTCGGCCACGAGGAGGCGCCGGAGCGCTTCGCGCAGCTGATCTTCGAGATCGCCGAGGCGCGGGACGTCGGGGCCTGACCTGCAAATCTCACCGATTTCCTGCTGCGGGCGGCGATATTCTCGCCCCCCAAGTACTTGCGCCCCGGCGGATTCGACCCGCGGGACGCCGTGAAACCGTCCGTGGAGGCTCGACTGCCGCATCCCTGCGGCAGACGCCCGGGCATCGAACACGCCGGCGCGCTGAATTGATGATCCGGGCCCGCCAAGTGAGTGCGATGCGGGCTGACGGGGCGTGCTCGCCACAGCCCGCTCGACACCCTCGCGACGAAAAACGGTGAGATCTGTAGGCCCAGCGCACGAGAGATGGTGCTCGGGACAGAGGATGGGCCAAGCGGCAGCGAGCTGCTATACTGTCTATCTAGCTTGACATAAAAGAGCGTCAATTTTTAATGACTCAGATGCCTGAGGCGGTCTTGCGGCCCGGAAAGGGCGCCAACAGGCCCCATGCGATTGTGATCGGCAGCGGTTTCGGCGGCCTTGCCGCCGCGATTCGGCTGGGCGCGCGCGGGTATCAGGTCTCGATCCTGGAAAAGCTCGATGCCCCCGGCGGTCGGGCCTATGTGCATCGCCAGGACGGCTTTACCTTCGATGCGGGACCTACCATCATTACGGCGCCGTTTCTGTTCGAGGAGCTGTGGTCGCTGTGCGGCCGGCGCTTCGCCGATGACGTCGATCTGCGTCCGATGTCGCCGTTCTACCGGATCCGCTTCGACGACGGCGAGACCTTCGACTATCACGGCGACTACGACACCACGCTGCGTGAGGTCGCGCGTCTCTCGCCCGATGATGTCGCCGGCTTCAAGCGTTACCTGGCGGCCAGCGAGGCGGTATTCCGCGTCGGCTTCGATAAATTGAGTGATATCCCCTTCGACACCTGGCGCGATATGGTGCGCATCCTGCCGGACATGGTGCGGCTGCGGGCCGAGCGCAGCGTCGTCGGCATGGTGTCGAGATTCGTCAAGGACCCGCGCCTGCGAATGGTGCTGAGTTTTCATCCGCTGCTGATCGGCGGCAATCCCTTCGCGGTATCCTCGATCTACACGCTCGTCGCCCATCTGGAACGACATTGGGGCGTCTTCTCGGCGATCGGTGGCACCGGTCGCATCGTCGCCGGCATGCTGGACCTGATCAAGGGGCAGGGTGGTCAGATCTCGCTCAACACCGAGGTCGCCGAGATCCTGGTCGAACAGGGGCGGGCGGCCGGCGTGCGCCTGGCCGGCGGCGGGACCCTGCACGCCGACCTGGTGGTGTCGAATGCCGATTCCGCCTGGACCTATCGTCACCTACTGCCCGAGACCGCGCGGCGGCGTTGGACCAACCGCAAGATCGAACGCAGCCGCTATTCGAACGGCCTGTTCGTCTGGTATTTCGGGACCCGGCGGCGCTATGACGATGTCGCGCATCACACCATCCTGCTGGGGCCGCGCTACAAGGCGCTGTTGGACGACATCTTCGACCACAAGGTGCTGGCCGAGGATTTCAGTCTCTATCTGCATCGTCCGACCGCGACCGACCCGACGCTCGCGCCGCCGGGATGCGACAGCTTCTATGTCCTGTCGCCGGTGCCGCATCTGGGTGGCGATGTCGATTGGTCGACCGAGGCCGAACCCTATCGCCAGGCCATCGCTGCGCGCCTGAGCGAGACCGCGCTGCCTGGCCTGGAAGACCAAGTGGCCACCTCCAGGGTGACGACACCGCTGGATTTTCAGGACCGTCTGTGCGCGTTTCGCGGTGCCGGGTTCAGTTTCGAACCGGTGTTGCAGCAGAGCGCCTGGTTTCGCCCCCACAACCGCAGCGAAGAGGTCGAACGGTTGTTCTTCGTCGGCGCCGGGACCCATCCTGGCGCCGGTATTCCCGGTGTGCTTTCATCCGCACGTGTGCTCGAAAAGGTAATCCCCAATGCCCATACGCTCCACTGATATCCCCGGCCAGGTGGCCGAAGATCTGCACGACTGCCGTGGCCAACTGCGGGTGGGTTCGCGCTCTTTTCATGCCGCAGCACACCTGTTGCCCGGCAGCTTCTGCAGGCCGGCGTCGGCACTGTATGCGTTCTGCCGCATCGCCGACGACGCGGTCGACTGCGACCCGAACCCCGGCCGGGCGCTGCAGGGCCTGCATGCGCGCCTGGATGCGCTGTGTGCCGGCCGCCCGATCGATTGCGCGGCCGATCGCGCGTTGGCCAAGGTTGTCAAAGAACATGCGATACCCAAGGACCTGCTGGAGGCGCTGCTCGAGGGCTTCGCCTGGGATTCGGGGGGCCGTCGCTACCAGAGCCTTGGCGAGCTGCAGGACTATGGCGCCCGTGTCGCCGGCACCGTAGGCGCGATGATGGCGCTGTTGATGGGCGTGCGCGAGCCCGACACGCTGGCCCGCGCCTGCGATCTGGGTGTCGCGATGCAGCTGACCAATATCGCGCGGGATGTCGGTGAAGATGCGCGCGCGGGACGGCTCTACCTGCCCATCGACTGGCTGCAGGAGGCCGGGATAGACCCTCAGGGATTTCTGGCAAACCCTGTCTTCTCCCCGGCACTTGGTGGTGTGGTGAAACGCCTGTTAGACGAGGCAGAGATTCTCTACCGTCGCGCCGACAGCGGTATTGCGGTGCTGCCGCGACGCTGCGCACCGGCGATGTATGCCGCGCGCCTGCTGTATGCGGAGATCGGGCACGAGGTGGCGCGTCGTCACTATGATTCGGTATCCCAGCGCGCCGTCGTCTCGCCATGGCGCAAGCTGCGGGTCCTGGCGGGCCTGCCCGCGCTGAGCCTATTGCCACGCCCGGCGCTGGGCGAGCCGGCACTCGCCGCGACGGCCTATCTGGTCAATGCAGCGGCGCTCAGTGCAGCCGCGCAAGACGCACGCAGCGCCCGCACCGGGTTCTGGGGCAGAGCGGCCTGGTTCGTGGACGTATTCGAGGAGCTGGATCGGCGCGAGCGCGGTTATCCGCCGCGGTCGCTGGTCGACGACGCCGGGGCGCTGGCGCCGGAGGGCAGCACCTCTTGAGTTCCAATATGGCCGGCGCGTAAGGCTAATCAGGCCCTCGATCGGCGGCCCGTCACCCTGGGCATCCGAAATGGCAGCAGCATCTGCACCCAGGGTCGACTGAAGCGGCCCAGCGACAGGCTCTCATGGATCGCGGTCAGCGGCTGGCCGAGCAGTCGGGTGTGAATGATCGAGCGGGCATAGAACGGGGTGTCTTCCAGGGTATCCCCGATCCGCGGCGTCGATCCGGGCTCCGCCTGGGTGGCGCGCGGTATGCGCCAGATTCGGGTCTTCGGCAGGCGCATATCACCCGGGGGTTCGAAACGGTCGACGGATCCGCCGCGATCGAAGATCAGCCCCAGTGACTGCGTGCGCTGGCCGCGTTCCTGACGGTTGTAGAGCACCGCGCAGCGCCCATCGTCGAGCATGCCGCGCGACCAGTCCCAGCGGACAAATCGGGACTCCAGTGCCTCGCTGCCCCAGTTGGCGTCGAGGTAGGCATCACCCTCCCAACGCAGCGCCGGATGCTGCATCTCCAACTCGATGCGCGAACGCGGTGCAATCGGCCACCAGGTGTGGTTTCCCGCCTGATCGAGCGCGAACTGCTGGTCGCTGAAGGTCGCAGGGAACAGACGGATCTTGCCGCGCAGCCGGCGGGGCATCGGCACGCTGATCTCGTCGATGGCGATCTCCAGCCAGCGGCCGTTCCAGGTGACAGCGCTGGGACCGACGACCAGCCGGTCCGGCGTCCGTGACACCGCCGCGGCATCGCGCTCGGTGAGCGCCCAGCGCTTCCCATTCGCGCCATACAGCGCGACGTTGATCCCGCAATGCTCCTCGGGGTTGGTCAACCCTCGCCGTCTGGCCCGGGCGTAGTAGGGCGAGAACACGCTGCCGATCATCGCGATCAGGGTCAGGCCATGGCGGCCGTCGTCGCTTAGTGCGTCGACATACCACCAGGCGTAGCCATTTGCGTCGACTGCGCGGTCGAAGCCCAGTCCACGCGCCGGCGACAGGCCGCCAGCTGCTGATATCTCGCCATCATCGGTTGGTTGCGCGCTCATGGTGTTTGGTTGCCTCGCCTTTGTACGTTGACCTCGCCGGTCGCAGTGTCTATTCTACCTGACATATCAGGATGTCTAAATCATAAGACATTATTAGACGCTGGGGGCGCCATGAACGATGCAGACACCAAAATAGAACAGGTCCTGACGGCCGTGATTGGCCGCGCGACAGATCGTACCTGCCCGCCGTTGCTGGCCCGGGCGGTGCGGTATGCGGTCTTTCCGGGCGGTGCCCGCCTGCGGCCAAAGCTGTGCCTGGCGGTCGCCGCCGCCAACGGCGACAGCGATCCTGCGCTGTCCTCGGCAGGCGCGGCGGCGATCGAGCTGCTGCACTGCGCCTCCCTGGTGCATGACGATCTGCCCTGTTTCGACAATGCCGGGGAGCGCCGCGGCAAACCCTCGGTGCATGTCGCCTTCGGTGATCAGATCGCGGTCTTGACCGGTGACGCCCTGATCGTGCTGGCGTTCGAGTCGCTCGGTCTGGCCGCCGGCGAATGCAGTGCCCCGCAGCGCTTGCCGTCACTGCTGTCGATCACCAGCCGCGCCGTTGGCATGCCCTTCGGCATCTCTGCGGGCCAGGCCTGGGAGCTGGAGCCGAGCGTCGACGTCTCACATTATCACCAGGCCAAGACAGGGTCGCTGTTCGTCGCCGCGACCTGCGCCGGTGCGGCCGCGGCCGGTGCCGACGTCGAGCCCTGGACAGTGCTCGGTGAGCGTATCGGTGAGGCGTATCAGGTCGCCGACGACATCCGCGATGCGACCGCTGACGCCGAGACGATCGGCAAACCGGTCGGCCAGGACGCGGCACATGGACGCCCCAGTGCCGTGCATGAGTTGGGCGTCGACGGCGCCGTCGGACGCCTGCGCCAGCTGGTGGCGGAGGGCGTCGAGTCCATCCCCGACTGCCCCGGCGGCAACCTGCTAAAGCTGCTCATGCTCGAGGAGTCGAAGCGTTTTTTGCCGAAGGACTTGGCGCGCCGCGCAGCCTAGCCTCGCGGTGACGGTGCACCAGCAGGTCTCGGATCAACCGATGCCGGCGCCGTCGAGCGGTGCCCGCACACTGCGCGACCACTGGCTGGAGCTGCGTGATCGGCTCCTGACCAGCGGGCGCTTTCAGCAATGGGCGGCGCGCTTTCCGTTGACCCGGCCGATTACCCGCCGGCGCACGCGGGAGCTGTTCGACATCGCCGCCGGCTTTGTCTACTCGCAGGTATTGAGTGCCTGCGTGGAGTTGAGGCTACTGGAGGCGCTCGCGCAGGGGCCACAGTCTCTGGCGCGCCTGACCGAGCTAACCGGGCTCTCCGAAGAGCCGTTGCAGCGGCTGCTGCTGGCGGCGACATCGCTGCATCTGGTGCAAGCGCGCAGCGCCGGACGCTATGGCCTGGGCGCGCACGGTGCCGCGATGATCGGCAATCCCGGCATCAGTTCCATGGTCCGCCACCACGCGCTGCTGTATGCCGATCTGGCGGATCCGGTGGGTCTGCTGCGAAATCGAAAAGATGCCCGGCTCTCGGGCTATTGGGCGTATGCCGACGCCGACGCGCCGGCCCAGCTCGACGCCCATCAGGTGCGCGACTACAGCGCCCTGATGGCGGAATCACAGGCGCTGATCGCCAATGACGTCCTCGACAGTTATTCGCTGCGCGGCCACCGGATCATGCTCGACATGGCGGGTGGCGAGGGCGTCTTTGCGGCCACTGCGGCGCAGCGCTGGCCACAGCTCGAGGTGACGTTGCTCGACCTGCCGCCCGTCGCCGAGCGGGCCAGGGAACGCCTTGCGGCCGCGGGTCTGGGTCAGCGCGCGCGCGCCATCGGGGGCGATCTGTTCGCCACGACCGATCTCAAGGGTTTCGACCTGGTCTCCCTGGTCCGCGTGGTGCACGACCATGACGACCCTGCGGTCTCGGCGATGCTCCAGACGGCCCACCGGGCGCTGCGACCCGGCGGCACGCTGTTGATCGCCGAGCCGATGGCCGGCACGCCAGGCGCGGAACCGGTCGGTGATGCCTATTTCGGCCTCTATCTGTGGGCGATGGGCAGTGGGCGGGCGCGTCGCCGCGAAGAACTGCAACAGCTGCTGCAACAGGCCGGGTTTGGGCATGTCCGCGAGGTGCGCACGCCGCGCCCGCTGTTGGCGCGTCTGTTGGTCGCGCGGGCCTGACAGGCCGACTGTCTTTAAAAGTTGACATTTTGAGTAGTCAAATTAAACTGACACATAAGCGATCCGCCATCTAGCGGGCCGCTGATCTGCCGAGGAACCTAGCCTTGAGTCTTCAAACGACTGCCGTCGTCTTCGAACAGCCCGGGCACCTGGCCCTGAACCAGGTCGGTCTGACGTCGCCCGGCGGCACCGACTGCGTGGTCGATATCGAGTGGAGCGGTATCAGCACCGGGACCGAGCGGCTTCTGTGGACCGGGAAAATGCCCGAGTTTCCAGGCATGGGCTACCCACTGGTGCCGGGCTATGAGTCGGTGGGGCGCGTCGTCAGTGGCGGCGAGGCCAGCGGTCTGGCCGAAGGCGAGCGGGTGTTCGTCCCGGGTTCACGCGGCTTCAGCGAAGTACGCGGGCTTTTCGGCGGGGCCGCGGCGCGCGTCGTGGCACCGGCAGAGCGCCTCATCCCGATCGGTGAGTCGCTGGGCGAAGAGGGCGTGCTGCTAGCGCTGGCGGCGACTGCGCACCATGCGCTGGTCGTATCCGGACGCCTCGTGCTTCCCGAACTGATCGTTGGTCACGGTGTGCTCGGCCGCTTGATCGCCAGGCTGGTGCTAGCACTCGACGGCCCGGCGCCGACCGTCTGGGAGACCAATCCGGCACGGCGCGTGGCGCATGACGGCTACGCGGTCCTCGACCCGTCGGAAGACCCGCGCTGCGACTATCGGGTGATCTGCGATGTCAGCGGCGCCCACGGCATCCTCGACAGCCTGATCGGCCGACTCGCACGCCGCGGTTCCGTGGTGCTCGCCGGTTTCTACGAACAGCCCGTTGCGTTCGCCTTTCCGCCGGCCTTCATGCGCGAGGCGTGCCTGCAGGTGGCCGCCGAGTGGCAGCCCGCGGATCTGCAGCGGGTGATGTCGCTGCTGCGCTCGGAAGATCTCTCACTGAACGGACTGATTACCCATCGCGCGTCCCCGACCCGGGCCGCCGACGCCTACCGTACGGCATTTGAAGATGCCGATTGTCTGAAAATGATCCTCGACTGGAGATCTTGCCAATGACGACTCCCCAAGTGACCGCGGCCACTCCCACGGCGCAGCGTCAGCCGCCGGCCAAGACCGAGGTCGTAATCGACGCCGGCGCGTTGGCGACCTCGCCCGCCGCGGCCAAGACCCAGATCATCGCGATCTACGGCAAGGGCGGCATCGGCAAGAGTTTCACCCTGGCCAATCTGTCTTACATGATGGCGCAGCAGGGTAAGAAGGTGCTGCTGATCGGCTGCGATCCCAAGAGCGACACCACCTCGCTGCTGTTCGGCGGCAAGGCCTGCCCGGCCATCATCGAGACGTCGTCGAAAAAGAAGCTCGCCGGTGAGCCGGTGCAGATCGGCGACGTCTGTTTCAAGCGTGACGGTGTCTATGCGATGGAGCTGGGCGGTCCGGAGGTCGGTCGCGGTTGTGGCGGCCGCGGCATCATCCACGGCTTCGAGACGCTCGAAAAGCTCGGCTTCCACGACTGGGACTTCGACTATGTCCTGCTGGACTTTCTCGGCGACGTCGTGTGCGGCGGCTTCGGACTGCCGATAGCGCGCGACATGTGCCAGAAGGTGATCGTGGTCGCCTCCAACGATCTGCAGTCGCTGTATGTCGCCAACAACGTCTGCTCCGCGGTCGAGTATTTCCGCCGGCTCGGCGGCAATGTCGGCGTCGCCGGCATGGTGACCAACAAAGACGACGGCAGCGGCGAGGCGCAGGCGTTTTGCAAGGCGGTCGGCATCCCTGAGCTCGCCTCGATCCCGGCCAACGACGACATCCGCCGCAAGAGTGCCAACTACGACATCATCGGCTATCCGGAGGGAGAGTGGGGGCCGCTGTTCGCTGAACTCGCGCGCAATGTCGCGGAGTCCCCGCCGCATCACCCGACGCCGTTGACCCAGGACGGCCTGCTGGACCTGTTCGCTGGCGATGCCGTTGGACGTGACGTGGTGCTGGAGCCGGCCACGCTGATGGACATGTGCGGCAAGACCGCCGAGGTCAGGCCCTCGCTCGAGGTCATCTATGACAGCGTCTAGCGCACCCGGCAGCGGCAGCGCGACCGGTTGTCATGCCGGCGCCGACGAGATGAGCCGTGCCGCGGCCGCCGCCGGCAAGAGCGAAGTGCTCGAGCGCTATGCGGCCGACTACCCAACGGGTCCGCATGATCAGCCGCAGAGCATGTGCCCGGCATTCGGTTCGCTGCGCGTCGGCCTGCGCATGCGCCGCACCGCGACGGTATTGAGCGGCTCGGCCTGCTGCGTGTATGGCCTGACGTTCACGTCGCACTTCTACGGCGCGCGGCGCACGGTCGGCTATGTGCCCTTCGACTCCGAGACCCTGGTCACCGGAAAGCTGTTCGAAGACATCCGCGAGGCGGTCTTCAAGCTCGCCGATCCGGAGAAGAACGATGCCGTCGTGGTGATCAATCTGTGTGTGCCGACGGCATCCGGCGTCCCGCTGGACCTGCTGCCCAAAGAGATCAACGGCGTCCGGATTATCGGTATCGATGTGCCGGGCTTCGGCGTGCCGACCCATGCCGAGGCCAAGGATGTGCTGGCCGGGGCGATGCTCAAGTACGCCCGGACCGAGGCCGAGCGGGGCCCGGTACAGCAGCCGCGTGAGGGCCGCAGCGGCAGGCCGACGGTGACGCTGCTCGGCGAGATCTTCCCGGTCGATGCGGTGGGCATCGGACGCATGCTCGCACCGATGGACCTGGCCGCCGGACCGACGGTGCCGACGCGCGAGTGGCGCGAGCTCTATGCCGCCCTCGACTGTGCCGCGGTCGCCGCGATCCATCCCTTCTATACCGCCTCGATCCGGGAGTTCGATTACGCCGGGCGCCAGTGCGTCGGTTCGGCGCCCGTGGGTTACGAGGGGACGGCCGCCTGGCTCAACGCGATCGGCAAGGTGTGCAACGTCAGCGAGGCCAAAGTGGCCATGGCGAGCAATGCGATCCTGCCGGCGATCAAGGGCGCCCTGGGTGGGGCGCCGATCGATGCGCGCATCACGCTCTCCGGCTATGAGGGCTCCGAGTTGCTGGTGGCCCGTCTGCTGATCGAGAGTGGCGCGGACGTGCGCTATGTCGGCACCGCCTGTGGCCGCACGCCCTGGTCTGACGCCGATCGTGAATGGCTCGAGGCCAAGGGCGTCACGGTGAAGTACCGCGCGTCGCTGGAGAACGACCTCGCCGCGATGCACGAGTTCCGGCCGGATCTGGCGATCGGCACCACGCCGGTGGTGCAGAAGGCCAAAGAACACGCCATCCCGTCGTTGTACTTCACCAACCTCATCTCGGCGCGCCCGTTGATGGGGCCGGCTGGCGCCGGTTCGCTGGCACAGGTGGTCAACGCGGCGTTGGCCAACAAGGAACGCTTCGATCGCATGCGCGATTTCTTTGAGGGTGTCGGCGAGGGGGACAAGGCGGGCGTGTGGGAAGGGGTGCCGGTCGAGCACGTCGAGTTCCGCGAGCGCAATCAGCAACAGCTCGAGCGCCAGGCCAAGCGGCGCAAAGCGCAGGAGATGGTCTGATGCTGGTGCTCGATCACGATCGCGCCGGCGGCTATTGGGGCTCGGTGTATGTTTTCACGGCCATCAAGGGTCTGCAGGTGATCATCGACGGTCCCGTGGGTTGCGAGAACCTACCGGTGACCTCGGTGCTGCACTATACCGATGCGCTGCCGCCGCACGAGCTGCCGGTCGTGGTGACCGGGTTGGCCGAAGAAGAGCTGGGTCAGCATGGCACCGAGGGGGCGATGCGACGCGCACACAAGACCCTGGACCCGCACCTGCCCAGTGTCGTCGTCACGGGTTCCATCGCCGAGATGATTGGCGGCGGTGTCACGCCTGAAGACACCAACATCGAGCGTTTCCTGCCGCGCACCATCGACGAGGACCAGTGGCAGAGCGCCGATCGTGCGATGAACTGGCTGTGGACCCGGTACGGCCCGAAGGGCAAGAAAAAGATCAAGCCGGCAGCGCGCAAGCCGGGTGCCAAGCCGAAGGTCAACATCATCGGACCGATCTACGGCTACTTCAACACCTGGTCCGACCTGGCGGAGATTCGCCGGCTGATCGAGGGGATCGGCGCCGAGGTCAACATGGTGTTCCCGCTCGGGAGTCACCTTGAAGACGTACCGCGGCTCGCAGAGGCCGAGGTCAATGTCTGTATGTATCGTGAGTTCGGGCGCCTGCTGTGCGAGTCCCTCGATCGTCCCTACCTGCAGGCGCCGATCGGGCTGCACAGCACCACCAAGTTCCTCGAGACCCTGGGCGAGATGCTCGATCTCGACCCGGCGCCGTTCATCGAGCGAGAGAAATTCACCACCATCAAGCCGGTATGGGATCTGTGGCGCTCGGTCACCCAGGACTTCTTCGGCACCGCCAGCTTCGCCATCGCGGCCAACGAGACCTATGCGCGTGGGGTGCGGCATTTTCTGGAACAGGAAATGGGTCTGCCATGCACCTTCTCTTTCGCGCGCAAGCCGGGAGTGAAGCCGGACAACGATGCGGTGCGCCAGGCGGTGCGCGAGAAGACACCACTGATCATGTTCGGCAGCTACAACGAGAGGATGTATCTGTCCGAGATGGGTTCGCGTGCGATCTATATCCCCGCCTCGCTGCCCGGGACCATTATCCGACGCCATACCGGGACACCCTTCATGGGTTATTCCGGCGCGACCTACTTGATCCAGGAGGTCTGCAACGCCCTGTTCGACGCCTTGTACAACATCCTTCCCCTCGGCACCGAGATGGATCAGGTCGCCGCGACCCCGGCCCGTCTGCATCAGGAATTGGCGTGGGAGAGCGAGGCACAGGCGGCGCTGGATCGCATGATCGAGGCGGCGCCGGTATTGGTGCGCATATCGGCCGCCAAGCGCCTGCGCGATGCCGCCGAGCGCTCGGCGCGCGGCGAGGGCGACGACGTCGTGACCACGGCACATGTCGAACAGGCGCACGACCAACTGGCGGCGGGGGGTGCGGCATGAACGCAGCCCTCAGATGGTCGCCAGCAGCACTCTTTTCCGCGCGGTCAGCGCACACCAACACAACGCACTGCGCGCGTCAGCAAGCGCGTTTATCAGGAGAGCCGACATCATGTTAAGAGCTATGCCTACCCAACGTTCGTTCGCGGAGCCGGTGGATCGCGAGAGACAGGAATTCAAGCGGCTTTACCGTGTGACTTTCGTGTTCTTCTTCCTGATCGCGTCGGTCACCCGGCTGTTGCCGCGTGCCTGGCGCCCGCTGGCTTCATCGGCGGATGGTGCCGAGTCCCCCTATGCCGAAGCGAGGCGTGTCGCCTATACGGCGCTGCCATTTGTGTTCATGCGCTGACGCACAACATAAATCGGGCGTCCACGGCTTCGTGAACGGCTGAACAGAAGCGAAGCAGAAGGTTACCGGAGCGATGTCGCCGGCCGGAGGTGAATCATGTCGATGTTGAGTTTTGAGAGGAAGTACCGCGTTCGTGGGGGCACGCTGATTGGCGGCGACCTGTTCGATTTCTGGGTTGGGCAGTTCTATGTCGGTTTCTTCGGTGTCACCACGATCTTTTTCGCGCTCCTGGGTACGCTGTTGATCCTCTATGGCGCGGCCATCGGGCCGACATGGAATCTCTGGCAGATCAATATCGCGCCGCCGGACCTCAAATACGGCCTGGGCCTTGCGCCCCTGAAGGAAGGCGGGCTCTGGCAGATCATCACCATCTGTGCGATCGGCGCATTCGTCTCCTGGGCGCTGCGTCAGGTGGAGATCTCCCGCAAGCTCGGGATGGGGCTGCATATACCTTTCGCCTTCAGCTTCGCGATCCTCGCCTATGTGACGCTGGTCGTGGTGCGGCCGCTGTTGCTGGGTGCCTGGGGTCACGGCTTTCCTTACGGGATCATCAGTCATCTCGACTGGGTGTCCAACGTCGGCTACCAGTATCTGCACTTCCACTACAACCCGGCGCATATGCTTGCCGTGACCTTCTTCTTCACGACCACGCTGGCACTCTCGATGCACGGCTCACTGATCCTGTCGGTGACCAACCCGGGCAAGGGCAAGGTGATGAAGGAGGCAGAGCATGAGAACACCTTCTTCCGCGACGATATCGGCTACTCGATCGGCGCCCTCGGCATTCACCGTCTGGGTCTCTTCCTGGCGCTGTCGGCCGGTTTCTGGAGCGCGGTCTGTATCGTCATCAGTGGCCCCTTCTGGACGCGCGGTTGGCCCGAGTGGTGGAACTGGTGGCTGCAACTACCTATCTGGTCTTGAGGCGGGAGCATTCCAATGGCTGAGTATCAAAACATCTTTACCCGCGTCCAGGTACGGGCGCCAGCGGACCCGGGCGTGCCAATCGGGGTCGAGGACTACTTCAGGGTGGGTAGTTCACGCTTCTCCTACTGGGCCGGTAAGTTCGGCGATGCCCAGATAGGCCCGATCTACCTCGGGGCAACCGGCGTGTTGTCGCTGGTCTTCGGCTTTCTTGCGTTCGAGATCATCGGGCTGAATATGTGGGCATCGGTCAACTGGGACCCCATAGAGTTCGTGCGTCAACTGCCCTGGCTGGCGCTCGAGCCGCCACCGCCCGAATACGGGCTGAGAATCCCGCCGCTGCACGATGGTGGTTGGTGGCTGATGGCGGGTTTCTTCCTGACGGCATCGATCCTGCTGTGGTGGCTGCGCACCTACAATCGGGCGAAGGCGCTCGGCATGGGGACCCACATGGCCTGGGCATTCGCCGCTGCGATCTGGCTCTACCTGGTGCTGGGTTTCATCCGCCCACTGCTGATGGGCAGCTGGAGCGAGGCCGTTCCCTTCGGAATCTTCCCGCACCTCGATTGGACGGCGGCGTTTTCCATTCGCTACGGCAATCTGTTCTATAACCCGTTCCATATGTTGTCGATCGTGTTCCTCTACGGATCGACGCTGTTGTTCGCGATGCATGGCGCGACCGTGCTGGCGGTGAGCCGCTATGGGGGTGATCGAGAGATCGACCAGATCGCCGATCGTGGAACCGCATCCGAGCGCGCGGCACTGTTCTGGCGCTGGACCATGGGCTTTAACGCAACCATGGAATCTATCCACCGTTGGGCCCTGTGGTTTGCGGTACTGACCGTCATCACCGGCGGCATCGGTATCCTGCTCACCGGCACGGTGGTGGACAACTGGTATCTGTGGGCCGTGAAGCATGGCGTTGCGCCAGCCTACCCGGACATCAATGCGGTACCGGTTCAGGATCCGACGCTGATGGGGGGTGGACAATGAGCATGAACGAACGGGAAGGCCGGGCATTACTGACCGTGATCGTATTACTCGCGGTCCTGGCCGCCGGCTGTGAGCATCCGCCGGTAGAGACCGTCCAGCGCGGCTACCGCGGTGTCGGGATGGAGGGGGTGTTTAACCCGCGCCGCCTGGAAGACATGGTCGCGGCGAACATGCCGCCCGCCGCCTCGCCGCCCGCACCCGCGGCCGGACCGAAGGCATCCGAGATCTATCAGAATGTGCACATTCTGGGAGACCTCAGCGTTGCCGAGTTCACCCGGCTGATGGCGGCGATCACCGCCTGGGTGTCGCCCGAGCAGGGTTGTACCTATTGTCACGACGCGGCGAACTTTGCCGACGATAGCCTGTACACCAAGAAGGTGGCCCGGATCATGCTCGCCATGACTCAGCGCACCAACGAGGACTGGCAGGCACATGTCGGCAAGACAGGCGTCACCTGCTACACCTGCCACCGCGGTCAGCCGGTCCCTGCCGAGGTCTGGGCGACCGACCCGGGACCGAGGCATGCCAAGGGCATCGCGCCTGCGCAGCAGAACATCGCGTCACCGACGGTGGCGTCTGCCTCACTGCCCTATGACCCGCTGACACCCTTCCTGGAGCAGGACTACGACATTCGGGTGATCTCCGAGTCGGCGCTGCCACAGGGGAGCCGTAAATCCATCAAGCAGACCGAGTGGACCTACGGGCTGATGATGCACTTCTCGGACTCACTGGGCGTCAACTGCACGCACTGCCATAACTCGCGGTCGTTCTTTGCCTGGGATCAGAGTCCGCCGGAGCGTACCAAGGCGTGGCATGCCATCCGCCAGGTGCGCGAGATGAACAATGTGTTCATCAATTCAACGTCCGACATCCTGCCGGATACGCGCAAAGGCCCTCTTGGCGATCCGTTGAAGGTCAGCTGCAAGACCTGTCATCAGGGTGCCTATAAGCCATTGTACGGCGCACAGATGCTCAGGGACTACCCGAGTCTGGCAAAACTCAGTGGTGCAGCCAAGCAGGCCAAGACGCCGGCGAGTAACTAATTTGGACGGGGGCCAGCGGGGATGCAGAAGGCTTCTGTCTCCTGATCCCGGGACCTCCAGGGATCTTCGATTTCGTTCGGCAGTGCATTGGGCAGCCGGATAGGGATCGGAGTTTGCACGTGGAGCGATAGCGTGTCTTGCTTCGCCGCGGCGTGCAGGTTGGGCCGTTTCCCGCTTGTGGGGAGAACGGCAAGTTAGCCCGATGTTTAACTATTCGAGGAATGATCTATGAGTGACCAAAGCAGTCTCACGGGACTGACGGATCAGGAGGCAAAAGAGTTCCACGAGGCCTATGTCAAAGGCTTCCTGGGCTTTACTGCCATCGCTGTGGTGGCTCACATCCTGGTCTGGATGTGGCGCCCCTGGTTCTAGCGGCGAAGGATATCCGTCCCTCAATGTAAGCGATGCGGTCATTCCGGCCTCGGTCGGTAAAGCCGCCTACGAAATTGGAGAAGCGTTATGTATAAAATCTGGAGGATATTTGATCCAAGGCGGGTACTGATCGCAAATGCTGCGTTTCTGTTCGTCTTGGCTCTTCTGATCCACTTTATCTTGCTCAGCACCGACAAGTTCAACTGGCTGGATGGCCCGTCCGTCCGGGCCGGTGCTGCAGCACAGATGGCACCTCTGCCGCCGGCGCGAAGTTAGCCGGTCGGACGAGTGTCTCTCCGAGGTGGCGGATCGCATTGATCGAAGCCTGTCTTCAGTCTATGTCCGCCGCCTCTTTTCTATCTGACAGCAGAATTTCTTATCGCGATCCGGGTCGATTGTTGGCCCAGGGCATCGACTCGACAAGGCCACCGAGGGGTTAAGTGATGCAGGCACAAAAGGCTCGCCAGGTTTCGTTCGACGACGAGTTGCTGATCCTGGTCGATGATGGCGACAACGTCACCGGCTATGAAAGCAAGATCAATGCGCATCGCGGCCCCGGTTTGCTGCACCGTGCCTTCTCGATATTTTTGTTCTCGCCTTCCGGCAAGGTACTGCTGCATCAGCGCAGTGAGCAAAAGCCACTCTGGCCGCGCTACTGGACCAACAGCTGTTGCAGTCATCCGCGCAAGGGAGAGCCCTACGACCTGGCGGCGCACCGCCGTCTGCGCGAAGAACTCGGGGTGGATGCGGAGCTGCATTATCTCTACCAGTTCAAGTATTCCGCCGCGTTTCAGGAGCGGGGCAGCGAGCGCGAGCTCTGTGCGGTATTTGTCGGACGCCTCGACAGCGACTGCGAGATCGCGGTAAATCCGAATGAGATCGCCGACTGGCGGTGGGTCAGCTGCAACGACCTCGACGACTGGGTG
>JAHEJD010000013.1:0-34125 GCA_024639005.1 Chromatiaceae bacterium | reverse complement strand
CTAACTCAGCCTACGCGCTGGACAGCGCAGTCGTCGGACCGCTCCACAGTTGATGCAGCATGTAGCGCCCCTGCGGCGTAATACTCATGCCCTCAGAGGTGATCGACAGCAGGCCGTCGCGGGCGTAACCGGACCAGGCCGACGGCGGTTGTTCGTCATGATCGAACAACGCAGCATAGTCGCGCAGCTCCATATTGCACATCAGTTGGGTCATCGCCTCGCGCCGCTGCCGATCCCGATGGCTCAACTTTATGCCGCCGCGGATTGGGAACGCCCCATGGTGCACCGCTTCTTCCCAAGGTGAGATCTGCAAGTGATTCTGCACACAAAAGCCCTGCAGGTCGCTGATTGCATTGGTGCCAAAACCATATAGATCCGACTGCGCTTGTTGCGTATAGCCGATCCAGTTCTTTCTGAGACGTTGCTCCGCCTGCGCCTGGCAGAGTTGATCGCCTTGTTTCGCAAAGCTGTCGAGGCCAACCCAGGTATAGTCTGAGGTCAGGCCTTCAACGATACCGTTGAACAGCGCCAGCTTGTCTGCCAGCGACGGCATGTCACAGGGGTCGATGGCGCGCTGGTGGGTGCGCTGCGCGGCACGCCGCGTAAAGGCGTAGCACGAGATCCTGTCCGGTGCCAGCTCGAGCAGGTTCTCCACGGTGCGTTCGATACTCGCGGCGCTCTGGCGCGGTAGTCCGTACATCACATCTGTACTGACGGTCTGGAAACCGACATCTCGGGCGCTATCGAAGACGTCGCGAATCATGTCGACTGAACTCACGCGGCCAATCGCGAGCTGGACCGCGGGATCCAGGTCGCGCAGGCCAAAGGTAATCCGACGGAAGCCCAGGCCATGCAGCAATGCCAGCTGATTCGGCGACGTGTTCTTGGGGTTCGCGTCGAGCGAGGTCTCGGTGTCGGTATCGATATGGAAATGGCGATCCAGGACGGTCATTAGACGCACCAGCTGGTGGTCGCTCAAATAGTTCGGAGAACCACCACCGAGGTGTAGCTGCTGCACCCGTCTTCCTTTGCCCTGGGTATTCGTCATCTGCACGACCTCGCGTTCCAGCGCGTCGAGG
Organism: Chromatiaceae bacterium; assembly: GCA_024639005.1. Taxonomy (GTDB): domain Bacteria; phylum Pseudomonadota; class Gammaproteobacteria; order Chromatiales; family Chromatiaceae; genus Thiosocius. The sequence goes on along the minus strand of JAHEJD010000013.1, from coordinate 33,046 downwards.
TAGCGATCGATCTCGGCGGAGTCGTGGGTGATGGAGGTGTTATTGTCGCAATTCAGGCAGCGGACCGCACAAAACGGGAGGTGCACGTACAGCGTGATCGGCGCGTCGTCATCGTCGTCCGGCGCTGACAAGGCCTCCGCATAGTCGTCGGGCGTTACGCCGATCCGCGAGCAGAAAAGCGCGTCGTCTTTGGTCGCAGTCCCGATCTGGGTATAGCGTGCGATCAGGGCTTGTGGGATATCGAGTTCGCTGTTCGATGCCATTTCAGTCGTTCCCCCTGTCCCGCCATCTCGGGCTGGCGGATTGCGTCCGGTCGTCCGTCGTCAGAGATTCAGATCGCCGGTAGCGGTTGGTCATGGCGCATCCCGGTCTGTCGCTGAGGCAGCACATTGGCTGTGTCTGCTGCAGTCCAGAATCCGGCTGCGTGTCCTTGTGGAAGACCTGCTCGCGCCCCTCAGCGGGCGCTTCAGCCGACTTGAAACGGCGCAGCCGACTTTCTCCCGGATCGGCGCCAATCCCCGCGAATTTTCGACCTGTGAATCCCCGTTAATCTTCTGCTTAATCAACACTCTGCAGCGGCAAAGTGTTGCGGGAGTCTGGTCAGGCCTATCCTCGCGGGGGAGCGTCGATGAAGTAAAATCTAGCACAATGTAAAGCGGAATTGACGTCTAATTTTTCGGATTTGAATGAGGCCGTCCCGATGTCTGTTTTTGTCGGGACGACGGCAAAAATTCCATGGACGCGCGCCCATAAATTTGCACGGAAATGGTGCGAAAAATTTGGCCTCTACGGTTGTATCAGGGGCGGCTGCCAGCCGACTCGGGGCCGTGGTCCTAAACATCAGGCCGGGTTACTCGAGCGACGCCGCCAGACGGCGGGCCTTCTTCGACAAGAAGGCGAGGGCGAGCGACCCGCGTGCTCGGTGGCGGTCCTGCCGGCGAGCCTGAGGGCCCAGTTCCAAAGCGCGGTGTCGTGCAGCGGCAGGACCAGGAACCAGTGCTCGAGCACGGCCAGCGCCATCAGCGAGGCGACCAGCGTAAACCCGGTTCGGTTGAAATCGCCGGATGCCATGACGGCCAGCAGGAACAGCCAGGTAACCAGCATAGTCGACGCAGTGATCACAACCGGAAACAGCAGATTCATCGAACGTCGCCGCATATAGGTCGTCAGGAAGCGCAGGTGCGCGGGAAACCAGTCCTCGTTCACGTTGGGAACGCCCAGGAACAGATTCAACTTTGCGCTCCAGCGCATCGACCACAGGGTGACGAAGGTCCAGGTCCCGAATTGGTTTGGTGCGTCCCAGGTGAGTAGGATGATCGAGACGCCAAGGGCGACGACCGCGGCCTCGTGATGCAGACTGGTCTTCAGCGCCAGCCGGAAGCGTGCCCAACCGGTGATATCTGGCGGACAGGCGAGCTTGCAGGGTCCGGTAACAAAACCCATGAAGTAGCTCATCTCCAGCCAGGCCCAGACCAGCAGGGCCTGTGAGAAGGCGAGCAGTGCGCCCATCTCGGTGGTATTGCTGCTGCCCGTGTGCAGGCCGTACAGGCAGGCGGCCAGTATGAAGCTGGCGACCAGCATGCTCCAGCGGTAGGTATCCCGCGGCAGGTGATTAAGGTACAGGATCACACCGGTGCTCAACCACCAGGTGAGCAGCGCGAAACCAAAGGGCAGGATGTAATCAGTCATGACGCAGGGCTTAGGCTCGTTACCAAGAAACGCGGCGGTTCATATGCCGCTGGTCTCGGAGGCGAGCAATCGTTCGAAGGAGCCGGCATTGGTTGGCCCGAATGCCTTCAGGTCGATACGCCGTCCAGTAGCGATGTCCTCGAGCGTCAGCCGGCCATCGGCGTGGCGGGCGATGCGAAAGGGCGTTTGTGTATCCAGCGCACGGCTGCGCCGCTCGCGCGCCATACCACGCAACACGCCGCGGATGAAGTTTTCGGTCCCTGGCGCGAGAGACGTCACGACCGCATTGCTCGATACATCGCGGACATCAACAAGCCCGTCCGGTCCGTCGATGAAGCGCAGGTCGCGGCTCTCTACCACGCTGTCGGGCGGCGCCTGGCCGCCCTTGTAACCGAAGTTCTGCGCCACAATGACTGCGACCAGGCTGAAAACGACCAGCGCAGCCATCCCCAAAAACGGGCCGCGCGGGAGGGGTTGGTCTTGAAAAGGATCGCTCATGGGATCGACTCAGCCCTGGGATATTGCCGTGGTGTGGGCGCGCGCGTCCGTTGCCAGCTTGCCAGTCTGCCCTACCAGTGCAGTGCGTATCGGTGTAACGACCGTGGTCTGCTGCGTGCCTACTACGCGGCTGAGGCATAGCGCGGCCTCCTGTGCATCGTCGAGGCAGCGCAGCATCGGTTGCACCGGCGCGAAGTGCCACGGCTTGGCATGCGGCCAGAGCAGCCAGTACGCGATCTTCTCGCCCTTGGCCAGGGTCAGCACGATGTCGCCGTTATCGCCCCGATAGCGGCTCAGGTCAGCGGCATCGATCTTTTCCCAGGGGATGTTGATCATCATCGGTATCGCGACACCGAAGCGCATCACCAGTCGCTGGTTGGTGATGGTGTAGAGGGTGGTCCTGCCGTAGAGCCAGGCAAGCAGGCCGAGTAGGGCGACCGCCGCTGCCCCCAGCATCAGCAGCCAGCTCGCCCCCTGCATGGCACCGAGCAGCGGCGCGCCATCGGCGACATGCAGGCCGACATGGAGTGTGGCGAGCAGCACGAAATAGATCGCGATCTTGCGCACATGGAAGGCGCGCACTGCCAGTTGCCGCCACGCCGGCGCCGCTTGCCAGACGATTACTTCACCCTCTGGCAGATGCTCCGGCAGTCCGCGTACCGGTTCGCTTTCGTATTCGTTCATATCAGCGGCTCCGAGCGTTCCGGCGTGGCATAGAGATGGCCGCCGCCGTAGTAGGCACAGATCTTGTCTTCTTCCTGGAGGGTGATCTGATCCATGCTGGCGATGCCGGGCACCGATGCAAAGTGACCGGACTGAATGGAATTGACCAGCACCCGCTCGCCGTCTTTGCTCATGCGCACGAAATTGATCGGCAGCAGCGTGCGACCGCTCGCCGTTTCGATCTCGAGATAGCGAATCTGTGGTTCGGCGCGGTCCACCCAGATGTCGGTCACGGTCGCACCGATCTCACCGTCGACGCCATACACCGGCTTGCCCCTGGGATCCGGGTCGCGTTCTGCGACGCTGAAATCCGTCGCGATCCGCATCGGTACAATCTTCGGCACGCCGTTGTGCGTGAGATCGGGAACCTCGGGGCGAATGGCCCAGGCGGCCGGACCCACGCCGTCGATCATCGGGTTGCCGGTCGGTTGCAGCGGGGCGCCGAGCCAGCCGCCCGTGGGTTCGGCGGCGAGCGGGTAGGAAGAATCCGGTCGGGGGGCGACGCGGGTGCCGCCGCCGTGCGGCAGGCGATACACCTTGGGTGGCGGCATGTCTGGAAAACCGACGACCTTGATCTGCTTGGAGCGGTCGGACTCCAGCGGATAGCCCTCGCGCTTGCTCTCCCGGTGAAGCCAGAAGACGAGTGCAAAGAAGAATATCCAGAAGGCATAGAGTACGAGTTGAGCGACATCGATATAGCCGGTGATTGCGCCTGTTCCCATTGAGGTGTCTCCCAGTCTGCTTTGATCAACCGGGAAAGTCGGACATACCAAAAGCGGTCTGCTGAGGTCCGCGTTCGCCCGATCGGCGAACCAGCGGGCCAATTGCCACCAGGGTGGCAAACAGCAGCGCGATTTCGGCATGGTAGACCATCCCATAACCCGTCGCCGGCCCCGCCAGGGCCGGACCAAGACCGCCGTCGGCGGCCAATTCAGCCGTGATGTCTCGAACGGCGCCGCCCAGGGCGATCGCCGTACCCGCGGCAGTGGCCTGCACGGCGCCCCATGCGCCCAGCGCCAGCCCGCTTTCGGCATGCTCCGACAACGCCATCGCGGCGATCAGCGTGCCCACCGCGAACAGGCCGCCGCCGAAGCCGATCAGACCGGTTCCGATGCGGAACAACAGCACGGAGTCCAGTGGCGCGGCGAAGATCACCGCGGCAAAGGCGAAGATGCCGATCAGCGCTCCATAGCCCGCCATGCGTATCGGGTCTGCGCCGCGGCCCAGCCATCGCGAGGCGAGCAGGAAGGCACCGAGCATGGCGGCGGCGAGTATTGCGGTCAGGCCGGTCGTGGCGCCGACCGACAGACCCAGCACCTGCCCACCGTAGGGTTCGAGCAGGATGTCCTGCATGCTGAATCCCGCAGTCCCGAGGCCCACCGCGACCAACAGCCGGCCGGCATTGCCGTATTGCCGGAAGGCGCGCCAGGATTCCCGGAACGCCGGACGCGGCAGGCCGGGCGCGGTGCGCTGCGGGTTGCGCGCCTCCTGCTGCCAGAGCGCAAAGATGTTGAGGACCACGGTGACCATCGCAGCGCCCTGCACGACCTTGATCAGGCGGAGCTGACTGAAGTCATCGAGCAATGCGGCAAACGCCAGCGAGCTGACCACCATGCCGATCAGCAGCATCACATACAGCAGCGCGACCACGCGTGGACGCGCGCTCTCCGGCGCCAGGTCGGTGGCCAGGGCCAGGCCGGCGGTCTGCGTCGTATGCAGGCCGGCACCGACCAGCAGGAAGGCCAGCGCCGCGCTCACATAGCCGACCCAGGCAGGGCCGTGCGTATCGCCCGACAGGATCAACAGCGCGAAGGGCATGATCGCCAGACCGCCGAACTGGGCCATGCTGCCCATCCACAGATAGGGCACCCGGCGCAGACCCAGGAATGAACGGTGATGATCGGAGCGAAACCCGATCAGCGCGCGCAGCGGGGCGAACAGTAGCGGCAGCGAGACCATCAGCGATACCAGCCACGCCGGGACCTCGAGCTCGAGCACCATCACGCGGTTCAGCGTGCCGTTGAGCAGCACGATCGCCATGCCGACGGACACCTGGAACAGCGACAAGCGCAGCAGGCGCGACATGGGTAGCTCGCGCGTCGCCGCGTCGGCGAAGGGAAGAAAGCGCGGTCCGAGCGCTATCCATGCCCGTGAGGTGCTCAATACGAGGCGTTTCATAGCCGGGTGAGTTCGAATCCCTGTGAGGTGTAGAAACCGCTGCTGATGCGCTGATTGCGGCCGCGTTTCCACATGGCCAGGCCGGACTCGGTGGCCAGCAGCCGCCACAATTTTTGCTCGACTACTGGCTCGATTGCCGGTGCACGGTCACTGCGCGGGAACCAGCGGCCGACGCTGTGCATAACGGCCAGCATCCGCGTGTGCGGCGCAAAGGTGAACAATAGCGACGAACTGGCGATGCCGGCCAGGCCGGACAGCATGCGCACGGCATCGCGGGTGTCGTAGTGAATCAGCGAGTCCATGCAGACGACGTGATCGAAATGCCCCAGCTCTGGATCCCACATGTCGCCGACACGAAAATCCAGGCTGCCCCCGCAGAGGTCGTGCGGTATGCGTTCGCGGGCGTGCCCGATCAGCGTGGGCGAGAGGTCGACCGCGACCACCTCGGCGCCGCGTCTCGCCGCCTCGACGGCCAGCGCGCCAGTGCCGCAGCCGGCGTCCAGCACGCGGCGGCCGCTGAGGTCCTGCGGCATCCAGTCCAGCAGCGTGTTGCGCATCTGTTCGCGCCCGGCACGCACGGTCTGGCGGATGCGTCCGACCGGGGCGTTCGATGTCAGCCGCGACCAGGTTTCTGCCGCGGTGCGGTCGAAATAGTGTTCGACTTCGGAGCGTCTTTGCTTATAGGTAAGTGTTGCCATCAATCGAATCCCAGAAAATCAAAAAGATCGCGGTCCTTCATGGGTTGCACCGGCAGCGGGTCGGTGCCGGCCCACAGCGCCGCCGCCAGATCCAGGTACTCCTGCTGGACGCGTTCCAGCTCCGGCGAGGGCGGCATCTCGAACAGCGTGCATTTCTTCAGCCGGCTGCGGCGGATGATGTCCAGATCGGGGAAATGCGCCAGACGACGCATGCCGACCTCGGCGTTGAAGCGATCGATCTCGTCGGTATCCGCGCTGCGGTTGGCGATGACACCGCCGAGGCGCACCCCATAGTTTTTCGACTTCGCCAGGATCGCCGAGGCAATGCGGTTCATCGCGAAAATCGAGTCGAAATCGTTCGCGGTGACCACCAGCGCCCGCTCGGCATGCTGCAGCGGCGAGGCGAAGCCGCCGCAGACGACGTCACCGAGGACATCGAAGAGAACGACGTCGGCATCCTCCAGCAGGTGATGCTGCTTGAGCAGCTTGACCGTCTGGCCGACCACATAGCCGCCGCAACCGGTCCCGGCCGGCGGCCCGCCGGCCTCGACGCACATCACGCCGTTATAGCCTTCGTAGACGAAGTCTTCGACGCGCAGCTCTTCCGGATGAAAGTCGACGGATTCCAGCGCGTCGATCACCGTCGGCACCAGTGATTTGGTCAGCGTGAAGGTCGAGTCGTGCTTCGGATCGCAACCGATCTGGATGACCCGCTTACCCAGCTTGGAAAAGGCCGCCGACAGATTCGATGACGTCGTGCTCTTGCCGATGCCGCCCTTGCCATAGATGGCGAAGACCTTCGCCTGATCCATCGTGATGTCTGCGTCGAGATGGACCTGCAGGCTCCCCTCGCCATCCGGCGGCGCGTGTATGGCCGGGGTTCCGATACTCACGGGGATGTTGTCCAAAGGACTCATGCGGCGACCTCCTGGGTGATGCCTTCGAGACGGTCCTCGAGATCTTCGCCGGCACGGCGCAGAGCATCCAGGGTGGCGTCGTCCGGCTTCCAATATTGACGTTCGTGGGCCTCGAGCAGACGATGCGCGACCTTTACCGAGGCGGTCGGATTGAGGCCCGCCAGGCGTTCACGCATGGCGTCGTCGAGAATGAATGTCTGCGACAGCCGTTCGTAGACCCAGGGCGCTACCTGCCCGGTGGTTGCCGACCAGCCGACGGTGTTGGTGACGTGGCTTTCGATCTGCCGGACGCCCTCGTAGCCATGCTCCAGGATCCCCTCGTACCACTTCGGGTTGAGCATCCGCGTACGCGTCTCGAGCGCCACCTGCTCGGTCAGCGTGCGGACCTTGCCGTCGCCGCTGGTCTGGTCGGAGATGTAGACGGGGATCTCTTTGCCGCTCGAGCGACGGACTGCGCGGCTGATGCCGCCCAGGGTGTCGAAATAGTGATCGACGGTAGTGATGCCGAGTTCCACCGAGTCGAGATTCTGATAGGCCAGCTGCACACCGGCCAGCATGTCGTCCAGCAACGCAGACTGCTGCGTCGGCTTGCCGGACCGACCATAGGCGAAGCTCTTGCGCTGGGTGTAGGTCTCTGCCAGCTCGTCTTCGTCGTCCCAGCGGCTGTTGTCGACCAGCAGGTTGACGTTGGAACCATAGGCCCCCTCGGCGTTGCTGAACACGCGCAATGCGGCAGTCTCCAGATCGCAGTCGTGCTGTACCTGGTAGGCGAGGGCATGCTTGCGCACGAAGTTCTGCTCAGGGGCCTCGTCCGCGGCCGCGGCCAGATAGGCGGCCTCGGCCAGCAGCTTGGTCTGCAGAGGCAGCAGGTCGCGGAAGATACCGGACAGCGTCATCACGACATCGATGCGAGGCCGCCCCAGCTCCGCGAGCGGGATGAGGCTGGCGCCGGCCACCCGTCCGTAGCTGTCGAAACGCGGCTTGGCGCCCATCAGCGCCAGCGCCTGCGCAATCGGTCCGCCCTCGGTCTTGAGGTTGTCGGTCCCCCACAACACCAGCGCGATCGATTCCGGGAGGACATTGCCCTCGTCGTGATGACGCTGCAGCAGGCGCTGTGCCTGACGGCCGCCGTCCTGGATCGCGAAGGTGCTCGGCAGCCGGAAGGGGTCGAAGCCGTGCAGATTGCGTCCGGTCGGGAGTACCGCCGGGTTTTGCAGCAGGTCTCCACCGGGCGCCGGCGGGATGAAGCGGCCGTCGAGGGCCTTGAGCATGGCCTGCAGTTCGTGGTCCTGTGCCAGCAGCTTGTCGGTCGCGGCGAGCTCGCTGCAGACCGCGATCAACGCCTCCTCGGCCTGCAGGCCGGCGCCCGCGAGCGCCTCCTGCGGCGATTCACCGTCGATCAGTGCCTCGATCACGCCGGGTTCCAGCTGGACCTCGTGCGAGGCCTGGGCCAGGGCCTGCAGCATGTCGATGCGCTGCTCGCGCGAGGGCGCCTCGCCGACCACGTGCAGACCATAGGGGATGAGTGTCTCTTCGAGTTCGATCAGCGCCAGGCGCAGCCGCTCGATGTGTGCATCGGGGTCGCTGTTCCATGCCGCGTCATCGACATCGACCAGGTCCAGCTCCATCGCCTGGGTGCAGATCAGCTCGGCCAGTTCGGCGCGCTGATCTGCGCCCTGGTCACAGCGCTCGCGCCAGCGGTCGATCGATCCCTTGAGTTCGCTGAGGCCGCGGTACAGGTCGGCCCGTGCGATCGGCGGTGTCAGATAGCTCAGCAGGGTCGCCGCCGCGCGCCGTTTGGCGATCATGCCCTCGGAGGGGTTGTTCGAGGCATAGAGGTAGAAGTTGGGCAGATCACCGATCAGACGGTCCGGCCAGCAGGCCTGCGACATGCCGACCTGTTTGCCCGGCATGAACTCCAGTGCGCCATGCGTACCGAAGTGCATGACCGCATCAGCGGCGAAGTCTTCACGCAGATAGCGATAAAAGGCACTGAATGCATGCGTCGGCGCAAAGCCGCGCGAGAACAGCAGCTTCATCGGGTCGCCTTCATGCCCGAACGCGGGCTGAACGCCGACCAAGACGTTACCGAACTGGGCACCGAGCACGAAGATCGAGCGGCCGTTGCTGAGCTGCTTGCCGGGCGCTGGTCCCCATTGCGCCTCGATGTCTTTCAGCCAGGGTTCACGGTGCACATGGTCATCGACGTCGATGGTCGCATGCACATTGGCGAGCATGCCGTGGCTGACCGCGTTGCCGTCGATGATGCGTTCGCGCAGTTCGTCGACATTCGTCGGTACCTCTACGTCATAGCCCTGTCGTTGCAGTGCCTGCAGGGTGTTGTGCAGCGAGGCGAACACCGACAGATGTGCCGCAGTACCGGTATTGCCCGCATTGGGCGGAAAGTTGAACAGCACGATAGCGACCTTGCGCTCGGTATACGGGGTCTTGCGTAGATTGATCAGGCGCTCGACGCGGGCGACCAGGGTCTCCACCCGCTCGGGGTGAGGCTGCATGTCATGTGCGCCATCGGTCTCGGCGTGGCCGCCATAGACGATCGGGCCGGTGGCGCCATCCAGCTCGGGTATTGCCACCATCATGGTGGCCTCCAGCGGCATCAGCCCCTGCTCGGACCGCTCCCATTGATCGAGGCTCTGAAACTCCACCGGCTGGGCCGCGATGTAGGGTACGTCGAGTTCGGCCAGCAGTTCCTCGGCGGCCTTGGCGTCGTTGTAGGCCGGACCACCGACCAGAGAGAATCCCGTCAGTGAGACGACCGCATCGACACGGCTGCGACCGTCCTCCATGAAGAAGCGGCGGGCGGCGGGGCGCGCATCCAGCCCGCTGGCGAAGGCGGTGACCACGGCGAGGCCGCGCGCCTCGAGCTGCGCGATGACGTGGTCGTAGTGGGCGGTGTTACCGGCCAACACATAGGAACGCATGATCAACAGGCCGACCGTCCCGCGTACCTCACCCTTGGGTTTGGGCAGTTCGCGCAGATCCCCGCTGATGCGCTTTTTCAACCGCGGATGGTAGACGCCCAGGTCCGGATACTCGATTGGCGACTGCGACTTTAGGCTGCCGCGCAGTGCCTGACGGGGTCCGTCGGCGTAGCGATCGACCAGAAAACGCACCATGCGCAGAACATTCTCTTCCGAGCTGGCCAGAAAGTACTGGAGCGTCAGGAAATAGGCGCGCAGGTCCTGCGCGGTGCCGGGGATGAATCGCAGGATGCGCGGCAGTTGGCGCAGTATCGCCAGTTGCTGTGCGCCGGCCGGCTTGCGGGCGCCCTTGCGGGTCCCGCGCAGGCGCTTGAGCAGCGCCATCGGTCCGCTCTGCGGCCCGTCCATGGTGAAACGTCCCATGCGCGTCAGGCGCATGACCTCCGCGGCCGACATGCAGCAGATCATGGCATCGCAGGCATCACGGCGTTCGCGCAGCGCCGGCAATACGGCCTGGATATGATCTTCCATGAACAGCATCGTGCAGACGATGATGTCGCCTTGCGCAATATCCGACCGGCAGCGTTCCAGCGCCTGCGGGTCGTCATTCCAGTCTGCCGCGGCATGCATGCGCAGGTGGAGGTTCGGCATCTCCTTCGTCAGCTTCGCATTCGTGCGCTCCACCGCCCCGCTGAGATGGTTGTCCAGCGTGACGAGGACGACGCGCATCGGCGGCGCCTTAACGGCCGTAGTGGGCTTTCGCTTCATACAATGTCTCTACGCTGATGTTTTGCATGCCGCGCTCGAGCGCGAACTTCTCCGTGTTGCGGCGGGCCTTGCCGCGAACGAAAAAGGGGATTTTCTTCAATTCATGCTCGGCGTCCGATTCCCAGGCGACACCGTCTTCGGGCGCGGCGACCGCCAGCTCGCCCTCGGCCGGCCGCTGACTGTGACCGCCCAGCGATGCGAGGTGCGACGGCGTCGCGACGTCGTTGAATTCGAAGTCTTCACGGAACATCGTCAGCAGGTGTTCCTCGAGGCCCATCATCAGCGGGTGAACCCAGCTGTCGAAGATGACATTGGCGCCCTCGAAGCCCATCTGCGGGGAATAGCGGGCCGGGTAGTCCTGGACGTGCGCCGGGGTAGAGATCACTGCACAGCCGATGCCGAGACGTTTCGCGATATGCCGCTCCATCTGGGTGCCCAGCACCAGCTCGGGCTGCAGCTCGCTGATGCGCGCCTCGACCTCGAGGTAGTTGTCCGTGATCAGGGGGTCGACGCCATAGACCTTGGCCGCGGCACGCACCTCGCGCGCACTCTCGCGTGCATAAGTGCCGAGACCGACGACATCGAAACCCAGTTCGTCGCGCGCGATGCGCGCCGCGGCAACCGCATGGCTGGCATCCCCGAACACGAACACCCGCTTGCCGGTAAGGTAGGTCGAGTCGACCGACCGCGAGTACCAGGGCAGGCGCGATTGGGCCTCCACAACGGCAGCGCTCACATCGACACCGGTGACCTCGCCGATCTCGCGCAGAAAATCGCAGGTGGCGCCGACACCGATCGGTACCGTCTCGATGGTCGGTTGCTTGAACGTCCGCTGCAGCCAGCTGCAGGCGGTGCGCGCGATCTCCGGATAGAGGCAGACATTGGCGTCGGCCTCGGGGATCCGCAGCAGGTCCTCCGGTGTGGCACCGGCCGGGGCGGTGACGTGCACGTCCACGCCGACGCTGGCCAACAGGCGGGTGATCTCGACCACGTCGTCCCGGCAGCGAAAACCCAGCGCACTGGGGCCGAGGAGATTGACCCGCGGACGGCGCTCATCGCCGCGCGCGGGGCGCTCCCAGCCGGGTGCCGGCGCCCGGGCGGCGAGCAGCCCCCTTACCAGGTGGTAGAAGGTCTCGCTGGCGCCCCAGTTCTCCTTGCGGGAATAGGCAGACAGCTCCAGCGGGACGATCGGCACCGAGAGTTCGGCGCCGCTTGCCAGTGAACCGGGCTGGTCCTGCAGCAGCTCGGCGGTGCAGGAGTCGCCCACCACCATCACGCGCGGCTTGAAGCGGTCGCAGGCCTCGCGCAGCGTGCGAATCACCAGACCGGCGGTGTCGCCACCGAGGTCGCGCGCCTGAAAGGTGGTGTAGGTGACCGGCGGACGTTTGCCCTGGCGCTCGATCATCGTGAACAGCAGATCGGCGTAGGTGTCGCCCTGCGGAGAATGCAGCACCATGTGGACACCCTCCATCGAGGTGACCACGCGAATCGCGCCGACGTGCGGTGGTCCTTCGTAGGTCCAGAAGGTGAGTTCCATACGGCTAAAACCCCAGGCGATTCTGTCGGTTGAGCGGACGTGTAAACAGCTCGGCCAGGTCGCCGGCCTGATCAAAGCCCTGGATCGGCGTGAACATCAATTCAATCGACCATTTGGTGCGCAGGCCTTCGGCCTCGAGCGGGTTGGCGATGCCGAGTCCGCATACCGTGAGGTCCGGCCGATCCGCGCGCACGCGATCGAGCTGGCGATCGAGATCCTGGCCCTCGGTGATGCGCACACCGCCCGGCAGCAGCGGCAGTTCGGCCGCGCTCATCTGTTGATCGAGATAGGGGGTCCCGACCTCCAGCAGCTGCATGCCGCACTCGCGCTGCAGAAAGCGCGCAAGCGGGATCTCGAGCTGCGAATCCGGCAGGAAGCTGATCCGTTTACCCCGCAAGGCCTCGCGCTGACGGGCGACCGCGCGCTCGGCGCGCGCCAGCGGTGCCGCGATGACCTGTTCGAACCGCTCGGGTGCGACGTCCCAGGCGTTCGCTGCGGCGCGCAGCCACTCGCGCGTGCCCTCGGCACCGAGCGGGAAGGGCGCGCTAATCGCGCGCGCGCCGCGCTTTAAGAGCGCACGGGCGGTCTCGCCGAGATAGGGCTGCGCGAGCAGGAACGAGGTGTCGGGCCCGACCGCGACAAGATCCGTGCTGGAGCGTGCGGGCAGGAAGTGCACCGGACCGACGCCCAGCTCACCGAACAGTCGGCTGAACTGATCCTCGACGATATCGGGCAGGGTGCCGACGATCAGCAGTGACCGCCGGTCCGCGGGTGCCTTCGGCAGATCCGCGACCAGGCCTTTGAGGCAGCTGTCCTCGCCCTGCGTGAAGGTGGTCTCGATGCCGCTGCCGGAATATTCGGCGAAGCGCACACGTCCGGCGTAGTGGCCGCCTAGGCGCTGTGCCGCGTTTGCCAGGTCCAGCTTGATGACCTCAGACGGGCAGGAGCTGACCAGAAAGATGGTCTTGATCTCGGGGCGGCGTTCGATCACCTGGGCGACCACGCGATCGAGTTCATCGTTGCAGTCGGCGATGCCGGCCAGATCGCGGTCCTGGAGCACGGCGGTGGCAAACCGCGGCTCGGCGAAGATCATCACCCCAGCCGCCGACTGGATCAGGTGGGCGCAGGTCCGTGAGCCGACAACCAGGAAGAAGGCGTCCTGGATCTTGCGATGCAGCCAGATGATGGACGTCAGGCCGCAGAACACCGCGCGTTGACCGCGCTCCTGGGTCACGCGGGGCTCGGTGCACCCCGGGACGGGGAGCGCAACGGCGGCCTGGCTGGGGTGGCCGCTCACTTGGCTGCCTCCGCGAACAAGGTCGAGCCTTCCGGCGCTGCCGCCGAGTCGCGGCGCGCGGCGCGAAATTTGATCAGGAACTGGCCGGCGTTGAGCACATAGGCCGAGTAGGCGGCCAGTGCGAGCAGCATCTGGCCTCGCGGATCCAGCAGGTCGAACAACCAGGCCGCCAGATAGGCGGTGTGCAGCGCGAGGACCAGCATGCTGACTACGTCTTCCCAGAAAAAGGCTCTGGCGAACAGGTACTTGCCGAAGACGTCCTTTTCCCAGATCGAACCGGTGACCATGATGGTGTAGAGCACCAGGGTCTTGAGTACGATCGAGGCCGTCGCGGCGCCCAGCCCGAGCCCGGTGATCAAATAGCGCACGACCAGCACCAGGCTGACCAGAAATACCAGGAACTGCAGCGGGGCCAGCACACCCTGCACGAACGTCCAACGCGAGGCATCGCGGCGTCGCCGCTCGTCTGGCGTGTACAGCGGTTGGTGATCATGGGCCGTGGGGCGCATCGCGTGCTCTCGAACCGTCGACTGTGGTTCGAATTTAGTCTCGCCCTCCGGAGATGTCAAGTAAAACTGACACTATATAAAGTCCAGACAGATTGACAAGTCTGTCGCCGGGCGCTTAACTCCGTGTACGGACTGTCCTTTGTCCAGGACCTTCCTATAGAATGCCGCGCTGCAAAAAAGACGCTTTTTACGGTGTAGCAGTTTGTTAGAGAACCTATTTCCCCAATCTGAAACCGTGTTTGACGATACCGACGACCGTTCCGCTATCGCTGCGCTGATCGAGACCGCCGCTGATATCTCGCTGCTGGTGCAGAAGAACGGCGAGATCGTGGATATGGCCTGCGGCAGCGAAGACCTGAAGGCCGATCTGGACGACCAATGGCGCGGCCAACTGTGGGCGGAGACCGTGACTGAGGAGGGTCGCGCAAAGGTGTCGGAGCTGTTGAAGCTGGCCGGATCGCCAGTGGGGACGCGGGCGATGCAGGATATCAACCACCGCCTCGCCGACGGCTCCGACCTGCCGATCCGCTACTGGGCCGTGTCGCTCGACAACGACGGCAGGCTGGCCGCGTTGGGCCGCGATATGCGCGGCATCGCGGCGTTGCAGCAGCAGGTGTTGAACGCCCAGCTGGCGCTGGAGCAGGACTACTGGCGACTGCGCCAGGTGGAGACCCGGTACCGGCTATTGTTCCAGATGGCCGTCGACCCGCTGCTGATTGTTGATCAGACGAGTGAAAAGGTGCTTGAGGCGAACCCTGCCGCCGACAAGCTGCTGTCCGACAGCGGTAAATCGATCATTGGCGCGACCTTCCCCATCGGATTTGATGCGTCCGGGAACGAGGCGCTGCGTGGCCTGCTCGCGGAGGCCAGCGCGGTGGGCCGGGGTAGCATCAGCGACGTCGGTTTAGCGGATGGATCAAGGAGCTTCAATGTCTCGGCAAACCTGCTGCGCCAGGACAACGCGGCGCGCTTCCTGTTGCGGCTGTCGAGCGTTCGCTCGCAGACCGACGCGGCAGTGCCGGATACGGCCAATCTCGGCGAGCTGCTCAGGCGTGCGCCCGACGCGGTGGTATTGACTGACCTCGAGGGTCAGATCAAGGCGGCGAACCAGACCTTTCTGGAATTGGCTGAGTTGGCGAATGAGGAGCAGGCGGTAGGCCGCTCTATCGACCGCTGGCTGGGGCGTACCGGGGTCGATCTCAACGTGCTCCTGAGCAACCTGCGGCAACGCGAGGCCGTTAGGCTGTTTGCGACCACGCTGCGCGGAGAATACGGCGGCACGACCGATGTCGAGATCTCCGCAACCCTGTACGCGCAGGATGATGGGGCATCCTTTGGGTTCTTCATCCGCGACATCGGACGTCGCATCGGCGCTGAGAGTGCGCAGTCGGTACGTCTGCCGAAATCCGTCGAGCAGATCACGCAGCAGATCGGCCGCGTACCCCTCAAGGACCTGGTCCGTCAATCCACCGACCTGGTCGAAAAGCTGTGTATCGAGGCGGCGCTGGAGCTGACCGGTGACAACCGTGCCTCCGCGGCGGAGCTGCTCGGTGTGAGCCGCCAGGGGCTGTACGCGAAATTGCATCGCTACAAGCTCGCCGACAAGGGTGCCGAAGACTGACGACTGCCGTTTAAGGACCGTCGCCCCGGCGGAGTCGATCCGAGGGTTGGTAAGGGGTCTGACCACGGTTCGTTAGGGGTTCGTTAGGGGTCAGACCCCAATAACCCCCCCCAATAACCCCCAGACCCCAATAACCCCGCGCTCATACCCCTTTCTTGGAGTCACCCTGTCCGAGGGCCTCTGGGCTTTTCATTCCCAGCGTCTACATTGCACCGCCCGCGTCAGACCCCGCGGCGACGGGCATTCCTCGCTCGAGTGTTAAGTAAAGTTGACAATCAAAAGTGACAAAACTATATTACACTCCATGCAACGCACTATCCTGCTTCGTGATCCCACCCGGCGGCCGGAGCCGCGTGCACTCGTTCAACTATTGAAACCAGTCACCTGGTTTCCGCCCATGTGGGCATTCGCCTGCGGTGTGGTGTCCTCGGGTGTCTCGGTGCAGGACCACCTCGGCGTCGTATTGCTGGGCGTCCTGTTGGCCGGCCCGCTGGTCTGTGGGGCCAGCCAGATCGTCAACGACTGGTTCGATCGGCACGTCGATGCGATCAATGAGCCGCATCGCCCGATCCCCTCGGGACGCGTGCCCGGCGCCTGGGGGCTGTATTACGCCATCCTGTGGTCTGGGCTGTCGCTCTGGGTCGGCTATCTGCTCGGACCCTGGGTGTTCGGCGCGACTTTGGTCGGCATGGCCCTCGCCTGGGCCTACAGCGCCCCGCCGTTTCGACTCAAGCTCAACGGCTGGTGGGGCAATGCCGCGGTAGGTTTCTCTTACGAGGGCCTGGCCTGGGTCACCGGCGCCGCGGTGATGATCGGCGGCGACATGCCCGACGCGCGCATCCTGGCGCTGGCGGTGCTCTACAGCCTGGGCGCGCACGGCATCATGACACTAAATGACTTCAAGGCCATCGACGGCGATCTGCAGATGGGCGTGCGCTCCATACCGGCGCAGCTCGGCGCGCCGCGCGCGGCACGTGTCGCCTGCTGGACCATGGCGCTGCCGCAGGTGGTGGTCATCGCGCTGCTGATTCATTGGGAGCGCCCTGTCCACGCGCTGCTCGTCGGCGCACTGCTGCTGCTGCAATTCGCTGCGATGCGCCGGCTGCTGCGCGACCCGCGGCGGTTTGCACCCTGGTACAACGCGACCGGGGTGACCTTATACGTGCTCGGTATGCTCGCGAGCGCCTTCGCGGTGCGTGCGACGCTGGGAGGTGCGATGTGAGCGAGCGTGCCTGTCTCGGCTGGCTGGGGATTGTGCGTCTGGGGCTGGTCCAGGCCGCGCTGGGTGCGATCGTTGTGCTGACGACCTCGACGATGAACCGCGTGATGGTGGTCGAGTTTGCACTGCCCGCGATGCTGCCAGGGGCACTGGTCGCACTGCATCATGTGATTCAGATGTCGCGTCCGCGCTTTGGCTACGGGTCGGACGTCGGTGGACGGCGCACGCCATGGATCATCGGCGGCATGCTGGTCCTGGCACTGGGCGGCATCGCGGCCGCGATGGGTACCGCCCTGATGGGCACCGATCCGGCCGCCGGCACGGCCGTCGCCCTGTTGGGCTTCGTGATGATCGGTCTGGGCGTCGGTGCCTGCGGCACCTCGCTGCTGGTGTTGCTGGCCAAACGGGTCGATACCGGGCGCCGCGCCGCGGCGGCCACGATCGTGTGGGTGATGATGATCGCCGGCTTTGCGATCACCGCCGGCGTGGCCGGGCATTTTCTGGATCCATTCTCACCGCAGCGCCTGATTCTGGTCACCTCGGTGGTCGCGATCGGGGCAGTGCTGATCACCCTGCTGGCGATTCGCAACCTCGAGGGCGCGCCGCTGCCGGCGGCCGCGACCGACGTCGCTACCAAGAGAGACAAGCCGTCCTTCCGTGTCGCACTCGCCGAGGTCTGGGGTGAGAGTGAGGCGCGCCGCTTCACGCTGTTCGTCTTCGTGTCGATGCTCGCTTACAGCGCCCAGGACCTCATCCTCGAGCCCTTCGCCGGACTCGTATTCGGAATGACGCCGGGCGAGTCGACGCAACTCGCCGGGGTGCAGCATGGCGGCGTCCTGCTCGGCATGATCGTCGTCGCGGTGACCGGGACGCTGCTCAAGAAGGCCAAGCACAGCGTATTGCGGGCCTGGACGATCGGCGGCTGCATAGCCTCAGCGGCGGCGCTGTTCGGGATTGCGCTCGGCGGTTTCCTGGCTCCGCACTGGCCGCTGAAGGCGACGGTGTTTGCGCTGGGCGTGGCCAACGGCGCGTTCGCCGTTGCGGCGATCGGGTCGATGATGGCGCTGGCCGGTCATGGTCGCCGGGGGCGCGAGGGCCTGCGCATGGGGCTGTGGGGTGCCGCACAGGCGATTGCATTTGGGCTGGGTGGTTTTCTCGGTACCGTCGCGGTCGATCTGACCAAATTCCTGTATGGCGCGCCCGAGGTGGCCTACGCCATCGTATTCGGCGCCGAGGCGGCGCTGTTCCTGGCGTCTGCCGTGCTCGCGGCGACCGTGCGGCAGCCGCGGCCTGTTGAGGTGCGTGAAGAGGCGGTGCCGACGTTTGGCGACGCCGGTCTTATTGAAATGGCGGAGGGGAGATAGCCGACCGATGAGCAACATTGAACAATTCGATGCCGTGGTGGTTGGCGGTGGACCGGCGGGTGCGACCGCCGCGACGGATCTCGCGCGCCAGGGCCACCGTGTCCTGTTGCTCGAGCGCGGCGGACGGATCAAGCCCTGTGGCGGTGCGATCCCACCGCGACTGATCGAGGAATTCGGGATCCCGCATCATCTGCTGGTCGCGCGGATCAACTCGGCGCGCATGATCTCGCCTGCCGACAAACGCGTCGACATGCCGATCAACGGCGGTTTTGTCGGCATGGTAGACCGCGATGTCTTCGATCCCTGGTTGCGCGATCGCGCCCGGGCGGCGGGGGCCGAGGTACGCACCGGCACCTTTGAGGGCATGCAGCGAACCGACGACGACAAGGTAACGGTCACCTATCGGCAGGTCGATGCGCAGGGTGAGGCACGCATCAGCGAGGCGCGGACCGCTGCGGTCATCGGTGCCGATGGGGCCAAGTCCAAGGTGGCGCGACAGAGCGTCCCGGATGCCGACAAGATCCCGTGTGTGGCCGCCTATCACGAGATCGTCGAGTCGCCGCCCATGGGTGGCAATGCGGATTTCGACGGCAGACGCTGCGATGTCTGGTACCAGGGCCGGCTCTCACCGGATTTCTATGCCTGGGTCTTTCCGCATGGCGATAAGACCAGCATCGGGGTCGGTACTGCGCAACGCGGTTACTCGCTGCGCGGCGCAGTCCGGGAGCTGCGCGAATCCATCGGTCTGGAGGGATCGACGACGGTGCGCTGCGAGGGCGCCCCGATACCGCTGCGTCCGCTGAAACGATGGGACGACGGCCGCAATGTCGTGCTGGCGGGGGATGCCGCCGGGGTCGTGGCGCCGGCCTCCGGAGAGGGCATCTATTACGCCATGGCCGGCGGCCGATTCGCGGCCGAGGCCGTGATGGAGTTTCTCAGTACCGCGAACCCGGTCGCATTGCGCCAGGCGCGCAAACGCTTCATGCGCAGCCATGGGAAGGTCTTCTGGGTGCTCGGCATGATGCAGCGATTCTGGTACGCGAATGACAAACGGCGCGAGCGCTTTGTGAGTATCTGTCGCGATCCCGACGTTCAATACCTCACCTGGGAGGCCTATATGCACAAGCGCCTGGTAAAGGCCCGACCCGCGGCGCATATGCGGATCTTCTTCAAGGACCTGGCGCATCTGTTCGGCGTCGTCCGTCCCTGACATCGGAGATGCAGGCGTGAGACAGCACCGGGCATACGATCGGCTGCATCCGGACGCAGGCACTGCGAAATATCGCAGTGCCCGCGGTATTTCGTCGCATCTGGGGGGGGCAAAGGACCCGGGCGATCGAGATCCTTCTCCCGTGACCGTCAGGGATGCATTGCAGCCCGACGTCAAAGTGGTCCTCGACCTCAAGGGCGTGATCCGGCGGGCAACCCTGGCAAACGCCGTGGCCGAGGAGACCGTGGACGACTGGGTCGGGCGGTCCTGGGCCGAGACGGTGGACGGTTTAGACGACTCCGGTCTCACTGATATCGTGCAGGCAGCGCTGCGCGACGGCGTCTCGCCACTGTTTCGTCTGACTCAGCGGTTCCCGAGTGGCCTCGAGTTGCCCGTCGAGTACATGGCGGTCCGGCTCAAGGGCGGCGATGTGGTCGCCATCGGCAGGGACGTGCGGGCGGTCGCGCAGCTGCAGTCGCGCCTCGCGGTCGCGCAGCACTCGATGGAGCGCAACTATTGGCAGTTGCGCGAGGTTGAAAACCGCTACCGCCTGTTGTTCGAGACATCCAGCGATGCCCTGGCGGTGGTCCGCGCGTCCGATCTTGTGATCGTCGAGGCCAATCCGGCCGCCATCACCGCACTGGGATTGGGCGCCGGCGGACTGGCGGACGTGGGTGGGCAGGATCTGCTGCAGCTGGTGCGGCCGTCCGAACGTCAGATGGTCGAGCTGACCCTGAAGCGTGCCAAGCTGCAGGGCAAGGCGCCGCGGATATCGGCACATCTGGGGCCGGCCGCGGATCCCTGGCTGCTGTATGTGTCCGTCATGGATGTCGATTCGTCCGATCTGATGCTTATCCATCTGTTGCCATCGACGGAGGTGAGCGCTGCGCCGCCCGGTACCTACGCCAGCAGCGTCTCGGGCGACGATCTGGTCGAGCTATCGCCGGACGGGATGGTCACCCTGGACGAGCACGGCCAAATCACCAGTGCCAATCCCGCCTTTCTGGAGTTGGTGCAAGAGCCGGCGGCGGGTGCGGTCATCGGAACCTTGCTGAGCCAATGGCTGAAGACGCCCGGTGGCGATGTGACCATGCTGCTCGAGAGTCTGCGTCGCCATCGCGTCGTGAGACTCTTTCCGACGACGATTCACGGCAGTCTGGGCAGTTGCCTGGCCGCGGAGCTGTCGGCGGTTATGCCCAATGCATCGACACCGGCGGTCGTCCTGCTCTATGTCCGCGACGTCAGCCGGCGTCTGGAGGGGGCCGATCGCTATGCATCGCTGGCCCGACTCCTGACGTCCATGACCGAGCGACTCGGCAAGGCCAGGCTCAAGGAGCTGGTCACCACGACCGTGGGTCTGGTCGAGAGACACTACATCGAGGCCGCCCTCGCGGCCACCTCGGGAAACCGCACCGCGGCGGCCAAGCTGCTGGGGCTCAGTCGACAGAGTCTGTACGCTAAACTGTCGCGTTATGACATTTCCGACAGTCAGGACGCGGGATAGGCAGGCCGGCACTCGGGACAGGCACAGGTAGCAAGGCGAGCGTCACAGGACGGTCGCCGGCGATCGGCGCCGTAGACCCCTCCAACGGCTAGCGCGAGCAGATCCATTCGTGATGCGCGCTGCCGACCCAGGCCGCATCGGCAGACGATCCAAACCGCGGCAGACCGCAGACCGTGGATGCGGCCTGGGCCAGCAGCGGGTCAGTGCGCTACCAGGCGGGCGCCATGCGCACGTTTTCCGGCAGCGCGTTCGGCTTCGTCGGCAGGACATAGAGACGGGCGAATACCAGGGCGGCATTTACCGACAGGCCGGCCTGTTTCAGCCTGCCGAGCACGCCGCCACGCTGTTTGGCCGCCTGCGTCGCGAGATTGATTTCGCGCAGTCGCTCCAGTCCACGCCGCAACTTCGGGTTGTCGGTATCCAGCGTCAGCGGAAATATCTGGCGGCTGATCGCGGTGGTGATGTCGAACACCTTGAAGTCGAACTCGGTCGGGTCCATGCCGAGCGCCTCATACAGCTGGGGACGCGTGTGATCGCGCACATACATCGTGGAGTACACCGCGAGCAGGAAGAACCGAATCCACCAGACGTTGATGCCGCGCAGCAGATGCGGGTTGGCACGCATGATAAGCGCGAAGGCCTCGCCGTGGCGAAACTCGTCGTCACACCATTCCATGAACCACTTGAAGATCGGATGAAAGCGATGCTCCGGGTGGCGCTCCAGGTGGCGGTAGATCGTGATATAGCGCGCATAGCCGATCTTTTCCGACAGGTAGGTCGCGTAATAGATGAATTTGGGCCGGAAATAGGTGTACTTCTTGGCCCGCTTCAGAAAGCCCAGGTCGACCGCGACGCCCTGGTGCTTGAGGGCCCGGTTGATGAAGCCGGCATGGCGTGACTCGTCGCGCGCCATTGCGCCCATGAGTTCTGCGATATCCGGATTCTCGACGTGTTTCTCGATCTCCTTGTAGAGCACGCAGCCGGAGAACTCGGCGGTGACCGAACTGATCATGAAGTCCAGGAACTCCTCGCGCAGCTCATCCGAGATGTCGTGCATCTCGGCGTCGTAGTCGATCTCCTTGCGGAAGTGTTCGCGGTTCTTGTCGCGGCGGAATTCCTCCATCATCGCCTCCCATTCCTTGCGTACCGGCGCGATGTCCAGGCGGTCGAGCGCGGCATAATCGGTGCGATAGAAGCGGGGCGCCAGCAGGGTGTTCTCTTTGGCCTGTTCGGTCGCGCTGTTAAAGGCGTTGGTCTCGCTGACGTTGGTCATGCGTTCCTCCTGTTCGGGTCACCGGGTGATGACTTGAGTCTGGGGCCGGCGCATCGCCGCCTGTGTATCTGCACGCCGTCTTGGTCGAGTCAGGCGCTGTCGGCTGGTCCGCGGCCAGGCTCGACTGTCAAGCTAGCTTAACAATTGTGATGTCAAGTGTAGTTGACTAAAATCAATTGGACAACCGCCGAGGTCTCACTGGTTCCGAGGGCCTGACGGACCGCCTTCGGGAGAAGCCAAAGCCATGCTTTACCACCTGGGATACGCGAGCACTCAGACCCGGCCGATGGATGGCAGGGAGCTCTTGGGAATTCTCAACAGCGCGCGCCAAAGTAATGAGGCCGCCGAGATTACCGGGCTGCTGCTGCACCGCGAGGACTCCTTCTTCCAGGTCCTGGAGGGCGAGGAAGACGTCCTGCGACAGGTGTTCGAGAGGATCCAGCGCGATCCGCGCCACGAGCGCATCAAGGTGCTGTTCGAGGGTCCCATCGAGGCGCGGGAGTTTGCCGACTGGCGCATGGGTTTCGTCGATCTCAACGGCGTCGACTTGAAAAACCTACCCGGTTTCAGCGACTTTCTGTCCGATGATGCCGAGCCGCGCCGCTTCCTCGAAGAATTCACCGAAGTGAAACGCCTGTTCCTGCTGTTTAGGGCCATGGAGTGACCCGTTCGCGCGATCCCAGTTAGCCTGAGATCTCACCCGCCGGCCGACGATTGGCCGGTGCGCAATCACTGAACGACTCGCGTCTAACGGTACCATCTCAGGTACCATCTGAAGATTCCTTCGAATCCGCGATTTATTGCGCCGAAACACAGGGAGATCGCTGAATGAGCAGTCCGGAAGGCCGGATACGACCGGCGTCGGGTGACGACGGCACGCGACAGCAGGGGCCGCTGCAGGCGGCCTTCGATACGCTGCGCCGCCATGTCGGTCGGCAGATCCTCGGCCAGGCCGAACTGGTCGAACGCCTGCTGATGGCGTTGCTGGCCGACGGCCATCTGCTGGTCGAGGGCGCGCCGGGCCTGGCCAAGACCAAGGCGGTAAAGGCGTTGGCGTCGGGCCTCGAGGGCGACTTCCACCGCATCCAGTTCACCCCCGACCTACTGCCCGGCGACCTCACCGGTACCGAGATCTACCGCCCGCAGGACGGCAGCTTCCGTTTCGACAAGGGACCGATATTTCACAACATGGTGTTGGCCGATGAGGTCAACCGTGCCCCCGCCAAGGTGCAGTCGGCGCTGCTCGAGGCCATGGGTGAGCGCCAGGTGACTGTCGGGCGCGAGACGTTCAGGCTGCCCGACCTGTTCCTGGTCATGGCGACCCAGAATCCGATCGAGCAAGAGGGCACGTACCCGCTACCCGAGGCGCAGCTGGACCGTTTTCTGATGCATGTGCGGGTCGATTATCCCGACCTGGCGACCGAGAAGGCGATCCTGGCGCTGGATCATGAGGAGGCCAGGTCCGGCAGCCGCATTGACGCCGCGCAGCGGGTCAGTCAACAGGAGGTGTTCGCCGCCCGGCGCGCGATCCTGGAACTCTTCATGTCGCCGGACGTGGAAGACTATCTGGTCCACCTGGTGCTGGCGACCCGCGAACCGGCGCCCTACGGCAGTGATCTGGCCGACTGGCTGCGCTTCGGGGCCAGTCCGCGCGCGACCCTGGCCCTGGACCGCTGCGCCCGGGCGCGCGCCTGGCTGGCCGGACGCGATTATGTGTCGCCGGAGGACATCCAGGCCGTGGCCCCGGATGTGTTCCGCCACCGCATCCTGCTGTCTTACCAGGCGGAGGCGGAAGGGCGGACGGCCCAGGGTTTTATCGACGAGCTGCTCGGCCGGGTGCCGGTGCCTTGAACAAACCGACGCGCAGATTGTCCATGCAGTCGTACGGGGATTGTCCTCCTGCGCGCCAATGTGGGCCCCGATTCGCTGATATTGAATGGTCGTAAGTCCGCTGCCGTCCTCTGACAACGCCACATCTGTCGATCTCGCAACGCTGATCGCGCTGCGTCAGGAGGCCGGTCGACTGCCGATCGCACCGCGCGGCAAGGTGCTCGCCACGCGCAGCGGCGGACACCTGTCCCGTTTTCGCGGCCGTGGTATGGAGTTCGATGAGTCGCGTGTCTACATGCCGGGCGACGACCCGCGAAACATGGATTGGCGGGTCACCGCGCGCGCTGCACAGCCGCACGTGAAACTGTTTCGGGAAGAGCGCGAACGGCCGGTCTGGCTGCTGGTCGACATGGGCCCGCGTATGCGTTTCGGTACCCGCATCGCGTTCAAGTCGGTGATCGCGGCCAGGGCCGCGGCGCTGCTGGCCTGGGCCGCCGCCGACAAGGGCGACCGCGTCGGTGGTCTGGTGTTCGATGAACACGGCCAGTTCGAGCGCCGTCCCGCGGCGCGCACCCGCGGTCTGCTGCCGCTGCTCAATGCGCTGGCGGATGCCTCTCACGGCGGCGAACTGCCCGATGTCCCGAATGGCACACAGCCGTTGCTCCGTCCGCCGCCGGTGCCCCCGTCTGCGGCGCACGGCGCGTCGACGCTGTCGCTGGCCGGTCGGCACCTCGTCCACCTGGTACGCCCCGGCAGCCTGGTCTTTTTAATCAGCGATTTTGCCGGATTCGGCGACGACGACGGCGCCTGGCTGGCGCACCTGGGCGCCGGCAGCGAGCTGGTGCTGGTCCACACCTACGATCCCCTGGAGACGGCCGCCCCGCCGGCAGGGCGCTACCCGGTGACCGATGGTGTGCAACGCGCGGTGCTGGACTGCGCCGTCCCGCGCCTGCGGTCGTCCTGGTCGCAGCGTTTTTCCGACCAGGTCGCACTGCTGGAGGCGATGTGCCTGCGTCATCGGGCCCATTTGATCAGTCTGCGCACTGATCAGCCGGTCGGTGAATCCCTGAGCGCCGGGCTGCAGCCGCGCCGGGTACGCGCGGGGGGTACCCGATGATGCCCGCCGATACCGCAATCGGGCTGGCCGGCCTGCGCGACTACCATCTGCCGGACGCCGTCGGCTGGTGGCCGCCGGCGCCGGGCTGGTGGTTTTTGTTTGGTCTGTTGCTGGTCCTGGGCGCGCTTCTGGTCTGGTGGGGCGCCCGCCGACGTCGCCGTGTGGCAGCGGCCCGACAGGCCGAGCGTGAGCTCGCGCGACTGCGGGCAACGCTGGGTGGACAGGGTGACCAGGCGGCCTTCGTGCGCGGGCTGTCGCGCCTGCTGCGCCGCTATGCGCTGGCCAGGTTCCCCGGGCAGCGGGCTGCCGCGCTGACGGGCGACGACTGGTTGGCGTTTCTGGACACGCACGGCGGCGGGGGTCGTTTTCGCGACGGCCCGGGTCGGCAGCTCGCCGACGCACCCTATCGCCCGACCGTAACGGCCCCGGTCGGGGAGCTCGCCGAGCTGGTGCAGGCATGGATCCGGCACAACCGCGAGGTCCGGCCATGATCAGCTTTGCCTGGCCGTGGCTGTTTCTCGTCCTGCCGCTGCCCTGGCTGGTGCGGCGCCTGCTGCCGCCGGCGGCCCTGCCGGAGAGCCGGGCACTGCGCCTGCCGTTCTACCGCGACATCCCCGCGGCGGTCTCGACCCCGGCCGCCCGCCGCCGCTGGCGCCAGGGACTGGCATGGGCGGCCTGGGTGCTGCTGGTGCTGGCCGCGGCGCGGCCGCAGTGGCTGGGCGAGCCGATGCAACTGCCGCTGGCCGGTCGCGACCTGATGCTCGCGGTAGATCTCTCGGGCTCGATGGAGCAGGAGGACTATCGGCTGAACGGCCGCCCGGTGAATCGCCTGGCGGTGGTCAAGGCCGTGGCCGGGCGCTTCATCGAGCGCCGCGAGGGCGATCGCCTGGGGCTGATCCTGTTCGGTAGCCGGGCCTATCTGCAGACGCCGCTGACCCACGATCGGGCGACGGTGCGCAGCATGCTCGACGAGGCGGTGATCGGTCTGGCCGGGCGCGAGACCGCGGTCGGTGACGCCATTGCGGTCGCGGTCAAGCGGCTCAAGGAACAGGCCCAACAAGACCGCGTGCTGATCTTGCTCACCGACGGCTCCAACACCGTGGGCAACATCGCGCCGCTGGATGCCGCCCGGGTCGCCGCGAAGGCCGGCGTGCGCATCTACACCATCGGCATCGGCGGTGGTCCGGTGGGTGTCCGCACCCCGTTTGGCATGCTGACCAAGAAGGGCACGGATCTGGATACCGCGACGCTGCAGGCGATCGCTCGGGAGACCGGCGGGCGCTATTTTCAGGCCACGGATGCCGCGCAGCTGGGGCAGGTGTACGAGGAGCTGGACCGGCTCGAGCCCAGCGTGCGCGATCAGCGCAGCTTTCGTCCGATGCATGCGCTGTTCATGTGGCCGGCCGGCCTGGCACTGCTGCTCAGTGGCGCGCTGGCGCTGACCGCGCTGCCGGGCGCGGAGCGCCTGACCCGGTTCGCAGGCCCGGATCGCACGGGTTGGCGATGACCGGATTTGAGTTTCATCTCCTGCGCCCGCTGTGGCTGCTCGCGCTACTGCCACTGGCGCTACTGCTGTGGCGACTGCTGCGCAGCGCCGGCGAGGGTGAGGCGTGGCGTGGTGTGGTCGATGCCCACCTGCTGCCGCACCTGCTGAGCGGCGTCCAGGGCAGGGCGCAGCGTCTGCCGTTGTGGCTGCTGGCGGCCGCCTGGCTGCTGCTGGTCCTCGCCCTGGCCGGTCCGACCTGGGAACGCCTGCCCGAACCGCTGTACCAGGCGCGGCAGTTTCGGGTCGTCGCGCTCGATCTGTCGCCGTCGATGAACGCCACCGATCTTGCCCCCAGCCGCCTCGTCAGGGCCCGGTTCAAGGTGCTCGATCTGCTGCGTCAGTCCCAGGAGGGCCAGACGGCAATGCTGGCCTATGGTGCCGAGCCCTATGTCGTCTCGCCATTGACCACCGACGTGAAGACCATCGCCGCCCAGGTGCCGAGCCTGGACACCAGCCTGCTGCCGGTAGCCGGGGCGCGGCGTACCGACCTGGCGCTGGATCAGGCGGCCGAGCTGCTGCGTCAGGCCGGGGCGCCGGAGGGCGAAGTGATCCTGGTCACCGATGGCCTGGAACATGCCGCGGCCGCCAATGCGGCGGCCGCGCGGCTGCGCGCGACCGGCTACCGGGTCTCGGTGCTCGGCGTCGGCACGCTCGATGGCAGCCCGGTGCGCAGTCGCGACGGCGGTTTCCTGAAGGACGCGAGTGGCGCTATCCGCGTGTCGCGGCTCCAGGAGACCGCGTTGCGCGAGCTTGCCGGTGCCGGCGGCGGGGTCTATGTCGCCGCCAGCCCGGGCGATGGGGACATCGCGCTGCTGCGCCCGGGCAACCCGCTCGCGCCGGGCGCTCAGGACGAGGAGCAGACGACGCAGACCGATCGCTGGCGTGAGGAGGGCCCTGTGCTGCTGGTCCTGCTGTTGCCGCTGGCCGCGTTCGCGTTCCGACGGGGGTGGTTGAGTCCGTTGCTGCTGTTGGTCTGCGTGCTGCCGCCCGACGCCGATGCCTCGCTGTGGGACGATCTCTGGCAGCGACCGGACCAGCGTGCCACGCGTCTGCTCGAGGATGGGCGCGCGACCCAGGCCGCCGAGCTCTTTCAGCGGCCCGACTGGCGTGCCGCGGCACGCTATCGGGCCGGGGATTACGAACAGTCGCTGCAGGCGCTGGAAGGCCTGGCGGGGCCGGACACTGACTACAATCGGGGTAACGCCCTGGCGCAACTGGACCGTCTGGAGGACGCCGTCGCCGCCTACGACATGACACTGGAGGCGGCCCCGGGGCATGCCGACGCACGCCACAATCGCGCGCTGCTGCAACGCCTGATCGAACAGCGCCAACAACGCGAGGAGGCCCCGGATCGGCCCATGCCGCGCGACGAGACCTCGCCGCAGGCGCAGCAGGAACAAGATGCCGAAGACCAGGTCGCCGCCGAGCAGGCGTCTGCGGGACAGGGTGAGGAAAGCGAGCAGCAGGCATCAGAATCGAACGAGGACCCGGGCGAGGCCCAGGCACAGGGGCAGGCCGAGGAGCAGAGCTCGGCAGGCGAGCAGGCGCAACAGGCATCGGGCGGAGAGGACAGCGGAGAATCGCAGCCGGAGGCCGCGCAGGCCGACGGGGAGGCCGGCGAGCAGGACGGGGAGCCATCTCCCGGCCAGGCGGGGGGCGATCAGTCACAGGGCGCGCAACAGGCCGCGGGCGAGGGCGCGCAAGACGACCAGGGCCAGCAGGCATCCGCCGGTCAGGCCGCGGGCGAGGAGCCGCAGGGTGAGCAGCAGGCCGCGGATGAGGGCGCGCAGGCGGATCAGGCGCAGCCGTCGCCGGCGGCGCAGGCCATGGGGGAAGATGGCCAGGAGGCGGCGTCATCGCAGGCGGCCGAGCCCAAGGGCCCGGAGGGTGATCAGGAACCGCAGCAGGCATCCGCCGGCGCGGAGCCGGACGGCGAGTCGCCGCCGGACGATGCAGCGTCACCGGGCGATCAGGGCCAATCGCCGGGACAGGATGCCGCGCCGGCACAACAGGCGCAGGCGGGTGACCGTGCCGATGACGGCGAACCGCAAGACAGCGATGGCGGTGCGGTGGGACAGGGCGGCGAAGACCCCGCGGGCCAGGACGACGGCCAGCCCGCGCAGGCCGAGGGTGCGACCGGATCGGGCGATCAGGCAGACCAGACGGCCGCTGCGCCGCCGCGCAGCGACGCCGGTTCCGCAGCGCCGCCCGCCGGCGAGACCCAGGCGCCGGGTATGGCCGATCTGCTGGGAGACCGACCGGGTAGCCAATCGGGACGGCGCGCCAACGAACAGATGTCGATGCTGAGCCCGGAGGACCGCCAGGCGGTTGAGCAGATGCTGCGCCGGGTGGAAGATGATCCGGCCGCCCTGCTGCGACAGCGGTTTCTGCTGCAGCACCTGCGGCGCAGTGGCCAACTGCCGTGAGGAACGCTATGCGAGCCTGGATGCTGATCTGTCTGACGCTGCTGTGCAGCGCCGAGGTATTCGCGGCGGCACAGGCGCGCCTGGATCGGACGCGCATCGCCGAGGGCGAGACCGTCGTGCTGATCCTCAACAGCACGGATGACGGCGGCGGCGTGCCGGACGTGTCGCCGCTGGCGAAAGACTTCGACCTACTCAGCAGCAGCCAGAGTATGCAGATGAGCATGATCAACGGCCGCAGCAGCAGTAGCCGGGGCTGGCAGTTCGTACTGGGGCCGAAGCGCACCGGCAAACTCGCCGTGCCGGCGATTCGGATCGGCGGCGCGACGACCAAGCCACTGGCGCTCGAGGTGCTGCCCGCCGCACAGGCGGCAGAACTCGGGCCCGCGCCGCCGGTGCTGCTCGAGGCCGAGGTCGAGCCCAAGCGCCCGTTTGTGCAGCAGAAGGTCCTCTACACCGTGCGCCTGCTGTCGCGTGTGCCGCTGCGCCAACCGCGGATCTCCGAGCCGCAGATCGCGGACGCGATCGTCGAGCCGCTGGGCCGACAGACCGAGTACAGCAGCCAGCGCGAGGGCCAGCAGTATCGGGTGATCGAGCGTCGCTATGCAGTGTTTCCGCAGCGCAGCGGCAGCCTCCAGATCGACGGGCCGGTATTGACCGCGCAGCTGCCGGAGCAGAATCAGCGCGGCAGCGGCCAGCGCTATCCGGGGCGCGACATGTTCGGGGACTTCGACCGTCTGTTTGGCCGCAGCGGCTTTCCCAGCAGCAGTTCGCTGTTCGGGCAGACGCGTCCCATTCGGCTGCGCGCCGCAACCCAGACCCTGGACGTCCAGCCGCAGCCCGCCGGCAGCCCGTCCCCCTGG
This sequence comes from Chromatiaceae bacterium, assembly GCA_024639005.1. Lineage (GTDB taxonomy): Bacteria > Pseudomonadota > Gammaproteobacteria > Chromatiales > Chromatiaceae > Thiosocius. The sequence continues at coordinate 3,320 of JAHEJD010000013.1, read as the reverse complement.
TTGCCGGCCGAGTCACTGACCCTGAATGACGCCTGGTCGAAGGATCCGCCGCAGCTGCGCGTCGGTGAACCCATCACACGCAGCGTGGTGATTACCGCGCAGGGACTCAGCGCGGCCCAGCTGCCCGACCTTGAACTCGAGGCGCCGACCGGGATCAAGGTCTATCCCGACAAGGCCGAGTCGCAGGCGCGGGTCGATGGCGATACCCTGGTGGCGCAGAAGGTGGCGCAGTTCGCGCTGGTACCTGAGCGCAGCGGGAGTCTGCGTCTGCCCGAGATCCGCGTCGCCTGGTGGGACGTCGAGAAACAGCAGGCACGCGAGGCCCGTCTGCCGGCCCGCGAGGTGACGGTGTTGCCGGGCGCGGCGGGCTCGCCGGCCCCCGGGAACAGCGCGGCGCCCTGGGCCGGCAGCCAACCGTCCGCGCCGCCTCCGGTCCCGCCAGGTACCGCCGCCGGCCCCGAGCCTTCCGCCGGCGCGGCTCGCGATGACGCCATCGGCATGAGCTATTGGCCCTGGGTGGTGGCGATACTGGCACTGGCCTGGCTGGCGACTACCGTGCTGTGGCTGCGTGCCCGGCGGGCGCAACCGACGCCCGGCGACGGCGCCCCGGCGCGACCCCAGACGGTCGCTGCGACGGCGCTACCGGGCAAGGCACTGGTGCAAATCGAACAGGCCTGTCGCGGCAATGACCCCGCGGCGGCCCGTCAGGCGCTGCTCGAATGGGCCGCCGCGCGCTGGACCGACGACCCGCCGCGTCGCCTCGACAGCCTGATCCCGCGCATCGGCGGCGAGGCGGCGCCGGTGCTGCACGAACTCGACCGCAGTCTGTATGCGCAAGCGACCCAGCCCTGGGACGGGGCTGCCGCCTGGCAGGTGTTGTCGGCCGCGCTGACCCGGCTGGATCGGACGAAATCTGCGCTGCAAAAAGACGGCGCGCTGCCGCCGCTGTACCCGCAGGGCTCGTGACAGGGCCCGCCACGCCCGGTCCTGCCGGTGGACCCAGCCGCATGTTTGAGCGATGACGTCCGGAAGACAACCCGAGCAAAGCCGGTCCGGCGCCGGCACCATAGATCCCGATGCGCTGTTGGCGCAGGTGCGCGCGCTGGCCGCGGAGCTGCGCCCGGCGCACCAGCGGGCACGACCGGTTACGCTGGATAGCGTGCTCGATCGCGAGCTGGGCTTCGACAGCCTGTCACGGGTCGAGCTGTCGATGCGCCTGGAGCGGGCCTGCGGCGTCGGCCTGCCGGAGCAGGCCCTGCTGGCGGCGGAGACACCGCGCGATCTGCTGTACGTACTGGGTACGGCCGCCGCCTCGCAGACCGCGCCGGCCGGCGCGGCCGAACCGGCCGCGGCACTGGATGCCACCGCGGGGACGCCGGAGCACGTAGGCACGCTGCCCGAGATGCTCGACTGGCATGTGCAGCGCCATGCCCAGCGCCCGCATGTCTATCTCTACGGGGATGGCGACGAGCCCGAGGTGATCACCTACGCGGCGCTCGCCGAGGGGGCGTCGCGCCTCGCGGCCGCACTGCAGGCACAGGGCGTGCTGCCCGGACAGACGGTCGCGATCATGCTGCCGACCGGCCGCGACTATCTGCAGAGTTTCTTCGGCATCCTGTTGGCGGGCGGCATCCCGATCCCGATCTATCCGCCGCTGCGCCCCTCGCAGCTCGAGGATCATCTGCGCCGCCATGCCGGCATCCTGTCGAATGCCGAGGCGGTGCTGCTGATCACCATCGCGCAGGCCAAGCGGGTGGCGCGGCTGCTGCAATCGCAGGTGGCCGGTCTGCGTGCGGTACTCACGCCGGAGGAGCTGGACGTGCCGGTCGCGGGGGTGCGCCGCCCACCGCTGCGCGGCGCCGACATCGCGTTCGTGCAGTACACCTCGGGCAGCACCGGTGCGCCCAAGGGGGTGATCCTGACGCATGCAGATCTGCTGGCGAATATCCGTGCGATGGGCCAGGCCGTGCGGGCCGAATCGCGCGATGTGTTCGTAAGCTGGCTGCCGCTCTACCACGACATGGGCCTGATCGGGGCCTGGCTGGGCAGTCTGTACTTCGGCATGCCGCTGGTGCTGATGTCGCCGTTGGCCTTTCTGAGCCGCCCGCGGCGCTGGCTGTGGGCCATCCATCGGCACCGCGGCACGCTCACCGCGGCACCCAACTTCGCCTACGAGCTGTGTCTGACCAAGCTCGACGACGCCGCACTGGAGGGGCTGGACCTTGGCAGTCTGCGTCGGGCCTTCAACGGTGCCGAGCCGGTCAGTCCGGCCACGGTGCGGCGCTTCGCCGCTCGGTTTGCGGACTATGGCCTGCGACCCGAGGCGTTGGCGCCGGTGTATGGGCTGGCCGAGGCGGCGGTCGGCCTGGCCTTTCCGCCGCCCGGGCGCGGGCCGTTGATCGATCGTATCCAGCGTGAGCGCTTCACCGCGGCGGGGCGGGCGGTCGCGGTGCACGACCCCGAGGCGGAGGCGCTGGAGTTTGTCGCCTGTGGTCAGCCACTGCCGGGCTACGAGGCACGCATCGTGGATGCCGCCGGGCAGGAGCTGCCGGAGCGTCGCGAGGGACGCCTCGAGTTCCGCGGACCCTCGGCAACCCAGGGCTATCTGCACAACCCGGATGCGACCGCCCGACTGCATGACGGCGAGTGGCTGGACTCGGGCGATCTGGCCTATATCGCCGCTGGCGACCTCTACCTGACCGGCCGGGTCAAGGACGTCATCATCCGCGGCGGGCGCAACATCTACCCGCATGAATTGGAGGCCCTGGTGGGCGACATCCCCGGCGTCCGCAAGGGCTGTGTGGCGGTGTTTGGCAGCCCGGATCCGGTCGCCGGCACGGAACGTCTGGTCATCGTCGCCGAGACCCGCGAGACCGACAAGGCGGCGCTGGCGGCCCTGCGCGACCAGGCCCAGGCCGCGGCCGCGGACCTCTTGGGTATGCCGCCCGATGAGGTGCTGCTGGTGCCGCCGCACAGCGTGCTGAAGACCTCGAGCGGCAAGATCCGGCGTGGGGCGGTACGCGAGCTGTTCGAGCAGGGTCGGCTCGGCCATCGCCCGCGCGCGGTGTGGCGGCAGGTCGTGCGGCTCGGCCTGGCCTCCTGGCGTCCGAGCCTGTGGCGCGCCTGGCGCTGGAGCCGCGACCGGGCCTATGCGGCCTATGCGCACGGCATCTTCTGGCTGCTGGCGGTGCCGGTCTGGCTGTTGATTGCACTGCTGCCCGGCGAGGGACTGCGTTGGTCGGTGATGCGCGGCGCGGCGCGCCTGCTGTTCCGCCTGGTCGGGGTGCCGTTGCAGGTAGAGGGCCTCGCGCACTGGCCGA
>JAHEJD010000155.1 GCA_024639005.1 Chromatiaceae bacterium | reverse complement strand
GAGATTCTCTACCCGGATGCGGTCACCGCGACCGCCGTCGGCCAATGCCTTGCCGCGCATCCTGACCTGGAGACCGCCGCTGATCGAGACGATCTCGACCTGTCCACCGCGCTTGATCAGTCTGGCGCGTCGCAAAAGTCCGGCGTGCAGCGTGGTGCCGCGGGCGACCGACCGTTTGGCGCGCAGACCGACCGCATCCTCGATGCGCGAGAAATAGGCCTTGCGCAGTTCCGAGGTGTCGACCTCGCTGAGCGTTAGGTCCTCGTCGCGCAGCGTTTGCCCCTTGACCAGGGGACGACGACTGACTACCACGCGCTCCATCAGCGCCACATGCACCGGGACATAGATCTTCCACGGCTTGGCGCCATTGCAGCGCACGCCGACCACCCCGCGGCCGCCGTTCAGGCCATTTGGCGAATCGTAGGTCTCCAGCGGCTCGTCGCAGGCCGCCAGCTTGAGGCGGCTGTCCAGACCGCGGACGCTGACCTCGGGGTCGCCGGCAAATCTGTCGGCCTGGGCGAGGACGTGCTGCTCGGCCGCGGCACGAATGCTCGCATGGGATTGCACCTGCTCGTCATCGGCGCTCGCCCCATAGCTGGCCAGCGCGAGCAGGAGCGCGGCGGCGGCGTCGGTTTTTCGTCTGATGGGTCGCATACGCTAAGACCGAGCAAGCTTCATGCCGATTCTTCAGGTTAAAGCTTGGCGTTCCCAAGCCGCTACGCTGGGCACTGAGGATGCGGTGTTGGGGAGGGGTGCGCGCCATGGCAGGGGTACTCGACGGCGTGGATATGCGCACCAGGCTGGCCGGCCACAACCGCCTCGAACTGCTGCTGTTTCGCCTCGCGGGTCGTCAACGCTTCGGCATCAATGTCTTTAAGGTGCAGGAAGTGATCCGGTGTCCGCCACTGACCGTTCTGCCACAGTCGCATCCGGCGGTGCTCGGGATCGCCGCCATGCGTGGCAAGACCATCGCCGTAATAGACCTTGCGCACGCCATGGGCGCGTCGCCGCGCGAGGATTATCGCGAGAAATTTGTCATCGTCACGGAATACAACCGCAAGGTTCAGGGCTTCTTGGTCGACTCGGTCGACCGCATCGTCAATCGGAACTGGGAGGATATCCTGCCGCCGCCCAGGGGGACCGCGCAGCGCACCTATCTGACGGCCGTCACCCAGGTAGACGAGGAATTGGTCGAGATTATCGACATCGAGAAGGTGCTGGAAGAGGTCGTCGGCGGCCAGGGCGAGGTATCGGCAGGGGTGATCGAGGACTTCCAGCACGACGTTCCGCAGCATGTGCTGATGGTCGACGATTCTGGCGTGGCGCGTGATCAGGTGGCCCGAGTGCTCGGCGAGCTGGGCGTCGAATTCACCACCGCGAGCGACGGCCAACAGGCCTTCGATCAACTGCAGGCCTGGCTCGATGAGGGCAGAGATGTCGAGAACTGGCTGGCGCTGGTGATCTCCGACGTGGAAATGCCGCGCATGGACGGCTATTCACTGACCCGCGCCATTCGCGAGCACCCTCCGCTTTCGAATCTGCATGTCATCCTGCATACCTCGTTGAGTGGGGTGTTCAACCAATCGATGGGGCAGATGGTCGGTGCCAACGATTTTCTGCCGAAATGGGAGCCCGACACGCTGGCCATGGTCGTGCAAGAGCAACTGCGGCAACACGCCAAAGAGCGCCGGGCAATCGCTTGACTCCATTACCCGACAGCGGATTCGCGGGACCCACCGCGGCCGGTGGCCTGAGCGCTGCCCAGTATGCCGTCATCCACGATTTTCTCGAGCGGCGCGTCGGTATCCGTCTGGGTCCGGATAAGGAGTATCTGGTGGTCAGCCGGCTGAGCCGCCTGCTGACCTGTTTCGGTATCAGTGGCTTCGCGGAACTGATCGACAGGCTGTCAGCGGCCGACCATGGCGACCTGCAGACCGCAGTCGAAGATGCCATGACGACCAACGAGACGTTCTGGTTTCGTGACGCGGTCCATTTTCGCGTATTGACCGATGGCATCCTGGCCGAGAGCAAGCGCACCTCGCTGCGCATCTGGTCGGCTGCCGCGTCGACCGGCCAGGAGGCCTATACGGTGTCGATCTGCCTGCAGGATGCCATGCAGCTCGGGCGCGTCCGGCGCAGCCTGGATTATCAGATCCTCGGTACCGATATCTCGGCGACTGCGCTGCAGCAGGCGCAGACCGCGAGCTACTGTGGGGTGTCGGCCGCGCGGGGACTCAGCGACGACCAGCGGCGCCGGTATTTTCTCGAGCAGCAGGGCTGCATCGAGCTGTTGCCTCTGTATCGTCAGCGCGTGAGTTTTCGGCCCTTCAATCTGCTGCAACCGTTCGATCTGCTGGGTCGGTTCGATGTGATCTTCTGCCGCAATGTCCTGATCTATTTTTCGCAGGAACGCAAACGCGAAATCATTATGCGGATCGCCCGGGCACTGCATCCTGGTGGCCATCTGTTCCTGGGCTCGACCGAATCCATGAGCGGATACCAGGACTTGTTCGAGATGCGCAATCTCCAGGGCGGTCTGGTCTATCGCCTGAGATCCTAGAAGTCCGCATATCTCACCGATTACCTACTGCGCGGCCCGATACGCGCGCTGTGACGGTGCGTACTCGTTGTGGCCGTTGGCTACGCCTTCAGCGCCCTCCGCTGCGTGCGCCCCGCCACAACGGCGTCTCGAACCGCTCGCGACGGAAAACGGTGAGATAAGCGGGCTTGCCCGCTACCGCTTGCCGGCTGCAACGGCAAGTCCTTGCCGCCGCGCGCTGTCCAAAGCCGTCCAGCCTCAGCTAAGTCATTGAAATAAAAAAAGACGTAACGGTTGGCATGCCTTCTGCTCTGTTCCAGGCCAGGTATTGCGGCATGGGCCGGAACAATGAAGCTTGATGATGTGTTTGGGATCCACGAGGAGTCACTGCGCCTGCGCGCACGGCGCTCCGAGGTGCTGGCCGCGAACCTCGCAAACGCCGACACCCCGGGCTACAAGGCGCGCGATTTCGATTTCAAGGCGATGCTGCGTAAAGAGATCCAGGACCCGGTCCGTCTGGCCTCGACCCATCGCGGCCATATTCGGCCCGATGCGGGGCTGATCGCCTCGACCCGGATGGCCTACCGCGTGCCGCAGCAGGACTCACTGGACGGCAACACCGTCGAGGTCGAGCGTGAACAGAGCGAGTTCAGCGCCAATGCGATGCACTACCAGGCAAGCCTGCGCTTCCTGGATTCTCGGATAAAGGGCCTGATAAGGGCAATCAAGGGTAGCGGTTAATGAGTAGCTTCAAGATTTTCGATATTGCCGGTTCCGGCATGAATGCGCAGAACCTGCGCATGAACCTGGTCGCCAGCAACCTGGCCAATGTGGACGCGGTGTCCAGCAGTACGGATGCCACCTACCGGGCACGTCAGCCGGTATTCCAGGCGGTGCTGGACCAGGCCAATTCGCGTAATCCGGCCGTTGGTGTCCGCATGGCCGGTGTCGTCGAGAGCGAGGCGCCGCTGGTGCGCGAATATGCGCCGCAGCATGCCCTGGCCGACGCGGACGGCTACATCTATCGGCCAAACGTCAATGTCGTCGAGGAGATGGCGAACATGATCTCGGCCTCGCGCGCCTATCAGAACAATGTCGAAGTGGTGAACGCCACGCGGCAGATGCTGAGCGCAACAATCAATCTCGGGAGGTAATCCAGCATGAGCGGCATCGATGCACAACAGGATCTGTTCGCCGACCTTGGCCTGGCGCGCGCGGAGTCGCCGACGTCCGGCACCAACAAGGCGACTGACTTGGGGCTCAACACCTTCCTGAAACTGATGGTCACCCAGCTCAACAATCAGGATCCCTTCAAGCCGATGGAGAACGGCGACTTTCTCGGCCAGATCGCCCAGTTTGGCTCCGTCACCGGCCTCGAGCAGCTGAATCAGAGCTTCGAGTCACTGGCCTCTTCGCTCACCTCCGGGCAGGCGCTGCAGGCGGGATCACTGGTCGGTCGCGAGATCCTGGCCCCGGTCGACAGCGGTTATCTGCTGCCTGGCGGCAGTCTGCGTGGTCAAGTGAATCTGGAACAGAGCAGTCCGCAGGTCACGCTGCGCGTGATCGACTCGGTGGGCCAGCTGGTGCGGGAGATGCCACTGGGCTCGGCGCCACCGGGCGCCCTCGACTTCGCCTGGGACGGGATGGACAACCTCGGCAACTTCGCACCGCCAGGACGTTACACCGTCCGCGTCGAGGCCCTGCAAAACGACCGCGGGGTCGACCTGCAGACGAAGCTGTTCTCGAAGGTCGAGAGCGTGAATCTCAATGGCAGCAATGGGCTGACCCTGAACCTCGAAGGCCTGGGACCCATGGCCTTCGACAACATCCAACAGATCTATTAAACGGAGCCGCCATCATGACCTTTCGTATCGCTCTCAGTGGCCTCAACGCGGCCTCCACCGACCTGGAGGTGACCGGTAACAATATCGCGAACTCCTCCACCAACGGCTTCAAGGAATCGCGGGCCGAATTCGCCGATCTCTATGCGAGTTCCATCCAGGACACCAGCTCGAACGCGGCCGGCCAGGGCGTGCGCGTCGCCAAGGTGGCGCAGCAACATAGCCAGGGGTCGATCGATTTCACCTCGAACAACCTGGATCTGGCAATCAGCGGTCAGGGCTTCTTCGTACTCAAGTCGCCCGACGGCACCCAGGCCTACACGCGCGCGGGAGCCTACAGTGTCGATCGCGACGGCTACGTGATGAACCAGAACAGCGACCGCCTGCAGATCTACGAGGCGGCCACCGGGGTCGGCGGTGCGACGACCTTCAACACCGGGGTCCTGGAGGATCTGCAACTGCCGACCACGCCGAGTTCGCCGAACCCATCGACCGCCATCAGTGCGGCGATCAACCTCAACTCGTCGCAGGAGGTGCCGACTGCGGCCTTCGATCCCGCGAATCCGGCCAGCTACAACGGCTCGACGTCGACCACGGTCTACGATTCGCTGGGCAATGCGCACACGGCGACCCTGTACTTCGCCAAATCGGCTGCGGCGCCGCGAACCTGGGACCAACACCTCTATGTCGGCGGGACATTGGTCGGTGCCCCGAATACCCTGGCCTTCGACGAAACGGGTGCATTGACCGACGTCAATGGTGCTGCGGGGACGCGCGCGACCATGGCGCCCTACGATCCGGGCAACGGCGCCGCCCCCTTGACCCTCGATCTGGAATTCGCCGGTACCACCCAATACGGCTCGGCCTTCGCGGTCAACAACCTGAGCCAGGATGGCTTTACCTCCGGGCGGCTGGCCGGTGTCGATATCGACACCGAGGGTGTGATCTTCGCCCGCTACACCAATGGTCAGTCGTCGGCGCTCGGCAAAGTGGCGCTGGCCAAGTTCAACAACCAGCAGGGACTGCGCCAGATCGGTGACACCAACTGGGCCGAGAGCTTCGCCTCCGGCGGGCCGCAGCTCGGCGAGGCCGGGACATCCAGCTTCGGTCAGATCCAGTCGGGCGCACTCGAGGCCTCCAATGTCGACATCGCCGCGCAGCTAGTGAATCTGATCACCGCGCAGCGCAACTTCCAGGCCAATGCCGAGGTGATCTCCACCGCGGACTCGATCACCCAGACCATTATCAACATCCGTTAATCAGTAGCGAGGATTGAGGATCGAGGTTCGAAGTGAATTCGTCCTCGCTCCTCGCGACTCGTCGCTGTCGACCAGAGGGAGCCTACGATGGATGACATGCTGTACGTCGCGATGAGTGGCGCCAAAGAGACCCTGATTGCGCAGGCCGCCGCGACGAACAACCTCGCCAACGCGAGTACCACCGGATTCCTCGCGGATCTCAATCAGTTTCGCAGTATGCCGGTGTTCGGCTCCGGTCACCCGACGCGCGTGTACGCGATGGACGAGAGCCCGAGCTCGAACTTCGACCATGGCAGCGTGCAGCAGACCGGGCGCGATCTCGACGTCGCGCCCCGGGACGGCGGCTGGATTGCGCTGCAGGCGGTTGATGGCAGCGAGCGCTACAGCCGTCGAGGCGACCTGCGGGTGGACGAGAACGGCCTGCTGGTGACCGGCAACAAGCTGCCGGTGATGGGCAACGGCGGGCCGATCGCGCTGCCGCCGTTTGAAAAAATCGACATCGGCGTCGACGGCACGGTATCGATCCGCCCGCTGGGCGCGGCCGCCGATCAGCTCGCGGTGATCGACCGTATAAAGCTGGTCGCCCCGCAGCTCGATCAGATGGAAAAGGGCCAAGACGGATTGTTCCGCCGCAAGGACGGCGAGGTCGCAGAGGCCGACCCGGCGCAGCGCGTCGTCCCCGGTGCGCTGATGTCCAGCAATGTGAATGCCGTCAACGAGATGGTCAACATGATCGAGCTGTCACGACGCTTCGAACTGCAGGTCAAGATGATGAAGACCGCCGAGGAAAGTTCGACTGCGGCATCCAGCATCATTAAGCCGATCTAAGGCTGGCAAGCGTTTTGCACAGCATTTATCAACTGAACTAAGTGCCGCTGTCGCGCCACGCGACGCGGCCTTCCAACGCAAGAGGTCTACACCATGTACCCCGCACTCTGGATCGCCAAGACCGGGCTCGATGCCGAACAGACACGCATGGCCGTCATCTCCAACAACCTGGCCAATGTCAACACGACAGGCTTCAAGCGCGATCGCGCAGTGTTCGAAGACCTGATGTACCAGAACGTCCGCCAGGCCGGCGCCTCGTCGACCGAGGATACGACCCTGCCGTCGGGACTCTACCTCGGCACCGGCGTGCGCACCGTGGCGACGCAAAAACTGCATACCCAGGGCAACATCGTACAGACCAATAACAGCCTGGATATCGCGGTCCAGGGTAGCGGCTTCTTCCAGATCAGCCACCCCGACGGCAGCCTGGTGTATTCACGCGATGGCTCCTTCGGCCTGGATTCCTCGGGTCAGCTGGTCACCCAGAACGGCTATCTGCTGGATCCGGCGATCACCGTACCCGCCAACACACTCAACGTTACCGTCGGTTCGGATGGCACGGTGTCGGCGATGGTCGCCGGCGACAACGGCCCGACGCAGATCGGCAACATGACCCTGGCCCAGTTCGTCAATCCCACCGGCCTGGAGTCGATTGGCGACAACCTGTATCGCGAGACCGCGGCCAGCGGCTCCGCGCAGGTCGACACGCCGGGAAGCAACGGCGCGGGTACATTGATCCAGGGTTCGCTGGAGAGTTCCAACGTGAACGTCGTCGAGGAGTTGGTCAACATGATCGAGACCCAGCGCGCGTATGAGATGAACAGCAAGGCGATCTCGACGACCGATGACATGCTCGCCTATGTGAGCCAGCAGCTCTAGGCCCCGGGGATGACCGGAGGTAAAGCATGATGCACAGCCAGACAGAAACCGACGTATACCGCGTCGGCTTTGGACTGCGCACGCTGTTGTTGCTCGCAATCGCCGCTGCGCTGCTCGGCGGCTGCAATTCCACGCCGAAGCGCGACCCCGAGTTCGCGTCGGCCCTGCCGGTGGAGATCCCAGCGCCACCGCAGGGCAACGGCGCGATCTTTCAGGCCGGTTATCAACGCAGTTGGTTCGAGAACGTGATTGCCCGTCGGGTGGGTGATGTGCTGCTCGTCAACCTGGTCGAGGACACCGAGGCCTCACAGACCAATGAAGGCTCGGTCGACAAGAGCAGCAGCACGGAGATCGCGTCGCCGACCTTTTTCGGTCGCGGCATCAGCTTCGATCTGCCGTTCGCCAGCGGTAACTACGATCTGAGTCAGAGCCTGTCGTCGAACACCTCGTTCTCCGGCGACGGGGGAAACACCCAGAACAACGAATTCAGCGGTTCGATCTCGGTGACGGTGACCGAGGTATTGGCGAACGGTTACCTCAAGGTCCGCGGTGAGAAGCGCATCGGCATGACCGGCGGCAATGAATATATACGCGTGTCGGGCACGATCCGTCCCGAAGACATCAGTGATCGCAATAGCGTCGATTCGACGCGCATCGCAGATGCGACCCTGGCCTACGTCGGGGAAGGACAGGTCTCCGATGCCTCGAAGATGGGTTGGCTGGCCAAGTTCTTCATCTCGGTCGTCTGGCCATTCTGATTGGTGAATGAAATGAACCGAATAGTCGGGTGCCCAGGGTTTGCCGCCGTCACGCGCGGCCTGCTGATCGCCGCACTGGTGGTGTCGGTACAGCCGCTGCAGGCCGAGCGCATCAAGGACCTGGCCTCGATACAGGGTGTGCGCAATAACCAGCTGCTCGGCTACGGCCTGGTGGTCGGCCTGGACGGCAGCGGCGACAAGGGGGGTTCCTCGCCGTTCACGCGGCAGAGTCTGCGCAACCTGCTGACCCAGCTGGGTATCGTGGTGCCGCCGAATGTCCAGCTGAACCCAAAGAACGTTGCTGCGGTGACGGTGCATGCCGACCTGCCGCCGTTCTCCAAGCCCGGGCAGCAGTTCGATATCACCGTGTCGTCGATCGGTGATGCCAAGAGTCTGCGCGGCGGCAGCCTGCTGATGACACCGATGAAGGGTATCGACGGTCAGGTTTATGCCATCGCACAGGGCAACCTGGTGGTCGGCGGGCTCGCGGCAGAGGGTTCCGACGGGTCGAAGATTACCGTCAACGTCCCGAGTTCCGGGCGCATTCCAGGTGGCGCGACCGTCGAGCGCAGCGTACCGACGCCGTTCGGGCAAGAGCCGCTGCTGACCCTGAATCTCAAGGACAGCGATTTCACGACCGTGCAGCGCGTCAGTGATGCCATCAACAAGGCAATCGGCGAGGGCACGGCGTTCCCTGTCGACTCCACCTCGGTCAAGGTCAATGCACCGAAGAATGTCGGCCAGCGGGTCGGCTTCATTTCGCTGATCGAAAACCTCCAGGTCGAGCCGGCGGCGGCCGTGGCACGCGTGATCGTCAATTCACGCACGGGTACCGTGGTGATCAACAGCACGGTCCGCGTCAGTCCGGCGGCGGTATCGCACGGTAATCTGGTGGTGACCATCAGCGAGAACGCCGAGGTATCGCAGCCCGGTCCGTTCGCACGACGCGGCAGGACGGCCGTTACGCAACAGTCGGATGTGTCGGTGGCGGCGCCGGGCGATCGTCGCATGTTCGTCTTCAATCCTGGGGTCACACTGGATACCGTGGTGCGTGCCGTCAACGAGGTCGGTGCGGGCCCGAGCGATCTGGTGGCGATCCTCGAGGCATTGCGTCAGGCAGGCGCGCTGAAGGCCGATCTGGTGGTGATCTGAGGTCGCATGACGATGGTCGATATGCAACAGGTCTACACTGATTTTTCCGGCCTCGCGGCGCTGCGCGCACGCGCTCGGGAGGACCAGGGCGCGGCGTTGGACCAGGTGGCGCGCCAGTTCGAGTCACTGTTTCTGCAGATGATGCTCAAGAGCATGCGCGATGCCAGCTTCGGTGGTGGTCTAATGGACAGCAAGCAGAGCGAGATGTATCGCGACATGTTCGACAAACAGATCGCGATGGATATGTCACAGGGCGAGGGCATTGGCCTTGCCGACGTATTGAAGCAACAGCTCGGCACGGGCATCTCGATGGCGCACAGCGACCTTGCACCCGAGGATTATCTCGGCATGCCGATCGTCGCCCAGCCGAAGGCCTCCACCGGCGCACCGCCGAGCGAAGCGCCGGCCGTGCTCGATGGTTCACCGGAGGCGTTTCTCGACAAGCTCTGGCCAGCCGCGGAGGAGGCCGCCGCCAAGCTGCAACTCGCTCCCGAGGCCCTGCTCGCGCAAGCGGCCCTGGAGACTGGCTGGGGACGTCATGTGATGCGGCACCACGGTGGCGACAGCAGCCACAACCTGTTTGGCATCAAGGCCGACTCGCGCTGGCAGGGTGAGAAGGTGCGCGTCAGCACACTGGAATACCGCGACGGCGTTGCGCTGAAGACGCGCGCCAATTTTCGCGCTTACAGCTCCTTCGAGGACAGCTTCAGCGACTATGTCGACTTCGTGCAGCGCAATCCGCGCTACGGCGACGCCCTCGAAAAGACCCAGGATGCAAAGGCCTATTTCGGCGCCTTACAGCAGGCCGGTTATGCAACCGATCCTGCCTATTCCGAAAAGATTCAGCGCATCCTCGACAGCGAGCCCATGCGCCGGCTGAGACAGACAGCTGCGGAGGACGCAACGGCCATCTGATTTGACGATGGCAAGGCGGGACATCAATGGCAGGCATCATCAACAGCGGTATCAGTGCACTCAATGCATTCAAGCGGCAGCTGGAGACGACGGGGCACAATATCGCCAACGTCAACACCGAGGGCTACAGCCGCCAGGTCGTGCAATTTCAGACCCGCGCCCCGCAGGCACTGCCACAGGGTTTCATCGGCGCCGGCGTCGAAGTCGCCTCGGTACGTCGGCGCTACGATGACTTTCTGGCGACCCAGGTACGGGACTATACCTCGTCGCACGCCGAGTATGATTTCTTCCTGCAGCGTGCCAATCAGGTCGACAATGTGATCGCCGATGCCTCGGCCGGCATCAACGATGCGATGCAGATGTTCTTTGCCAGCGTCAACGACGTAGCGGATGACCCCACCGACATCGCCGCGCGCTCGGTGATGATCAGTCGCGCGGAGCAGCTCGGTGACCGCTTTCATTCGCTCGACGGCTGGTTCGAGGACATGCGCCGACGTCTGAATCAGGATCTGGAGCGCCAGGTCAACGAGATCAATTCGTTTGCGCAGTCGCTTGCGGACGTCAATGCGCGCATTCGCACCGAGGGCAGCTTCTCCGGCGGTGTGCCGAACGACCTCCTCGATGAGCGCGACAAACTGATCGACGACCTGAGTGAGTTCACCAGTGTTGCCACGGTCGAAGAGGCCGACGGTGTGAAGAATGTGTTCGTCGGCACCGGTCAGGCACTGGTCGTCGGGACGACTTACAGCACCATGGGCGTGACCAACAACCCGCTGGCCGTGGATCGCAAGGAGCTGGTCATCCAGCAGGCCGGTGGCGGCGTCGTCACCGTGACCGAACAGATGACCGGGGGCAGTCTCGGCGGTGCGCTGCGCTTCCGTGATGAAGTGCTGGACGAGTCGCAGAACGCCTTGGGCCGGGTCGCACTCGGCCTGGCCTCCTTTTTCAACGCAGAACATCAGACCGGTATGGACCTCGATGGCCGGCTCGGCGGTGATTTCTTCAACGTGGCGTCGCCCAAGGTGGTGGGCGCCCCAGGCAATACCGGCAGCATCACTGTTGGCCATGCGGATTTTTCCAAGCTGACGACGCACGACTACCGATTGGATTTCGATGGTGCGACCTGGACGATGACCGATCTCGCCTCCGGTCAACCGGTGACGCTGACTGGCGCCGGCAGCGTCGCCGATCCCTTCCTTGCCGACGGTCTGCGCATCGTCGTCAATGCGGCCGCCGCCGGCGACAGCTACCTGTTACAACCCACGCGCAACGGCGCATCGGGATTCGACTCCTTGGTGGCCAATGAGCGACAGATAGCCGCTGCCGAGGCCGTGACCGTCAGTTCCAATCCTGCGAATTCCGGTACCGGCCTGATCGGCCCCGGCGCATTGACCGCAAGGGCGGGTACTGGCGCGGGACCGGCGCCGCCAGTCGGTGTCACCTTGGCCTATCAGGCGGGCAACCAGCTCGCGATCACGGTACCGCCGGGCGCCCAGTTCGTGGACGCCAGTGGGGCGCCGATCGGTGGCAGCGTGGCCTACGTCTCGGGCGAGACCTATCGTGTCGATGTCCCTGGCCTGGGTATCTTCGATTTCGACATGACCGGGGCGCCGGCGGTGGGCGACAGCTTTAGTCTGAGCGACAACGCCGACGGCATTGGGGACAACCGCAATGCGCGGCGCCTTGCCGATCTCCAGACGGCCAACCTGATGCTCGGCGGCACGGCGAGTTTCGCCACCACCTATGGGACACTCGTCGCAGACGTCGGTACCAAAACGCAGCAGGCGAGCAGCAACGCCGGTGTTCAGGAGCGTCTGCTGGCACAGGCCCAAGCGGCAATGGATGAGGTATCGGGTGTCAACCTGGACGAAGAGGCGGCCGACCTGGTGCGCTTTCAGCAGGCCTATCAGGCCGCCGCGCAGGTGATCAATGTCGCCAATAGCCTGTTCGACACCCTGCTTGGCGCAGTGAGGAGGTAGGCATGCGTATCTCGACATCCCAGATCTTTCGCCAGGGCGTCGATGCCATGTTGCAGAATCAGCGCGAGCTGAGCCGCACCGAACTGCAGATCGCGAGCGGCAAGCGCATACTGAGTCCCTCGGACGACCCGTCCGCATCGGCGCGGGTGCTCGATCTGCAGGAGTCACAGCAGCGCCTCACCCAGTATCAGCGCAATGCGGACGTGGCGATCGCCAAACTCAATCAGGAGGAGACCGCGCTGAGTGCCATCGGTGACACTCTGCAACGCGTCAGGGAGCTGACCGTGCAGGGCGCCAACGACGTGCTCGGCGTCGATGAGCGGCGCGCTATTGCGGTGGAGGTGCGTCAGCACATCGAGAACTTCATGCAGCTGGCCAACTCCCAGGATGCCAATGGGGAATTCCTGTTCAGTGGCTTCAAGAGCAAGACTCAGCCCTTTACCCATGACGGCGTCGGTGGCTTTACCTACCATGGCGACGACGGTCAGCGCCTGCTGAAGATCGGCGACAGTCGCGAGGTGGCGATCGGCGACCCGGGCAGCGTGTTCATGGATTTTGCGGCGGCCGGCGGGGGCCTGACGAATATCGGTGAGGTAATGTACGATCTGGCTACCAACCTCGAGGCCGGCAACGGCTATCCGCAGGCGTTGACGGATATCGATGCCGCGCTCAGCAGTCTGCTGAGCACGCGCTCGAAGGTCGGTGCACGGATGAACGCCGTGGACGATCAACGCGCCGCCAACGAGGCCTTCGATCTCGCGGCGGCCGAAGTGCGCTCGACACTCGAGGACCTGGACTACGCCGAGGCGATCAGTCGCTTCAACCAGCAGCTGACGGCGCTACAGGCCTCACAGCAGAGTTTCATCAAGATCCAGGATCTGAGCCTGTTCAATTTCCTCCGCTGACTGCCAAGGACGCGAAAACATTACTCAGGGAATGGGGTTACGGCCGTCAATCTGGCTATTTTTTATGGGCCCATCAATATTCTCTGAATCAGGAGCCAGCGCCGCAATGACAGCCTACGAACGCCAGATCAAACAGACCGAAGCCTTCTACGACGAACAGATAGCGATCGCGGAGGGCGACGAGATCGAGGTCCTGAACTCCGTGGTCAGCGACAGCCGCTTGCACGAAATACTGCACAACCCGCACGACGAAGGTATTGACGAGGGCTGACGAGACCTCGCCAGTGATGTCAAAGGGGCGCAGTCGAAGGACTGCGCCCCCGATTATCCGCGTATTCCCTCAGGCGCATCGGGTGCGACGTCGGGATCACAGATCACTGATATCGTTCTCGCCATCTGTCTGGTCCTGCGGTTCCTGTTCCGGCTCGGCCGGCATGGGCATTGGTGCGAACGGTGGGGGATAGGGCATATAGGGGTATCCCTCATAGCCATGGCCGTAGCCTCGGCCATAGCCGTAGCCGTCACCATAGCCTGAGCCTCGCATGTCGGCGTTGATGCGGGCGCGCATCGCGAAGCTGAAGTCGGCGTCGCCGGCGGCGTCACCATAACCATCGCCCCAGCTATTGCCCCAGCCGTTGCCGCCGCCGTAGCCTCTGTTCCAGCCGCCGCCCCGGGGCGCCCAGCGATTGCCCCAGGTGTTGCCCCAAGGTCTCGAGCCGTTGTTCCATCCACCGTAGGGTGGAGACCAGCGCCGATGAGCGGGGGGCGCCCAGCGCGGATAGACCGGTGCCGGCCCGAACTGTGCTGGCGGGGGTAGGGTGTCGAAACGCAGCTGCGGCATTTGCACGAACTCCGGCATAGCCGACACCGCATCGTCCATGGACACCTCGCTGGCCGGGCGCATCTCAACGATCAGCACCTGCGGCGTCACCGGCATCTGGTCCTGCGCCGAGGCCGGAGCCTCGTCCGCTTGCATCGGCAGGTCCGGCGTCGCGGGCGCTGGATCGGCCTGCAGGACCGATGCATAGAGTGCGCCCACCATTGTGCCGCCGATCAGTAGGGGTTTGATCATGATGTTTTCCTTTCTCCGACTCGAAGGCGCAGCGGGGTGTCTGGGTCGCGCGCTGCGCTTTTTTCCGCCGCCCGATACTGCCTGGACAGTAACGCTCACGTCGAGGCACTTGGGCTAAATCACGAGTTCAACAGGTTCTAATTTGCTCCGAGCGGTAGGCGGTTGCGGATCTTGTAGTCAGCCCTTCAAAGTGTGTACAGTGTAGTTACAACCTTAGCCTAGGCGTTAAGTTCCCGGCGACATTCGGCGCGTGTTTCGTCATTATTCGAGCATGTTTTGCGGATCTTTCGCTTGGCGACTTGCTGTTTCCCCTGCGCCGGCTTCAACAGATACGTCGAACAAACGATCCGGTCACGGTGATGTCTCTGATCGGGATCGCCGGCGACCCAGGGTACCCATGTGAAAACTGAAATTCATGAGTGAGCCTGACAGTAGCGGTTTTCTGCTGCCGCACAATTGCAATACCGAAGGCCTCGTTCGACTGCTGGGTGGCCACGAACGGTGCAGTGTCGACGGGGCGGCGGCATTCACGCTGGAGTTTTTTGACAGTTTCGACTGGCGTCTGCACAACGCCGGCTTGCGCCTGTTGCGTGTACAGGCCGCGGAGGGGACGGTGCTGCGTCTGAAGCCCGCCAAGGGCGGCGAGCCCGAGGCCGGCCTGGTGTTCGACGACGCGCCTGCCTGGCCCGCGTCTCTGCCGCCTGGTCCGCTCCGGGACGAGCTGCAGCGTCTGCTGCAGATGCGGGTCCTACTCCCTCTGGTCAGTGTAAAGGGCAAGGCGACCGAGTTGCGCCTGCTGAACGACGACCAGAAGACGGTGGTACGTCTGCAGCTGCTGCACATGCACTGCCAGGGTCCGGGTGTCGCAGAGCCGCGCAGTCTGTGGCCGCGTGTGCGACTGGTACCCGTCAGGGGTTATGCAAAGGATTTGCGTCAGCTTACCGCCTATCTGGGTGACGAGTTGGAGTGGCCGCGGGCCTCGGCCTGTCTCTTCGAGGAGGCGATCACCGCCATCGGACGTGAGGCCGGGGACTACTCGTCCAAGCTCAATGTCTCACTGCAACCGGATATCATCGCGGTAGACGCGATCCGCAAGGTATTGTGGTCCTTGCTCGAAACACTTGAGCGCAACATTCCGGGTACTCGCGCGGACGTCGATTCTGAATTTCTGCACGACCTGCGGGTCGCCACCCGACGCACGCGCTCGGCGCTCTCGCAGGTCAAACGTGTGCTGCCGGATGCCGTCGTTGAGGACTTCAAGCAGCGTTTCTCCTGGCTCGGTCAGATCACCGGCCCGACACGAGATCTGGATGTCTTTTTGCTCGAGATGCCGCGCTATCGGGCGACGCTGCCGGCCGCCATGGCGGGTGATCTGGGTGCGTTCGAGGAGCGCTTGCGGGCGGCGCAACAGAGCGAGCAGGCAAAGCTTAAGCGCAAACTCGGGTCGCCCCAGATGCAGGCCCTGCTCGATGACTGGCATCGTATCCTTGAAGCCGAGGTGCCGCCCGGCGAGCCCGGCTCGTTCGCCGAACTGCCGATCGAGCCCGTCGTATCAGCACGTATCTGGGGCATGTATAAAAAGGTTCTCAAGGCCGGTCGCAGCATTACCTTGGACGGCCCGCCAGAGGCGATGCATGAATTGCGTAAGGACTGCAAGAAGCTCCGCTACTTGATTGAATTCTTCCGTGCCCTGTATCCGGATGAGGAACTCAAGGGTTTGATTCGCACGCTCAAGACGCTGCTGGACAATCTCGGTGAGTTCCAGGACCTCGAGGTTCAGGCCGACAAGTTGAAGACCTTTGCGAGCGAGTTTGTGACAGACGGTCTGCAAGGACTTCCGACCGTGATGGCCATTGGCGCGCTGGTCGCCGACCTGCTGCGAAATCAACAGGCCGCACACACACGTTTTGCCGACTGTTTCGCGCAGTTCGATTCCGCCGAGAACCGCGCGAACTACAAGAGTCTGTTCAAGACCAGGGGTGAGAAGATCGGATGAAGATCCTTGGCGTTTACAACATCAAAGGCGGGGTCGGCAAGACAGCGACCGCGGTCAACATCGGGCACCTTGCCGCCGGCAGCGGACTGCGCACCCTGATCTGGGACCTCGACCCGCAGGCAGCGGCGACTTTTTACCTGCGGGTCAAGCCCAAGGTGAAGCGCAGCACCAAGATGCTGCGCGGCAAGCTCGACCTGGATGGGGTGTTGAAGGGCTCGGACTATCCCAATCTCGACCTGCTGCCGTCGGATTTCTCCTATCGGAACATGGACCTGCTGCTGGGCGAAAACAAGAAACCTGTGATGCAGCTGCTGAGGTTGCTCCGCCCGTTGGCGGAGCAATACGACTTGGTCGTCCTGGATTGCCCGCCGAGCATCTCCCTGGTTTCGGAGAATATCTTTCGAGCCGCAGATGCCTTGTTGCTACCGACTATCCCGACGACGCTGTCGCTGCGCACCATGCAGCAGCTGCTCGATTTCATGGAAGGGCATGAACTGAAGACGCCGGTGTATGCGTTTTACTCGATGGTCGATCGGCGCAAGCGTATGCATCAGGACATCGTAGCGACACCGGCCGACCCGCGCTGTACCGTGCTGGAGACCCGCATACCTTACGCCAGCGAGGTGGAGCGCATGGGGCTGGAGCGCCGCCCGGTGACGGCCTTTGCGCGCAGCTCGCCCGCCGGCCGTGCTTATCAGGCGCTCTGGGACGAAATAAGAAAGCATGTCGCCGGACTGGTGCCGCTGCCACCGAGCTTCGATTTGAGCGCACCCTTCTGAACGACGAAAAACGGTGAAATTTGCAGGCTTGTACAGCGCTCGGTCGCGGCCGCCGCCGATTGTCAGCCGATCTGCTGCAGCAGCTCTTCGATCTGTCGCCGGTGCTCGGGGTCGCGTGCGCCCGACAAGGCCTGCTTGAGCATGTCGCGGGCGCCCTCCTGATCGCCGATCTCCAGATAGGCGCGGGCCAGATCCAGGCTCATATTGAAGGCGTCACTCTCACTGACCCCATCCAGGGGTTCCAGCTTGATGCCGCTTGCCGGCGCCGTTTCTTCAGGCTGCGATCTGGTCAGCTGGTCATCGAGTTCAGTGAGGATACTGGGGATATCCTCGTCGGTCTCGAGCTGGTCGTCGTTGGCGCTGCGTGCCTCCGTGCGATCGGCCTCGGCACCGAGCTCCGCGACCCAGGAGGCGATATCTTCGTCGGTGAAGTCCCCGGCCCTGGCCGGTGTCGCAGGCGAATCGGTCGGTTGCTTGCCTTCCTGCAGCATCTCGTCGAGCAATGAATCCGTAATGCCGTCCTGAATATCGCCCGCTTTGTCGCCGCGCTTGGGCATCTCCAGTTCCGGGAGCTCTTCTTCAGGCAGCGCATCGGGGAATGCCTCGGACAGTGCCTCTGCCGCGGGCTCTTCTGCGATGTCGCGCAGATCGGCTTTGGCCTGTTTGAAATCCTCCTCGGTCAGCGCCGGTTCGCGCGGGTAAACGGGAGTCGGCGCGGTTCTGGCGCTCGGAAGATCCGCCATCGGGACCTCCGCGGCAGCAGCCTGCGGGCGGCGCAGCATCATCGTGATCGCGGTCAATCCGAGTAATCCGAGCAGCGCCCACACCACCCAGAGGTATTGCTCGTACCACGCGCTGGCCTGCGGCTGTTCAGCGACCAGCGGCGGCGCGTCGATGCTGGGCAACGGGGTAACGGCGCGAGCGGGCGCGGTTGCTGCCGTCGGCCCCGCGGCGTCGATCGCAGACTCTGTTATTGCCTGCCGCGCGTCGGGACCTTGCCGATCGGCAGGCGCGGGGGAGGGCGCTTCCGCCGCCTCGCGCGCAGAGAGCTCAGACTGCAGCTGCACGATCTGGGCGTCCTTGAGATCCACCAGTTCCTGCATCCGGTTGAGCTCGCCCTCGAGACGCGCCAGGCGCGACTCGATCGCGCCGGTCGTGATCCGGTTGCTCTCGATCTCTTCCATGGTGAGCAGCAGTTGCTCTTTGAGGTCCTGCTCGCTGGCCGACGCCATGTCCAATTTGTCTTTTTCGGTGACGATGCGCAGCTGACCCTGCTCGTCGGTCGCGACTTCGGCGACATCATCCGCTGCCTCGTCAGGGCTCACTGTAGCTGCCGGCGCCGGCGCTGGCGCTGGCGCGACCGCGCGCGGTGGCGCCTCGACCGGGCGTTGCGAGGTGGCTACCGAGGCCTGCCAGCGCCGATTCTGCGCAGCGAACTCGGCATCCGCAGTGCCCGGATCGAGTTCCTCGACGAAGGCGGTCGAGGGGATCGTCAAGATAACACCGGTGCGCAGCCTATTGACGTTGCCATCGATGAAGGCGTGTGGATTGGCACGCAGCAATGCCATCGCCATCTGGCGAGTCGTGACACCACTCGGCTTGAACCTCCTGGCGATTGGCCAGAGCGTCTCTCCCGGGCGCACCGGGCCATAGGTGAAAGGGCTGGATGTTGGCTCCGATGCCGGAGTCGCTTGCGAGGGGGCTGCTGTCGGCGGAGTGCGCGGACGCGCCGTACGCGCAGGCCGGACGCGTGCCGGCGGGTCCAAAAGCAGGGTGTATTGCTTGATCAGACTGCCGCCTGGCCAGGTCATCTGCAATGGGAAGTCAACGAACGGCTCGTTAATCGGGCGATCGCTGCGGACCCTGACCAACCACCGCTGGCCGTCGCGCACGACGTTGAAGGTGAGATCTGCCAGAAAGTTTTCGTAGGCAATGCCAAGGCGATCGAAGTGAGTCTGGTTTGCGATGCGCAGGCGCAGATCCTGGTTCTGTTCCGGCGCCAGGCCGACGATGTCGATCTCGACATCCAGCGGTTGACTCAGAAAGGAATTTACCCGCGCGTTACCGAGCGTGACGGCGTCAGCAGTGCCGACGCACAGCAGGATCACACATAGAAGCACTCGGTGGAGGGAGAGCGACGATATCGGCTTACTGCTTGGCATAACTCTTATATTTGTCGGTCAGCGGTTGTCGATTTCTGCTTGAACCCGGCTGTTCCGGCTGCCCAACGCTCGACCGGCTCTGTGTCTCACCGCTGTGACGGACAGGCCTCTCGCTAAGGCCGCGGTCCATCCGTTTAACTCGCTTCTCCCGGAAGTCTAGCACGTGCCGTGCCGGTTTCCGCGCCGATTGTTTACGTAGTCTGCAAATCGGCGGATCGATGCGTATCTTGAAAGCTACTCGTAGCGTCGTTCCGCCACTCCATGGAAGCCAGGCAACGCGCACAAATCCGCTCCCTGGACTCAGTCGGCTGCTTGCTTCCGTCCCGGGTTGAATAACGGTATCTTCAGAACAATCGACAACGGCGAGCCACTCGGGGCGACAGGAAATCTGCCCATCTCAGGGCGGGCTGGATCAATCTACTTCTGAGAGTCTTCGTGTCTGATATGTTTGATCACAAGTCGGTATTGGTCACCGGGGGCACGGGCTCCTTCGGTCAAGCGTTTGTCAGATCTCTGCTGGCGCGCCATTCGCCGAAACGGGTGGTGATCTTCTCACGCGATGAACTCAAACAGTATGAGATGCATCGCGAGTTTGCGGGCCCGATGATGCGCTATTTTATCGGTGACGTTCGCGACAACAGTCGGCTGAAGGAGGCCATGCGCGAGATCGATTACGTCGTGCATGCGGCTGCGTTGAAGCATGTCCCGGCCGCCGAGTACAACCCGATGGAGTGCATCAAGACCAATATCCATGGTGCACAGAACGTGATCGAGGCGGCGCTGCAGAATGAGGTCGAGCGGGTGATCGCGCTGTCCACCGATAAGGCGGCGAATCCGATCAACCTCTACGGCGCCACGAAATTGGCATCGGACAAGCTGTTCGTTGCGGCCAATAACATCGTCGGCAGACGGGCCACCCGATTCTCGGTGGTGCGCTACGGCAACGTCGTGTGCTCTCGGGGATCTGTCGTGCCGCACTTCAAAGAGCTGTTGAACAAGGGCGTGGACCGCCTGCCGATCACAGATGTGCGCATGACCCGCTTCTGGATCACGCTGCAGCAGGGCGTCGATTTCGTTCTGAAGTGTTTCTCCCGGATGCACGGGGGTGAGATCTTTGTACCCAAGATACCCTCGATGCGTATCGTCGACCTGGCGGAGTCCATGGCGCCCGGCCTGCCGCATGAGATCGTGGGGATACGGCCCGGTGAAAAGCTTCACGAGGTCATGTGCCCGGCGGATGACGCCCACCTGACACTGGAATTCAGCGATCATTTTGTGATTCGGCCGAGTATCCAGATGTCGCACCCCAGGCGTTATGAGGTCAACAGCCTGGGAGAAACGGGCACGCCAGTGCGGCAGGGCTTTGCCTATAGTTCTGGCGACAACGATGATTTCCTGAGCGTGGATAATCTGGCCCGGCTGAACGAACAGGCCGGCTGATGATCTCCTACGGCCGGCAAAGCATCAGCCAATCGGATATCGATGCCGTTGTTGAGATATTGCGCGGGGACTGGTTGACCCAAGGGCCCACCGTGGCCCGTTTCGAACAGGCGGTGGCCGACTACTGCGGCGCAAGCGGGGCGGTTGCGGTTTCGAGTGGTACCGCGGCGCTCCATCTGGCCTGTCTGTCGCTGGGGTTGGGCCGTGGTGATGTGCTGTGGACCGCACCCAACACCTTCGTCTCATCGGCAAACTGCGCGCTCTTTTGCGGTGGAGACGTGGATTTCGTGGATATCGATCCGCGCTCTTGTAACCTGTGTCCCGATGCCCTGGAGCGCAAGCTGCACAAGGCCGAGAAGGTCGGCCGCCTGCCGAAGATCGTGATGCCTGTCCATTTCGCCGGACAATCCTGCGATATGCCCCGGATCTGGGACCTGGCCGGTCGCTATGGCTTCAAGGTGGTCGAGGATGCGTCACACGCCCTGGGCGGCCGTTATCTGGATTCCCCGGTCGGCAGTTGCCGGTATTCGGACATCACCGTCTTCAGCTTCCACCCGCTCAAGTCCATCACGACCGGAGAGGGTGGCATGGCCATGACCAACGATATCGCGCTACGACGGAGCATGGCCCAACTGCGGAGTCACGGTATCGACAGGGAGTCCACACGTCATGAAGCGCCTGCGCCGGGTGCCTGGCACTATGAGCAGACGGCGCTCGGATACAACTACCGCATGACCGACATCCAGGCGGCCCTGGGTGTGAGCCAGCTGGGGCGTCTGGATGCCTTTGTTGCAAGACGCCATGGTCTGGCGGCGCGTTACGACGATCTACTTTCGGACCTGGCTATCGGCCTGCCCTGGCAGGACGAACGGGTCTATTCGGCGCGCCATCTCTATCCGATCCGGCTGCATGGCGGTGGCGAGATGAGGCGCCGCGTGTTCGATCAGCTGCGGGCCAACGGGATCGGTGTGCAGGTGCACTACATACCGGTGCATACGCAGCCCTTCTACCGGGCGCGTGGTTTCGCTCAGGGCGATTTTCCGGTCGCCGAGGCATACTACGAGGGGGCGATCAGCCTGCCGCTGTTTCCCGACCTGTCCCATGCGCAGCAGGACAGCGTGGTCGCCGAACTGAAACGGGCGATGCAGATGGCGCAGGCCCCCACGTTTGGCTCGCCGAGCTAGCCGGACATGCCGCGGGTGCTGGCGCAGGATACGCTTTACAGCGAGACGCGCTTTCATGCCGCGTTTCCCAGCATTGCGCGCTTCAGCGATGATCATCTCCTGCTGGCGTTTCGCCGGGCGCGCGACGGGATGTGGCTGGTGCCGGAGGCGAAGCGCGACGGGTTTGACCCGCTGGCGAAGATGGACCATCTCGACAGCCGGTCGCATGTCGCGCTGATGGAACTCGATCCTGCGGGGCAACGGAGCTCTGAGAGGCTCGAGCTGCTCCCGTTCAATCCCGAGGCGGCCGACCAGGACCCCTCCTTGCTCTGCCTGCCCGATGATCGCTTGTTCCTGGCGTCTTTTTCCTATTACCCCATGCCGTCGGACATCGATGAGCTAATGCGCGGCCGCTCGGAGACGCCGGACCAACAGGCCGGCTGTCGCTATCTGTCGTGGGGAAGCCATGCCTCGCTGCGCCATCGTGCCCGCGACAGCTGGCAATATCATCATGCCTACCTCAGTCCAGACGGGGGCTATGGCAGTGCGCTGGGCGTGGAGGAATACCAGCCGACCGTTGGGGCGGTTCGCGGGCAACCGCTGTGGCGCAACGGTGAGATCCTTCTCGGACTCTATTGGGGCAGCCAGGAGGGCTGCGCGCTGTTCGCGAGCGCGGACGACGGCGAGTCATGGTGCTTTCGGAGTCGCATCGCCCGCGACGACGAGGCAAAGGTCGCCTTTCAAGAACCCGCGCTGTGCGCTGATGGTGATGCAGGGTTGATCTGTTTCATGCGCACGTCCGGCGCGGGCGGGCGTCTCGCTACCGCCCGGTCAGGCGATGGGCTGCGGTGGAGCGAACCGCGGCTGCATGCGTTGATCGGTCACCCGTTTCATCCGCTGCCGCTGGCCGATAGCCGCGTCCTGTTGAGCTATGGTTATCGCAAAAAGCCGTATGGAATCCGCCTGCGCGTGCTCGAGAATGCGCTGGCTGATCCGGATCGGGCCGAGGAGGTCGTAGTGCGTGCCGATGGAGCGTGCGCGGACGTTGGTTACCCCTGGGCGGTGCAGCTCGCCGATGGCAATGTGCTGCTGGCCTATTATTGGACGGATCCGCAGGGCAGGCGGCAGATCCAGGGCAGCTGGCTGGAGGTCTGAGACGATAATGCCAAACGTGGCGGACCATAACCCGGTGATCGAATTGGCAGGACGGCCCTGCGGCAGGGGCCATCCGCCGCTGCTCGTCGCCGAGCTGTCGGGCAACCACGGTGGGCGCCTCGAGAATGCCCTGGCGCTGATCGATGCGGCGGCCGATGCGGGTGCGGATCTGATCAAGATCCAGACCTATCGGCCGGATACCATTACGATCGATCACGACGGCCCGGGATTCCGGATCGAAACCGGCCTGTGGCAGGGTAGGACGCTCTATGAGCTCTACCAGGAGGCGCATACGCCCTGGGAATGGCACGCGGCGTTGTTCGCGCATGCGCGTGAGCGCGGCGTGCCGCTGTTCAGCTCGCCGTTCGATCCGACCGCCGTCGACCTGCTCGAACGACTCGATTGCCCAATCTATAAGATCGCCTCGTTCGAGCTCGTTGACGTAGGGTTGATCGAATGCGTCGCGGCGACTGGCAAGCCGGTGATCCTGTCCACCGGTATGGCCACGCCGGCCGAGATCGACGAGGCGCTTGCAACCATACGCGCATGCCCCGATGTGCCTGTTGTACTGATGCACTGCACGAGCAGCTATCCGACACCGCTGGATCAGGCCGATCTCAATACGCTCCCAACAATGATCCAGCGCTATCAAGCGCCGCTAGGGCTGTCGGATCACACTAAAGGGATCGCGGCGCCGGTCGCCGCGGTCGCGCTGGGTGCGACGTTGATCGAGAAACACCTCACGTTGGAGCGTGCTGATGGCGCGGTAGACGCGGCTTTCTCGCTCGAGCCCGCCGAGTTCCGTGCGATGGCCGTCGCATGCCGCGACGCCTGGTCGGCGCTCGGCCGGGCGCGGGAGGGGCCGACAGCGGCAGAAGCCGCGGAACGCGTAAACCGCCGCTCGCTTTACGTGGTTGCTGACATCGCCGCCGGCGAGCGGCTGACGCCCGCCAACGTGCGCTCGATCCGGCCCGGCCTCGGGCTGCACCCGCGCGAGCTGCAGGCCGTCCTTGGCCGACGCGCGTGCAGCGCCATTGCGAAAGGTACGCCGCTGGACTGGAGCCTGCTGCGCGAGCCCGGGCCACAAGCATGACAGGGCAAAGGGAAAAGGCGGTCGCGTTTGTCGTGGTTCGACTGACCTCGTCGCGGTTGCCGGCAAAGCAGTTGCGGCACATCGGTGGCCAGACCATCCTCGAGCGGATTGTCGGCACTCTGCAGGCGGCGGCCGAGGTCGACCAAGTGGTGCTGGCCACTGTCGACGAGCCTGACAACCAGCCGCTGCGCGAGATCGCTGCGGCGCATGGTTGGGATCTGTTCTGGTACGGAGGCGATGTCGACGACGTGGTCGGGCGATTGTGCGCCGCCGCCAATCACTACGCAGCGGATGTCTGTCTATTGATTAGCGCGGACTGCCCGCTGATTCACGGCCCGTCGGTCGATCAGATGGTTCGCGAATTTCGCAAACACCTTGAGGCGGATTTCGTCGGCCTGCCAGCCGATGCACAGGACAGGCGCTGTCTGCTCGAAGGCGTGCAGGTAGCGCGGTGTCACGCCTGGAGGCAAGCCGATACGCTTTCCAACCGTCCCGAACTGCGCGAACACCAGTTTCCGGTCTTCTATCGGCAAGCCGAGCGTTTTAATCGTCTCGATGTCGTGCTCGATACGCCAGTCTACGGTAGCCCGCACCGCCTGAGCGTCGATACCTGGGCCGACCTCGAATTCATGCAGACGCTCGAGCGTCATCTGCGGGCCGAGGGCCTCGCGTTCAGCCTGCCCAATGCGATCGACCTGTTGAACCGGCGACCGCGGCTTAAACAGGTCAATGCGCATGTCCATCAGCGGCGGTTGGTCGAGGACGTCCGCCGCGTGCTGTTTGCCGTCGACGTCGGCGGTCTTTTTGGCTACGGCCATTTCATGCGCTGTCGCGAACTGGCCGGGCAGGTGGTCGAGCGTCTGAGCTGGCCGGCCACCTTTCTGGTCGACGATGAACGCGCGGCGCAGATGGCCGAGGCCTGCGGTTTCGGCGTTTTGTGGGGTGCACTCGGCCGTGCTCCTCGGGATGAAGTCAGTGGGTGTTGGGCCCGGGTGAATGGCGATGTGGCATCGGCATGCGATCTCGCGGTCGTCGATATCACGGTGAGGCGGTCCCTAGAACCCGGATGGCGTGACGTCGTTTTCGGTGATCGCCCGGTCGTCGTGATCGATCGTGACGACACCATGGCCGCCGAAGCGGAGTTGATTGTGTTTCCTGGCGTGAAAGGGCGGAAGGGTCTTTCCCGATCCGCGCTGCCGCCGACGCTGGAGGGCCCCGAACACGTGATCTTGCGACGTGAAGTTGCCCGCTATCAGGGCCTCGACCTGGCGAAGACGATCGATATCCTGGTCTACCTGTACGACGACGATCCGATTGCGCAGATCGAAGAGGTCGCGGCGCAGCGCGGATGGCAGGTTCACATCTTGAGAAAATTCGGCGATGACTTTCCCGGACTGCTCGCGCGCAGCCGGGTGTTTGTCAGCGGCTACGGCCAGAGCTTCTACGAGGCGCTCGCGCTGCAGACCTACCCCGTTGTATGGCCGCTTTCACCGACACATGCCGCCGATGCGATGGCCTTCTATCGCGCCTTCGATCTACCGGTCACCGTCGTAGATACCGCAGCAGACATCGTTGCAATCGCCGCGGCGATGAAGGCTGAGCCGCATCCGTTACCCGCCGCATTGAATGACGGTACACCTCGGGTGGTTGAACATCTGCGCGGACTCTTGATCGACCGGTGATGCGGCGATGAACCTGCTGCTGCCGTCCATCGGCAACAAGATCGATCTCGCGCGGCTGCTCGGTGCGGCCATTCAAAAGCGGGGCGGCAGGCTCCTCGGTAGCGATCTGTCTTCGGATGCGCCTGCGTTGGACTTGGTCGACATGCGGGTCGAGTTGCCGCGCTTCGACGATCCCGCGTTCTGGGACGTCTTCGCTGCGGTGGCGCGGGACGCGGCGATAGATGCCGTGGTCCCGGTGAGGAACGAGGAGCTGCCGCAGTGGGCCCGTCGCGCCGAGGCCGGCGAGCTGCCCGTCCGGCTACTGCTCTCTACCGAGCGCACCTTGCGTATCTGTCTGGACAAGGCGGCACTCTATGAGGCCGCCGAATCTGCCGGTATCCGCTGCCCGCCGTGGCAGCCTGCCAATGCGTGGATAGCGCGGCCTGCACCTCAGTGTCCTGTCATACTAAAGCCAGTCAGCGGTTCAGGTTCGCGCGGCATCCATGTCGCCCGGGACAGCAATGAACTGGTCCGCTGGATCGAACATTTGGATCGGCCTTGCCTGGTCCAGGAGCACAAAGTGGGCAGGGAGTTCAGCGTCGACTGTTTCGCGACCACCACCGGCCAGCTGGACTTGGTCTTCGTCCGCGAGCGGACGCAGGTACAAAACGGTCAGTGTACGATCGGTACGCCGGTCGATGACCCCGAGCTGGTCTCACTCTGCCGTTCGATGGCGCGGGAGTTTGATTTTCGCGGTGTCGTGAACTTCCAGTTCATTCGCGATGGCGAAGGCGCCTGGCTGATCGATCTCAATCCGCGGTTTCCTGGTGGTATCGCGCAGACCGAGTCGGCCGGGTTTGCATTCTGCGAGCGGACGGTCGCGGCATTGGCTGGCTCCGGTTGAAGCCGGATTGAACTTGGAATAGGAGGAACAAGTTGTCCATGCGTAAGTACTCAACGACCAAGAGGGTTCTGGTGACTGGCGGTGCGGGCTTTCTTGGCTCACACCTCTGCGATCGATTGATCCAGGACGGCTGCGACGTGCTTTGTGTCGACAATCTCTATACGGGCACCAAGGAAAACATTGCCCATCTGCTGGGTCACCCCCGATTCGAGTTCATGCGCCACGACGTGACCTTTCCGCTCTACGTCGAGGTCGACGAGATCTACAACTTGGCCTGCCCGGCTTCACCCGTGCACTATCAGCACGATCCGGTACAGACGACCAAGACCAGCGTGCATGGGACGATCAACATGCTGGGGCTTGCAAAGCGGATCAGGGCCAGGATCCTTCAGGCCTCCACCAGCGAGGTGTACGGCGACCCCGAGGTGCATCCGCAAGAGGAGTCGTACTGGGGGCGGGTCAATCCGATCGGTGAACGGGCGTGTTATGACGAAGGCAAGCGTTGCGCCGAGACGTTGTTCTTCGACTACTATCGCCAGCATGGACTGGAGATCAAGGTGGCGCGAATCTTCAACACCTATGGCCCACGCATGCATCCCAATGATGGTCGGGTGGTCAGTAATTTCATCGTCCAGGCGCTGAAGGGCGAGCCGATTACGCTCTACGGGGACGGTGCGCAGACTCGATCTTTTTGTTACGTCGATGACTTGGTCGATGGGCTAGTACGTTTGATGGATTCGCCTGCGGATTTTGTTGGGCCGGTGAATCTCGGCAATCCAGCTGAATTCACCGTTCGCCAGTTGGCGGATCTCGTGATCGAGCTGACAGGTTCGAAGTCGAGGTTGGAGTTCCAGGCGTTGCCATCGGACGACCCGCGGCAGCGTCAACCGGATATCGGCTCGGCTCGGAAACATCTGAATTGGCAGCCAGGAGTCGCTTTGCGTGACGGGCTCGATAGGACGATTGCTTATTTCGATGACCTGATGAGGCCGTGAGGCGCTGTGGCGAAGCGTGCCGCAATCGGATGTGGTGGTACCCCGACCGACTGGGCTACTAGTGGAGTGGAGGTGTGGTTGCGCGGCAGGCGCTCAGTGAGCCGAGATTGATCAGTGCATCCGCACAGCCGGGGAAGCGCCGGAGCACCTTTTCAAAAAAGCCTTGGCGGTTTTCGTATCGCCTATGCGTTGGTGCGCAACGCCCAAGTTATTCCCACATTCGGCCGTTGGAACGAGTTGCTCTGCCCGGCTCAACTGCTGCAGCGCTTCGTCGATCCCGCCTTCAATGAGCAGTAGCGCCGTCCCGAGGAAGAATCCGTAGCGCCAAATCTCAGTTTGTTACAGCCGGTGATCAGGCGATGGAGTATTCGAATCGACTGGGCGTTCGGCGCAGGGGATGTGTGGTGACATGCTCGGAGTTCGGGTTTGCCAGGTTCATTTTGGCATCGCGGTAAGCCGGTTGTTGACGCAGGGCTTCTTCGAAGCAACTCGTCGCGGTGGCTTCCAGCGCAAGCCTGCGTAGCGCCACACCGAGATTGTTGGATACCTCGGCCGTGCCTGCCATGCTTTGCGCAATTCGCAGCTGTTCGGCGGCGTCGCTATCGTGGCGCCGAAGCATCAGGTACGCTGTGCCACGAAAGAACGCCTTTCCCCATGCCCCCGGTCGGGGACAGAGCGGCAAAACTCCGTTGCTTTGGTCAGAGTCGTCGCATTGACCCACCAAGTCCAAGGCGAGTTCCCATTCTTCCCGGAACATCGCCATTGATACCAGTGTCCACCTGATGCTCGATGGGCTGTAGCCTGCCTCGCGGGATTTTCGGGCCACTGTATCAAGGTCATATTTGAGCAATGCATTTCTCAGTGCCTGGCGCTGCGTCGAAAGATCGCGTGAAACGCTCTCTGGATACGCATACATGCGATAGCCCACTTCCGCGCAGAAGGCAAAGCGCGCATCTTTCATCAGGCTGCGTAGCAGCAGATCGAAACTCTCAGGCCCAAAAATATTTTTGTCATACCCGCCGGCGGCCCTAAATGTGCTCACTCGAAAGCCGACCTGAGTGTCTCCAGGAAGATAGTTGCGCTCAAAAAGCTGCATGGGGTGGCGGCAACCTCGGAGAAACTTGGGAACCTCGAGGCGGCGCAGCCAGACCCCGCTTTCGCCATCATGCAGGTCCAGCGCGTCGACGACGACGTCGGCGCCGGCATCCAACTGGGTGATCAGGCGCAGTGCTCGGCCCGGAATCCACTCGTCGTCGGCGTCGAGCCATGCTGCATACATGGTGCTTACCGCATCGAGGCCAGCCTGCCGCGCGTTGGGTAAGCCTCCAGGGTGTGGACAATCGATAATGCGAAGACGATCACCCCCTCTGAGCGAGGCAAGCCGTGTTGTTTCGTCGCTGCAGCGGTCGTTGATCAGGAGGACCGGAACAGATTCGCCGAGACAGGAATCAAGTGCACGAGCAATCGTCGCGGCGGCATTACGTGCCGCGATAAGAATAGTCAGCTTGGCGTCATCACCTGTTCCCGAACTATTTCCAAATGAAACACTTTCATCTTGATCCCCCACCTTCCTCGAATCGATGTGTCAGGCGGAGATGGGCAAATGCCTGAGAAGCAATTCACGGGCTTCATCACGCAAAGCTGAATCAGCGAACGTATAGCGCTCGATCCCAAGGTAGAGTAGTTTGGGGTCGCCGGTTGACTTTAAGGCGAGTTGCAGCTCCGCCCCGCTGCGAATGAGATCGCCGTGTTCGAGATGGTGTAACGCTCGAGCGAGATGTACGCCAGCCACTTGCTCGGGATCTGCCTCTTCATTTGCAACGTCAACCGTTAACCATGCCACGGAAAGCTGAGTTGCCGGCGATATCTGGCAATGCGTGCTGTGCATGCGGATCTGAGGCACGAACATCTCGGCATCTGGTGGGATCAGCGTTTCCCAGGTTAAGGTCTGCCAATTACTGTCCGGCACGGTATCGCTGCTCCCAAAGCCCAGCACGCCGTCGTAGATGTTGAGTTGCACCAAGCCGTTCGTCCTTAGGCAGGCGCGCAACGTGGCCTTTTTGCCGCGCATTGCAGGGTCGTTGGGGACTACCAACTGAATGCCGATATCTGTGGTACCTTTAGGGTTGATCACTGAGATTGTAAGGCCGTGAATCGCATCCTCTGATACAAGATATTCCGGTTCGCCGTTATCGCTAGCCAAGCGCCAATCTCCCTGATTGATAGCGCCAACGCAACGTTTCGCCGCACTGGGAAGTTGGGTGGCGGCGTGATTCATTGCGAACTTCTTGGTCGCCAGGGTATCGCCGTCTGGTTGGAGCCAAGACGGCCGTGTATGGCAGTCATCGAGAAAGGTTTCGTGAATACTCCAACTTGATGTCGATTCAGAGTCGATCTTGAGTTCGTGTCGGGCAAGGCGGGATGCCCAGGCAGGAAAGTAGGACGGCAAAGCCTTGATGCGAATGTTCTCAATGTCGACTGGCTCGAACGCGTCGCCCGACTGGGCTTTTTGCACCGCCCAAACGCCGAAAAAGGGAAGCAATCGTCCAAAGTTGTCGTGAACGGCACGCGTGACACCGGGGTGCCAGGGGCTGGGATCGAAGGCAGCGTCATGTTCAGAAAAGCTCTCTAGAATATCCTTGTCGCATTCTTCGAACTGAATCTCCAGGTCATCTCCACAGATGATGCCGCCAGGCTTTACCAGCGCTTTCGCATTGCGCATATCCTGAGTACAAATCGAAAAACAATGGGCGCCATCGATATAGACCAGGTCAAAATGCCTGCGTGGAAGGAAGGGGAGGACCTTTGTGCTGTCGCCTATGATCGGGATCACAAGGTCCTGGGCATCTGTTGCCTTGACGTTGTGGCGAAAAATGCTGAAAAAGACGTCATCCATCGCGCCAAGTTTGTACCACATGTCTACGCAGGTAATGCTGCCATCTCCCCGGTTGTAGAGATTTATCGCGTCGACCCAGGCCAAGGCCGAGCCGCCGGCTCTGCTACCTACCTCGAGGATGTTGAGCGACCCCCCATCTTTGCGCACTTTTATGTAGTCCATCAGCAATGCAAGCAGTACGACATTGCGTGATGGCGTATTAGCGAAACAGGGTAGGTGTTCCGGGAAGAACGGCACCCCATCTTCGAATTCTTGGATTACTGACGCATCAATCATGCCCAGCTACCTCTTTCTTCGCTGGCTTACCCGACAGAGGCGAAAAGGTGTTTGCCAAAGAAAACATAGGTTCTTCTCGTGGGCAATCATAGAAGGACAATAAGCAAAATGTGGGGTTGAGAGACATCACTCTTGCACGGCTAGGACAGATGCGTGCCCTACTTCATCAAGCAGTTGACGAGCTTTCTGGTGCAGCGGATTTAGCGCGAGGCATTCATGAAGATGCTCAACTTGGCCATGTAATCCAAAGAGATGGAAGTGCGCGCCGGCAAGGAGATGAGCGTGGGGGCAATGATCGATGAACACTCGGAATTTGTTCGACGCGGAGGCAGGGTCGGTGGACCGCAACGCGGAAGCCTGGTTGTA
Organism: Chromatiaceae bacterium; assembly: GCA_024639005.1. Lineage (GTDB taxonomy): Bacteria > Pseudomonadota > Gammaproteobacteria > Chromatiales > Chromatiaceae > Thiosocius. Next base: position 27,638 of record JAHEJD010000155.1, on the reverse strand, counting down.
GCGGGATTCCCAGTTGGGTTCGGCAGCTACAGTTGCAAACTTCTTGAGCTGTGGAATGCGGTATAGGCCATCGGCACAATACGCCTGCCATTTTTCTCGGAATAGAGCCGCATCATGTTGGTACGCTACTGCTGGCGGGCTGAGTGTTGAAAAATAATCCGCCATCGTGTGCACGACGGTCACCCGCGGCGAAATGGCCACCTTGTAGCCGCGGCGCCAGGTCTCTAGGCAAAGATCAAGGTCGTGCTGGTACTTCTCGAAACAAGTATCAAAGCGCAGGTCGTTGCCGGGAGTGATGCCAAGCGCTGCGCTGCTCAGTGCAGGCATGTAGGTCAATGCCTCGAGCGGGGAGCGTCTCAGTTCTGTACTGCCGTCATCATGGGCGATGGCGCCAGAGTGATTCACTTCGCCGCTCGCAAAGGTGTGGATACAGCCGATCAAGGTCGCGTCCGCAGTTTCTGCGTCGCTTACCAGTTGCTGCAGCCAGTCTCTCTGTGCGATGAGGACGTCATCATCAAGAAAAAAGACCCATTGGTCGCGCGCATAATCAAGCACCGCATTCATAGCCTCTGCATGGCGAAAGCCTTGTTCGTAACCGTTATCGAGCACGATAAGGTCAGTGCTGGACAGGTTGGTTTTCTTGAGTGCAGCTATTGCCGCCTTGGCCGATGGGCGAAATGCATCAGGTGTGCAGAGTGCGACAAGGTATTTGTTCACCGGCAGCGACCTATTTTGCACCGAGCACGCAACGGGAACAGTCGTGTCCGTGCGTGCAAGATTTGTAATGCGCAATATCTTGATCCGACTCACTGGCTAGCCTTTCCCGAGCTGCCCGATGACAGGGATTCAGCGACATGCAGCGGCGCAGTGGCGCCAGCTCACCAGTGAGCCTGTAAAGATGGTAATTAGCCCCACTGCGCATCTTTTCGTCATAGCAGTCGTTAGCGATGCGGCGAAAAAGCGATTCGGCTTCGAGCGAATCCGTTTTTTTCATCAGTGATGCCTTATGGTACTCGGTGCGCCAGAAATTATGACCGGGCATGTAATCGTGTAAGTGTTCAAGTTCGTTTCGATTGTAGAGCGTGGTCAGAAAGTCACGCCACTTATTGGAAAAGTAGACGCTGTCGGCCTGCAGTCGCTGGGCGAAGTTGTCGTGCAGCTCGCCAGTCGATCCGGCATGATGCATGATTTTGAGATCGAGTATGCAGACAACGGGTTTGTCTGCGGCCCAGGATTGGAGGCAGATATCCAGGTCCTGCTGATACTTGGCAAAACCGGCATCGAATGAATAGTCACCCGGATTGTGCACTAGCATCAATGCACTGCACAAAGAGGGCACGTAGGCTATGCCCGGTGCGCCCTCGCAGAATCTGTGTTCGGCGCCGATGATGGGAGCGACAATGCCGGTTTCGTCGATCCAGTAGCCTTCGTGGTTGGTGTTTCCGTCCGCCCAGACATGGCGACAGCCGATGATATCTGCGCCACTTCGCTTGGTTGCCTGCTCCAGACGTTCGATCCAGTCATAGGTGGCGACCTCGATGTCATCATCGAGGAAGATAACCGATTGACCACGGCCGGCGGCGACCTGCAAGGCGCGATTCATCACGTCCGGGTGGCGGAATGCTGCATCGTAGTTGTTGTCAACAAGCCAGAACTCGGCCCGGGAAAGGTCTGTGGCCTTGATCGAACCGAGCGCGCGTCGGGTAGAGAACCGGTCGCGATCCGGCGAGCACATGACGATCAGATACGGCTTTGGCATTTCCTCTACGTCTTGAGTGTTTCTCTGAGAACGCTCTTGGCCAGAAACGGCATCAGGATAGCTTTCAAATTCACCTGGCCGCTTCAGTTGACAGATATTGCGTGGCGAAACGGTCGGTTTCGTGAACCTCATCCAAGACCACCACGGGCCTGTTTTTTGTCTTCGGCCTATAAATTGGTGCATGGGTCGGACTGCACTTCTCATGGCTGTCCCCGACTGCAAGAACGGGATCGGCCCGCATCGGTATGCCGCACCGATGGCAATGCCACTTTACCTGTTCGGCATAGGCTTTTGCGCCTTTCCGCCACCAGCCTGGCTCGACGGGAACTCCAAGATCGGGCCATTCCGGATCGCCGGCGTGCAACATGGCCTGGGCTCCAGCGATTTCGCAGAAATAAGCGCGCAGCTCGGCGCGCACCACGCAAATCATCGCGGACCAGTTACGGTTGATGTCACAACCGCGGATCTTACCCCATCGATCGTCTTCGTCTGGATAGTGATCTATGAGTGCAGTGAAAGGCGGCGTGTGAAGTGCGTCTTCATTGAGTCCTTTGAGGCGGTGCCGACACTCCGGCCAATCTCTGGTGAACTCGTCATGCGCCTCCTGATCCATATGGACGTTGAGATTCGAAACCTCCGGGTTGAAAGTCTCGCGGCAGATGGCGCCTTTGCCACGGGGATGGTTGCACCAAAGACCACGCCGTTCGTAGGGAATGTGACGTCGCATAATCTCGCACAAATCATGGAAGCGCGGATGTAGCGCCGGGTTACCACCGAACATGCCCACCACGCCGAAGTAATCTGACAAGGAGGCTGCGGCGCGCTCGAACTGTTCTGTGGTTATCAACCCGGGATTACCGCGCAAGTTGCTCCCCTGCGTGCACCCGAAGCAGGCTTTGTCACAGGCCCGGGTAACCCAGATCTGCAAAATGCCGCCGTGCCAGATAAAGGGGCGCCCATCCTTCGGATAGACCATCGAGTTGATTACATCATCTGCAACGCTCATAGTACGTGGGGCCTGTGTCTGCCTCGTGATCTCTACTTCTGCGCCATGGTTATATCACAGTGGCAGCGTGAATTTGCCGTCGGTGATATCGTCCAATGCGGTGCCGCACTCCAAAAATTCGATCAACCGTCGGGTGTCCAATTGGGCGCTCGGCATGTGCCAGAATCCGATGAGATGGGTGTCGTGGTTGGCGACGCGCCCCATCGTTTTTTGAATTATGTCAAAAGCTTCCTTCCGAAGGCCGCCGGCGGCTAATGTGACGGCGCAGGTCGCACGCCATTCCGGTGGCACCTTTCCCGGTAGGTCGCGTCGTATCAGCTCAATTCCGCCTGACAGATCTCCGAGGAGGCATTGCAGCCAGCCGATGGCACAAAACCACCCCATTTGTTCGTTATGCGCCTCGTAGGCCTTCTCGATCTTTGTAATTGCTTCTTCACGTCGAGCTTCAACGATATCGAAACAGGCCCCGTAGACGGCGTGCCACAAGCCCGTGCGATTCGTGCTCAGGTCTCGGTTCAGTCCATCAGTGAGAGATCTTGAGCCACGCCCCTTGAGCAGTCCGAACCAGCCGATGCGGGCGTAGCAGTCTTGCAGCTCGGGATCACTGGCATACGCAAGCTGCACAAGGTCTGCCGCATCTTTCCATTGATCAAAGTGTGCCGCAACGATGCTCATCTCGCCCATCCAGAAGGGGCTCAGGCGGCCTTGTTCGCGGTCCTTGCTCATGAACTCGTTCGCCCTGGCCCAATCGCGCTGTTCGGCGAAAAGCCAGCCGAGGCGGGCATATGCGTCTAGCAGCTCTGCGTTCTGATCATAGGCCACGTTAACGTGAGCCAGGGCGCTGTTGAGATTCTCCCGTTTCGCTTCGATGAGCGCTAGATTGATGCGCCAGGCTGGAGAAAGCCGATCGGCGCTTAGGTCTCTTGCATACCAGTCGATTGCAGATTGCCAATGGGCGCTTTCCGCGTGGATTGCGCCAATCATGCTAAAGCCATCGGTCAGATCGGCATCCTGTGCGTAGGCGGACTCGATGAGCGCTGCAGCGTGTTCCCACTGACCCGTATGCGCGTAAAGGCTGGCCAGGGGAGGCTGCCAAGATGGCGTGACCCGCTCGGCACTTTCATCCCTTTGCGCAATCGCCAGCGCACAGGGCCAGTCGCCATCGGCTGCCTTGAGCCACGCCACTTCCAGGAAACCATTCTGCAGGTCCGGAAGGTCAGCATAGGCCTGTGTCATCAGTCGGCACGCAGCGTCGCCATCGCCGTCTCTGGCGGCGATACAGGCAAGTGCGTATTTTTCTTGGGGACTCATTCGGTGCAAGTCCCGATCGGTTTCGAGCAGGCGTCGTGCGTCACTGTCTCGACCCTTGGCGCGGAGCTGGTCGGCGAGGTAAAGACCAATTCCGCTTTGCGCAGGGTGATCTTCGTAGAGTTGTCGCAGCGCGGCAATTTGCGGCGCGTCGGCAACAAGTTCTGTTGCGTCCTCTTCAATCGTCAGAAGATCGTCGATAGTGGTCAATGTCATCAGGGATACGTCGATGAAGCACTCCGGCATCACCAGGGGGAGTTCGTACTCGACGATGTCTGCGAGCAGCAGCTCGTTCTCTTGCTCCTTGGCCCAGATCATTCTTTGCACCACTGGCAAGAGCTGGTGTTGGAGTTTCGTCGACGCATGCTTTAATTGATCGGAGAGTCGGAAAAGGAGGGCGTCGAGATGAGTGTATGCACGCCCGGTTTGGGCGGTGCGGAGACCGAGGACCGTTTGATGGAAATCGTTGATGAATGCATGGGTCCAGCCGGCTGGCATCATACGCGATTATCCCCGTATTCGGCGCCCTGAATCATGGCGCCTTCGCGGCACATATTGATGAATCTCACGCCAATGTGCTTTGCGATATAGCCTTCGAGGGCGTTTCTGTAGCCGTTGAAGCTTTGCAGTGTCCGTATTGTGGCTCCTCTGCCATCTGTAGCCATAGCGCCGGCCAGTGCAGCGTTTGCGTAGAACGCAATGGGTGCGTCCTGGTTAGCGTGAATCTGATTGTCGGGAAAGCCGAAGTCGGCGCCGAACAGCAGTACGCTGGTGGCCCCCAATTGAACGGCGAGATCCACCGCTGGGTGAATCACGGAACCGGCTACAAATAGCCTGGCCTTCGGTGCGGTACGCCTCACGTCGTCGTAGATTGACTCATGCGTGTACATCGTTAGCCTGCGTCCTGGCCAGCACGACAACGGCAGGGGATGCACGATGGGTGCGTAGATCAAAGCGCTTTCAGTGCATGGGGAAAGATCGCCCGCAAAGTAATGCGCAATGGTTCGCGGATTGTCATCCAGACTCAGAACGTAATCGGCAACGAGCCCGAGACCCAGCAACGGCTTTAGTGCGCCGTCGACAGCGATCAGCAACCCCTCGTTCCGATGTTCACGCATCCAGGGTGCGGTCTTGATCAGGGTCGGACCGGCGGCACAGACGAACGCCGTGCTCCCCGGAGCCGTGCCGAACAGCTCCGCCACGTCGCCATCCGATGCGATGAAATCCATGTTCGCCGCTATATGTCGTTGACGCATTGGTGCTCGCCTGGCCTGGCGCTCCTCTTCAAACGGCCGGATAAGTTCGTTGGTGAGCTGGTCACACAGCGCGGCCAGGGGCGGGTCGCGCAACTGCAGACATGGCGGGATCGCGGCAAACGGTGTACTTACTGCACGCTGTGATGCGGGGTCCCAGAGCTGCGTGCGCGGATCTGATAACCAGTCGCGATGGTCGAGGACATGCAGCAGCAGGTGAAATAGGCCGAGGTTGAGGGGCACCAGATTGAGTTGCCGGATTGACTTCCGTTTGAGCAACTCACGGGCCAGATCACCGCTACCCACGCCATATACCCAGGCCTGTTTGCTGTCCTCGGGGATCATGGTCGCCTGCAGGCGTGCCTCGGCCTCTGAGTCGTAGGCACTCCACAGGCGGTAACCCGCGACGGCCAGGGTCGGGCTTTCTTCCGACCCTTCCCAGGCTAGCGCTTGCGGTGGCGCTGCAGCGGAGATCTGCGCGGCCAGCGTCGGCCAGCGTCGTTGGCAGATCTGCAGATTTTCCTCGGCGATGTCAGTCACGTTCCGCAAGCGGCATGATTGAACCAAGCCCATCCGTTGGCGTCAGTCAGCAGATCATCCACCAAGTCAACGCGACCCATCAAGGCCCGGCTCGATCGAACCGCCTAGCCCAGTAGCTGCAACACGTTCTGTGGCAGCAGGTTGGCCTGTGCCAACATCGCCGTGCCCGCCTGCTGGAGGATCTGGGTACGGGTAAGGTTGGAGGTCTCGACGGCGAAATCGGCGTCCTGGACCCGCGATCGCGCCGCGCTCTGGTTCTCGACGACATTCGCCAGGTTACGTACCGTCGATTCCAGGCGATTCTGGGTGGCGCCGATGGCGGCGCGGGAGTTGGTTACGGCATCCAGGTCGGCGTCGATCTTTCCGAGTTCGGCCTGGGCACCGATCGCGGTCTGTAGTTCGGTGCCGTCGACGCTGGGTGAGCCGGCGGTGATGTAGGAGTTGAGGCTGGTCAGGTTGGCGAAACTGATGGCGAACCGGTTGCTGGCGTTGTCCTGGTAGCCTACCTGCAGTGTCAGATTCGGGGAGGTGCCGTCGAGGACCTTGGTGCCGTTGAACTCCGTCGACTCGATGATCCGCTTGATCTCGTCGGCCAGGGCCTGAAACTCCAGGTTCAGCTTGCCTTTGTCACTGGTCGCGCCACCCGCAGAGCTGACGGTACCGGTCGATGCCTGCACCGCGAGTTCACGCATACGCTGCAGCGCGTTCGATATCTCGTCGATTGCGCCCTCGGTCGTCTGCAGCATGGAGATGCCGTCATTGGCGTTGCGGACTGCCTGATTCAGGCCGCGGATCTGCGCCGTTATGCGTTCTGAGATCGCCAGACCGGCGGCGTCGTCTTTTGCGCGGTTTATCCTCAGGCCGGAAGAAAGCCGCTCCACGGAGCTCTGCATGCTGAGTTGCGAGTCGTTCAATGCACGCTGAGAGATCAGCGACATGATGTTGGTATTAATGACCTGGGGCATGATGCGCTCCTCTTGCCAAAATTCTCTGGTTCGGCACTGGCCAGGTAACGTACTTGCGACAGTGCATTGCTAACTCAATCAGCAAGAAGCAGGCCAACTCGTCGGCACAGCCTTCAAGTGCGCTCTTCGGCTGGTGTCAGGGCAAGAAAAACCCGCAGCCAGGGCGGCTACGGGTGAAAGCAACAGGGTCGGCAGGATGGGGCGGCAGGATTCGGCAAGGCTTTGCCGTCGCCGGCCGGCAATGCAGCGGCAGCAGTCTTCCGCGTCAGTTGGCGTCGATCACGACAGCGCCGTCGACCCGGTTCAGGACCTTCTGTATCCCGATGCGGCTCTGGGCGTTGATGATGATGGGACCCATCAGGTTTGCGGTGATCCCGGTCTTCGGCTGCTCCGGGTTATCTGACAACGTGACCAGCACCATGATGTCGTCCTCGGGTTGGATCTGCAGCTTGGCGGTCTCTGCGTCGCTGAGTTCGATGCGGAAATCGATCTTGCACGAATGCGGCGCGACCACCGGCAGGCGAACGCCGGCATCTTGGGTGGACTGCAGGAAGTGCACGCTCTCGGTGTCTTGTTCGTGAAATAGCTTGAATTCCCGCAGGTGCTCGAACCCGGGCAGTCCGTCCGGGAAGGTCAACAGACTCGACTTGGCAACCATCTGTTTGCCGTAGCGGGTATCGATCTCCATGTATTCCTCTTCTGCCTGCTGTGCTGCATTACTCGTTGCCATGGCGGTTTGCTCCTATTTCGTTGACTGGCCGGTCTTGCGCCGTGCACGTTCCGCTGTTGCGCCGGAGGCGTTGGGCACCCTGGGCCTGCGCTGAGTCGCTGCAGAAAGCGTGCCAGACGGCATGTCTGCGGCAGGTCTTCAAGTTCACTGCTGCGCTGACCGATGACTGCCGGGCCAGGCGGCAAACTCCCGGCATGAACGTGGCCACAAGGCGGCAATTCTTTGCCGAATTGGGGATTGTAGGTGTTAAAGAAGGCCAATTGACGGTCGCAACAGGGGGTGAAAGCGGTAAATGCGGGGATTGGCCCCAGCATATCCGCTAATGATCAGCGATCCATCCCGTCTGCCGCGCAGCGTGATGTATCGCCAGGAGCCTTCACAATGCCACAGGTAATCAATACCAATATCTTTGCGCTCAACGCGCAGCGCAACCTCAACAACACCACCTCCAGCCTGCAGACCGCGATGGAGAGACTGTCCTCCGGCCTTCGTATCAACCGCGCCAAAGACGACGCGGCCGGTCTGGCGATCTCCGATAAGATGACCGCCCAGATCCGCGGCCTCAACCAGGCCATCCGCAACGTCAACGACGGCGTTGGCTACGTGCAGACGGCCGACGGCGCCCTCGCAGAAGTCACCAACTCGCTGCAGCGTATGCGTGAGCTGGCGGTGCAGGCGTCCACCGGTACCGTGAGTTCGTCCGGCGGCGCCAGCAGCGACAAGGGCAAGCTGAACCTCGAGTTCCAGGCGCTTGAGGCATCGATCACGGATATCCTGGCTGACACCAAGTTCAACGGTGTGGCTGTCTTTGGCGCCAGCGTGTCTATTCAATCTGGTACCGCGAGTGGCGACACAATCAGTGTGGACGTGAGCAGTCCCTCTCTGACCGGTATTGCAGCCGACATCAGCACTGGGACCGGCGCGCAAGCCGCACTGGCTACGCTGGACGCGGACCTCAACGCCGTTGCCGACGTCCGCGCAAGTGCCGGTGCTTCACAAAGCCGGCTGGAGTCGACGGCCCGTAACCTGGCCAATGTCGTGGAGAACGTCAGCGCGGCCAGGTCGCAGATCCTGGATGCCGACTTCGCCATGGAGACGGCCAACCTGACGCGTGCACAGATCCTGCAGCAGTCCGGTGCGGCGATCCTCGCCCAGGCCAATGTCATCCCGCAGAACGTCCTTTCGTTGCTGCGATAGGGTGAGACAGGTGGCGCCTGACCCGATGTCACAGTCAGGATTCAGGCGCCCACTTCAGGTGGTGACCGCGATGATATGGATGGCGACAAGACGACTGGCTGTCGGAGTGCAAGGGCTTACAGGCCGACTGCAGACTTCGCCAGGCGAGTGTTTCCAACCGTTCCGCGCGTTCACTTCCTCTTGCCTGATGGGGGTGACGACATGATCAGTGACATTGGGACTGCCAAGACAGTCCACCTTACCCCGACGGAGCAGACGGGTCGCACGGCCAGCGCTGGAGACCGGAGGGCTGAACTGCCTGACGGGCGCCAGCAGACGGCGGTGCGGAAGGATAAAGAGACCACACAGGAAGCGGAACCGATCGAGGACGTGGTCTCGGATCTCAACGATTTGGTTCGGAATTTGCAACGTGAATTGAGATTCTCGGTCGATACGAACAGCGGCGACACCATTATAAAGGTCGTCGATCGTGAGACCGACGAAGTGGTCCGGCAGATCCCCAGTAAGGAGATCGTGGCGCTGCGGCAGCGACTCGAAGAATCCAGCGGCGGGTTCTTTGACGATTCCGCCTGACCTGCGGTGATGCTGGCGAACCAGGAATAATGGGGATGGCGATATGGCGATAACCGCTGCGGGTGTTGGCTCAGGGCTTGATATCGAGAACATCATCTCGCAACTGATGACGCTCGAGCGCCGCCCGTTGCTGGCGATCCAGGACAAGGTCAAGGCGGCTGACGCCGAGGTCTCGGCAATTGGTTCATTCAAGAGTCAGCTGTCCACATTTCAGGACGCCATGCAGGAGCTCAGCACGCTCGATGCATTCCGCAAGTTCACTACCACCTCGTCGGATGAGGAAGTACTGACGGCGAGCGCCAACGGTGAGGCGGCCGCGGGCGTCTACAACATCGACGTCGAACGCCTGGCGCAAAATTTCAAGCAGGGATCGAAGGAGTTTGTCGCTGGCGAGACTGTCGGTGGGAAGTCGAATGACGCCTTGACCCTGACCGTCAACGGTGAGTCGGCGACCATTGACCTCTCGACTGCGCTGACGATGGACGAATTGCGCGACGCAGTCAATTCCGCGTTCGACAATCCCGGCGTGACCGCCACGGTACTAAATTTCGGCGACGGCGTTCAGCGCCTGATCATGACTGCCGAGGAATCCGGCTTCGAAAAGAGCTTTGAGCTCTCATACAGCGGCTCGGTGAAGGCGCAGACCTTTGATTTCGAGACTCTCAACAGAGACAGCGACGGCAAAACCCTGAAGGACCTGACGGAACTGGATGCCGTGTTCAGCATCGACGGCTATGCCTTGACCGGGGCGGGCAACCGCGTCAGCGACGTAGTGGATGGCCTGACCTTCGAACTGAAGGGCGTCGGCTCCGCGAGTATTAACCTCGAGCGCGATGACGCGGCGATCGAGGAGTCGGCAAGAAAATTCGTCGATGCCTACAACACCCTGCGCGGCGAGATCCAGGCGCTGGATAACAAGAATTTTTCAAACACCTCGCTGACGAGGAGCGTCAGCAGCGCGCTGCGTGACGCCCTCAACATCGGTGCAGATGGCCTGTCGGAAGGCTTCAGCGCATTGTCCCAGGTCGGCATCAAGACCAATGCGAAGACCGGTGAGCTGGAGTTCAACAGCAACGAATTCGGTAGCGCCATCAACACCGATTTTACCGGCGTTGCCCAACTGTTCGCGAACGACGATCAAGGGGTCGCATTCCGGTTCGATGCCCTGATCGACCGTTTCCTCGACACCAAGACCGGGCCCGTCGAGACCAGGATCGACAGCCTGAATGAGCGCAAAGACGACCTGCAGGACACAGAGGCGAACCTGGAGAGACGGCTGGAGCTCAAGGAAATCAGCCTGCGCTCGCAGTACGCCGCCCTCGACCGGCTGATCGGCGGTCTGCAGTCCACCAGCGGCTTTTTGCTACAGAATCTCACCGGTTGATCCGCGCCTAACCCGAGCGAAATCGGGGAAACCAAGTCCCTTTATTTTCGGTAGCCACGGTCGCTAGAGAGTGTGTTCGGCAATCAACTGGAAACCACTCGATGTCCTACGGAAAAAAGAACACCGGTGCAGCGAAATACGGAAAGATTGCGGCCGAATCCGAGGTGGCTTATGCCAGCCCTCACCGACTCGTACAGATGTTGATGGAAGGCGCGCTGGAGAAGGCGGCCACCGCGAAAGGCTGTATCGATCGCAACGACCTGGAGGGCAAGAGCCAGCAGATCACCTGGGCGATGTCGATCATCAACGGGCTGCGGAGCAGCCTCGATATGGAGACCGGCGGTTCGATCGCGGTCAATCTCGACGATCTTTATGCCTACATGCTGCGTCGCATGATCGACGCCTCGGCGCACAACGATGCGCAGGCACTGACTGAGGTCATCGATCTGATGCTGGAGATCAAGGGCGCCTGGGATGCCATGCCCGACGAAGTGCGTAAAGCGAGTGGCGATAATCTCGTCGCTAACGAAGGGGCTGTGTAAGCGATGTCCCTTTCGCGCTATCGACTCCTCGACGACGCGCTGACGATGAGCCGGCGCATGGTCGATCTGGGTGACGCCGGTGACTGGGACGCCGTGATCGCCCTCGAACCGGAACGCCGTAGGCTGCTCGAGCAGGCGTTTGCAACCCATGCGCCGGTCGACGAGGTGGTCGCGGAACGGGTCCGCGCCATCCTCGATCTGGACAAGCATCTGATGGCGAAGAGCATCGAGGTGCGGGACCAGCTCGCACAAGAGCTTGGTCGGACAAACCGCGGCCGCAAGGCCACCAGCGCCTATCACGCCGCCGGCCACTGAGACTAACGCTTCAGGATCAGCTCGACGACTGCCTTGCTGCCGAAGTAGGCGAGCATCAATACCGCAAAGCCGACCAGCGTCCAGCGAATCGCTTTGCGTCCGCGCCAACCGAACCGGTAACGACCCCACAGCAGTACCGCGAAGGCTATCCATGCGGCAATCGACAACACGGTCTTGTGCACCAGGTGTTGCGCGAACATGTCGTCGAGATACAGAAAACCGGTGAGAAGGCTGACGCTCAGCAGTGCAAAGCCGACGCTGATCATCTCGAACAGCAGTGACTCCATCGTCTGCAGTGGCGGCAGGGCACGGATAAAGCCACCGGGGTGATGGCGTCGCAAATAGTGGTTCTGCACCGCGAGCAGAATCGCCTGGACGCTGGCCAGTGTCAGCAGGCTGTAGGAGAGCATCGAAGTCAACACATGAATCCCCAGCGACCAGTCCGCATTGTCACTGAGCAGCCGCTGGCCCGGAAACCTTAGATCGAGCAGCACCGTGATAGCGGCCATGGGCAGCGCCAGGATCGCCAGGTTGTCGACTGGCTGACTCAATGCCGAAAGCAGCAGCAGGCCTGCAGCCGTCCACGCGGCCAGCGAGACGGCGTTGAAAAAACTCAGGTTGAGCCCGCCGGCGGTGAACAGTTCGACATAGAGCATGACAGCATGCAGAAACAGGCCGGCGAAACCGAGGCCGATACCGAGGCTGCGCGAAGGGCGCCATCCGTTCGCGCTGCGGAACAGCCGCAGGCCGGTGCTCAGGCCGCCGGCGAGATACAGCAGCGCCGCCGGAAATGCGATCAGAGTGATGTTCATGCCGGGCGAAATCATGGCATAACGATTCCGCGCCTGCACCCGTATAATGGCGAACTCTGCAAGTTCACCTTCCCTACAGACGGATCGAAACCATGTTTGCGAATCTCTCCGACCGCCTTGGCGGTGTGCTACAGAAAGTACGCGGCCAGGGCCGGATCAGCGAAGACAATGTCCGCGATACCCTGCGCGAAGTGCGCATGGCCCTGCTGGAGGCAGACGTTGCCCTGCCGGTAGTCAAGGCGTTCGTCGAACAGGTACGCACCAAGGCGCTCGGTGAAGAGGTGCTGCGCAGCCTGACTCCGGGTCAGGTGTTGGTGAAGATCGTCAATGACGAGCTTGTTAGCGTCATGGGCGAGGCCAATGAGCAGCTGAATCTGGCTGCACAGCCGCCGGCGGTGATCCTGATGGCCGGACTGCAGGGCTCGGGCAAGACGACCAGCGTGGCCAAACTGTCGCGCCTGCTGAAGGAACGCGAGAAGAAAAAGGTCATGGTGGTCAGCGCCGACGTGTATCGCCCCGCCGCTATCGAACAGTTGAGGACCTTGGCGGCGGAGGTCGAGGCCGAGTTTTTCCCGTCCAGTCAGGATCAGCAGCCGCTGGCGATTGCGCGCTCGGCCATTGCGGCAGCGCGCAAGGGCTATTTCGATGTGTTGATTGTCGACACCGCCGGCCGGCTGCATATCGACGAGCAGATGATGGGCGAGATCCAGGCGCTGCATGCCGAACTGGAGCCGGTCGAGACACTGTTCGTGGTGGATGCGATGACCGGTCAGGACGCTGCCAATACCGCCAAGGCGTTCAACGACGCACTGCCGCTGACGGGTGTCATCCTGACCAAGACCGACGGGGACGCACGTGGCGGTGCTGCGCTGTCGATTCGCCAGATCACCGGCAAGCCGATCAAGTTCCTTGGCATCGGTGAGCAGACCAGCGCACTGGAACCCTTCTATCCGGACCGCGTGGCGTCACGCATTCTGGGAATGGGCGACGTACTGTCGCTGGTCGAAGAAGTGACGGCCAAGGTCGATCAGGATAAGGCCGCGAAGCTGGCGAAGAAGATCCACAAAGGCGAGGGTTTCACCCTGATCGACTTCAAGGAGCAGATGGAGCAGATGGCCAATATGGGCGGCATGGCCGGCCTGCTGGACAAGCTGCCCGGCATGAATCAGGTCCCGGAGGCGGTGAAGTCGCAGGTCGGTGACAAAGAAGTCAAGAAGCTGATCGCAATCGTCAATTCCATGACCTCACAGGAGCGGACCTTTCCCGGGGTGATCAAGGGATCGCGAAAAAGACGCATCGCAGCCGGCTCCGGCACCCAGGTGCAGGATGTGAACAAAATGCTGAAACAGTTCACGCAGATGCAAAAGATGATGAAGAAAATGAAAGGCGGCGGCATGGCGAAGATGATGCGCGGCATGAAGGGCAAGATGCCGGGCGGTTTCCCGGGCGGTGGTATGCCGCCGGGTGGTGGTGGGGGGTTCCCGTTTTGATGGCGGGGGCGATGCGGAATCAGGCGCTGTCTTCGTCAAGACTCAGCGGGCTGCCGAGCAGACGCGCGACCAGCCGCCGGCTTTCGTCGTCTTTTTCGACGGTCTCTGCCGGCGTCCAGCTCAGATCGCTCTGGAGCCGAAATGAGCCGCGGAAGGGCTTGGGAGGGTCGCCGCCCCAGTCGTCCGGTGAGAGCATCGAGAAGGCCAGGCTGCCGTCTGGTTCTTCGTACAGGTGGTAGATGTGGCCGGGTTTGCGCTGAAATGCGCAGCGCGCGTGATGCAGTCGCTGGTCTTCGCGCGCCTGCTCGAGGACCCGCCGCGCCTGCGCCTGTAGCGATCTGACCTGCTCGGCGATCACCTCCAGCTGCGCACCGAGGCGGCCGGCCACCATCTGATCGGCCTGTTCGATCTCACGGGCCAGGTCGGCGAGGCCGAAGCTGGGCGCCAGACGGCTGACCGGGTAGGGTGAGCTGTGGTCGGCGCCGTGGTGGATCGTCAACCGATCTTCTTTACCGCTGTCTTCGTTCATTTCCGCTCCCACCAATCCCGTGATTTGCCGGCAACTTACTACTTCACAACGCGCGAATTTTGCGTAGAATACGCGGTTTCGCTCGCGACGGCAGCGTCCTGAGCCTCACAGATCAGAACTGAAGGCCACAGAATATGGTATCGATCCGTCTTGCCAGATCGGGCGCAAAAAGGCGTCCTTTCTACCACCTCGTCGCCGCCGATTCGCGCCGTGCGCGAGGTGGTCGTTATATAGAGCGGCTGGGTTTCTTCAACCCGATCGCGGTCGAAGGTGAAGAATCGCTGCGCATCGATCTTGCGCGTGTCGATCACTGGGTGTCTGTGGGCGGCCAGCTGAGCGACCGCGCCCGCAAGCTGGTCGACGGCTACCGCAAGACTGCGCAGGGCTGATCCGGCCGCTAGTCGTTGCCGGTAGCGGCCTGTCGCGGAGACTTGCCGTGAGCGAGCCGGTCGGAACGAGCAACAGGACAACTGCCGAGGGTGGCGAGCAGCGCTTCGTCACCCTCGGTCGCATTTCCGGGGCGCACGGCGTCCAAGGCTGGGTGCGTGTGCGTTCGGAGACCAGTCCCCGCGAGAATATCGGCGGCTATTCGCCCTGGCACCTGGCGCGGGGCGGTCGACGCGAGGTCTGGTCGGTGGATGCATGGCGTCGCCAAGGCAAGGTCGTGGTCGCGAAGCTGGTCGGATGTAACGATCGCGACGAGGCCGAGGCGCTGATTGGCGCGGAGATCACGGTCCCGCGAGAGCGGCTGCCGGAAACGACCAGGCCCGGCGAGTTTTACTGGGCCGACCTGATCGGGCTGCGCGTGATCACGGTCGAGGGTGTCGATCTCGGCCATATCGTGCAGCTGTTCGAGACCGGCGCCAACGACGTGATCGTGGTGCAGGGGGAGCGGGAAAGACTGGTCCCCTATGTCTGGCAGCAGGTGGTACGCGACGTGGATCTTGCCGCTGGAGAGATGCGGGTCGACTGGGACCCGGAGTTCTAGGTTCGTGAGTTTCGCATCATCGGTCCGCCGCGGGCGACCGACGATTTGTGGCGAGCCCCGGTCGCCGACGGGAAAGGTAACGCGTTAGACGCACGGCGCAATGTCGGCTGGTCGGCATAGGAAACGGCATGCGCTTCGATGTGATTAGCCTTTTTCCGGAGATGTTCGAGGCGATGCGCGTCGGCGTTACCGGACGAGCCATCGAGCGCGGTCAGGTGCAGCTGACGTTGTGGAATCCACGGGATTTTGCCGATGATATCCACCGCACGGTCGATGACCGGCCCTACGGTGGTGGTCCGGGGATGGTCGTAATGGTCGATCCGCTGCGCCGGGCGATCGGCGCCGCCAGGGCGGTGGCCTCGGCCAGTCCAGTGGTCTACCTGAGCCCCCAAGGACGCCGGCTCGACCAGGATGCCGTCCAGGACATGTCCGGCCGTCCGGGCCTGATTCTGCTGGCTGGACGCTATGAGGGCATCGACGAGCGGCTCATCGAAGCCTATGTGGACGAAGAGTGGTCGATCGGCGATTACGTGGTTTCGGGCGGCGAGTTGCCGGCGATGGTGATGATGGATGCGGTAATCCGGCAGTTACCCGGGGTGTTGGGGCACGCGGATTCGGCCGAACAGGATTCTTATGCGGACGGTCTGCTGGATTGTCCGCATTACACGCGGCCCGAGGAGATCGAGGGGCGTAGGGTGCCGGAGGTGTTGACGTCCGGTAATCATGAACTGATACGTCGCTGGCGGCTGCAGCAGGCCCTGGGGCGGACCTGGTTGCGCCGACGGGATCTTCTTGAGAGACGCCGGTTGAGCAGCGAGGAACAGGTGTTACTCGACGAATTCATCCGTGCCCGGAAGGGCACCTGAGGTACAGGAGCAGCGGCGATGAGCAATATCATCCAGGAACTCGAAGCAGAACAGATGGGCAAGACGCTGCCGGACTTCGGTCCAGGCGATACCGTGGTCGTTCAGGTCAAGGTGGTCGAAGGCAAACGTGAGCGTCTGCAGGCGTTTGAAGGCGTGTGTATCGCAAAGCGTAACCGGGGCCTGAATTCCTCGTTCACGGTGCGCAAGATCTCCCACGGAGAGGGGGTGGAACGGGTGTTCCAGGCCTACAGCCCGAGCGTGGCCGAGGTCAAGGTGATGCGGCGTGGCGATGTCCGGCGCGCCAAGCTCTACTATCTGCGCGGCCTCACCGGTAAGGCCGCACGCATCAAGGAAAAGGTGAAGTCCTCGTCGTCCTGAGCCCGACCACGTGTCCGGCTACTGGCCTTTGACTAACCGACGGAGGATGTAGGGCAGTCCCCGCGCAAGACCCGGCGCAGTCCGGCGTCCAGCGCAAGTGCATCTATCGGGCTGGGGTCGATGACCTCGAGGCGTGCGCGACCGTCGGGCGGCGTGTCGGTCGTCGACCATTCGCCCTGATTGACAATGCGCCACCCCTCATTGGTCAGAAAAACGCCCTTCTTGCGCTCGACGGATATGTTGTCGACGCATGCCATCAGCATCGACGCGTCGCAGGACGTCGCTTGTCCGATGAGCCAGCCGACGCGATGGTAGCCATCACCGCGGCCTTCGATGCGCAACCAGTCCTCGTCACTGTGCTGTTGGCCATCTGCAACGGGCCTGCCGCTTTCAACCAAAAAGGCATGTGCCTCGGGGAAGGCCGCCCGGCGTTCGGCACTGCGGCCGAGGTCGAGCCACGCCGGATCGAGCATGCCGTGTTCGACCATTGCGATGCGCTGCTTGGGCGGCCGCAGCCCGGCGGCAAACCCCTCGAAGGCGAGCTGTTCAACGGCCGCGACGAGGTCGATCTTGTTGGCGACCAGCACGTCGGCGAGATGGAGCTGATCTTGAAAGGTCGGATGTTCGCGATGACGCGGCGATGCCAGATGGCGGATATCCAGCAGGCAGACCGTGGCGCGCACGTCGAGCACTGTCGCATAGAGGGGACCGCTCAGCGTCTCCAGCACCTGTGCGGGATGACCCAGACCGCTCGGCTCGATCAGGATGCGGTCCGGACGATGCTGGCGTATCAGACGATTGAGACCGGTCGTAAATGCCGGTGCGGCGACACAGCACAGGCAGCCCCCGGCGACTTCCTGCACGGGCGCTTTCTCGCCTGCCAGCAGGCTGCCGTCGACGCCTATCTCCCCGAACTCATTGACCAGTACGCCCCAAGTCTCTCCCGCGGGCCGCTGCGCAAGCAGGTGGCGCACCGCCGTGGTCTTGCCGACGCCGAGGAAGCCGGTGATCAGATTGGTCGGGATGCGTGCGTCAGAGCCCGTCAAGGCTGATCTGATCCGTCGTCTTCAGAACTCGACTCGACCTTGAAATAGTAGTCGTAGTTACTGTGCAGGTGGCTGGTGAATTCCCAGGCCTCGTTGTAAGAGAGCCCGCTGTTTTCGGGAAAGATGACCTTTACGTAGAGGCCGTTGTCCTTTTCCCGGGACAGCCGGGTGAGTACTTGATCGAGGCGGGTGCGGCTGATCTCCTGGAAGCTGTCGGTGCGCCCCTCGCGCCACGCAATCTGGTAGCTGCCATCTCGTTTCGAGTAGCGCACCTCGATCAGATGCCGACCGGCCGAGGTGCGCGCCGGGCGCACCAGCTGGTCGTACTTGAGCTTGAGATTGTCGTAGTCATCGGCCAGCACCAGGTAGCGGCGTTCGATGTCCTGCTCTTGCTCGCTGGCCCGCTCGAGACTCTGCCGCTGTTGGGTCACTGTGCGCTGCAGCTGATCGATCTGTTCCTCACTCTCGGCATAGCGGGTGCGCATCGCCTCAAGGCTTTCCTCGAGGTTGCTGATGTTGCGCTGGGCGGCGCTAAGCTGCAGCTGCTTGCTGTCGACCTCCTGCAGCGCGGCATTCAGCTGCGCCTGACGTTTCTCGACATCGGCCTGCAGGCGTTCCCGCAATATAACGAGTTGCGCCGCCTGTTGGGCCAGATCGTCGCGCTGGTTGGTCAGCCCGGTGATCGCGCGCAGCTGTTCGGCGATCAGGGTCTCGCTGCGCAGCCCCTTATCTTGCAGCCGCATCACCTCTAGCTGCAGCTGCTGCACACGCTCCTCGGCACGATGCAGCGCGCTCGACAGGGTGTCTTTCTCTTCGCCAGTGGCACGCGCCAGCTCCGCGGCGATGCGCTCGGCCTCCATGGTGGCGCGCAGTTGATTGACCAGCTCCATATTGCGCACCAGCAGCACGACCATGGAGATCAGAAAGATCATCACCACCACGGTCATGATGTCGGTAAATGACGGCCAGAATCCCTCGTTTGCGTCATTGCCGCCGCGGTTCAGGCGCAGGTCGGTGAAGCCCTCCTGGCTCATGCGTCGTCATCGCGCAGACGGAAGCCCGAGCGCAGCTGCTGTTTGATGGTGTCGAGATGGTCGTCCAGGCCATCCATCTTGTCCCGATACATCCCCAGGGTATCGGCGAGCTCGTCCTGGGCGGACTCGAATCCGGCCTGTGATTTCTGCAGCTGATCGACCAGGCCCTGCAGCGACTGGATCAGGCCGGTGAACTCATACAGCACGTTATCGGTCTGGATCTGGAACCTGGGTATCAGATAGGTCGTGGTGACCTGCTCCACGCCGCTGACCAAGTTGGTCTGTGCGTCCGTCAGGCGCTGATAGATATAACCGAAAAACACATAGCACACGATCGCGGTGATGGTCGTCGACAGCGCGGTGGACATACCGTGGATTACCATGCCCATCCCGGTTGCACTGATCGCATTCTCGAGCACATCGGAGGCCCCGACCAGCGCCATCGACAGAGATACGATGGTCCCGAAGACGCCTGTCAGGATCAAGATATTGTTGATAAAGCGCGGCAGACTATTGCGCGTGCTCTCGCTCGCCACCAGCGTTGACGCCAGCGCATTCTGATTGATCGGCGTGCGCGCCGCGTGCAGTCGACGCAGCGTGGCATAGCGGCGGGCGATCATGCTGCCCGTGCGCACGCCCCTGAGGGGATCACTGTCTGGCCGTGTCTCGACATTGCGAATGAAGCGGGTGAGGGCCGACTCTTCGCGCATGTAGCCGATCAGGATGCTGACCGCGCGCAACAGGCCGATCAGGAACAACACCAGGATGGCACCGTTGATAACAAGGCCGACCTGGGTGAGTTGGTCCTTGAAATAGACCGTGTTGATCAGTTCGAATTTCCAGATCCCGACCCCGGCTGCCAGCACAGCGAGAATAACGATGCGTAACAGGGTATTGCGGCTGTAGTGCCGTCGCAGGGTGATGCTTTCCAACGTGGTGACCTCGCGAGACGCGGGCGGCGTCGGTAGGAATTCGAGATGTATCGCTCGATAATCGCTGGAGTCTAACATAAGGCACTGCTTATGTTGGCCCGGGCGCGCCGATGCCGGCTGGTGAGATTTTCAGACTAGCAGCCCAACGGTGTTAAGTCCGACAGGCTGCTAGACTGCACCGATGTCATCGGACCTGTACACCGCCGCCGAACAATGCCTGCGTTGTACCGATGTCGCCCAGAAACTCGCGCTCGCCGGGCAGCTTCGGGATGACTGGGCGGCCGGCCGGCTGCGACGGAATCCGGCTGCCCATGGGCCCACCCTGCGCGACGCCGGCCGCCCGGAGCGTCCAGCGCTGGTCAGGCCCGGCGCGCTGGCGCGTCGCCGCCTGGGAACGCCAGAAGGTCGGGCGGCTCTGATACATGCGGTCGCACACATCGAGTTCAACGCCATCAACCTGGCCTGCGATGCCGTCTTTCGCTTCCGTGATCTCCCCGACGACTACTACCGCGACTGGTCCCGGGTGGCGGCCGAGGAGGCCCATCATTTCGCCCTGTTGCAGGGGCGTCTGGGCGAGCTCGGTTATGCCTATGGTGATTTTCCGGCCCACAATGGCCTGTGGGATCTGGCGCAGAAGACCGCCCACGATGCAATGCTGCGGATGGCGCTGGTGCCGCGCGTCATGGAGGCGCGTGGCCTGGACGTCACGCCCGGGATGATGGAACGATTCGCTGCGGTCGGGGACCAACGAACGGTGGCCATTTTGCGCATCATCCTGCGCGATGAAATCAGCCACGTCGAGGCCGGCACGCGTTGGTTCCGTTATCTCTGTGAGAAAAGCGCGCTGGATCCGGAGACCGTCTACTTCGACATGCTGGCGACGCATCTGCCCGGCGGCGTTCGTTGTCCGCTGCACAAAACGGCCCGCCGCGAGGCGGGATTTACGGAATCGGAGCTGGGACGCCTGGAGGCACTATGCAAAAAATCCTGATCTCGCTGGCGCTGTGGTCGACGACCCTGCAGGTGCTCGCCGAACCCGCTGCGCTGCTGATCTATCAGGTATGGGAGCAGGGCAGCGAGCCCTATGTCAGTCGGGTGATCGTCAGTGCCGACCATCTGCGCCTGGACGAGGGCGTCGACGGCGATGGCTACACGCTGTTCGATCGACGCCAGGAGATGCTGTACAACGTGTCACTGTCCGAACGTTCCGTCCGCGTGATGCAGCCGCCGTTCAGCGTGCCGGAGCCCGGCGACAGCCTCATCCTTGAAGAGCAGGTCGAGCTCGACGAGCAGGCGCCCGCCGTGGGCGGGATTCAGCCAAAGAATGTGCGCCTGCTGGCCAACGGCGAGTTGTGCAGCGAGCTGGTTGTGCTGCAGGGCGCCATGCAGGAGACGGTGGAGGCGCTGGCGGAGTTCAAACTGGCGTTGGCGCGCATTCAGGCGCAGGCGCTAGATGCGACGCCGCTGAGCGCGCGCAGCGCCTGTGATCTGGCGGCCAATGTCTATGCGGCCGGTCGCTCACTGCAGTTTGGCCTGCCGATGCACGAACGCAGTGCGGGGCGCAGTCAATCGCTGGTCGATTTCGATGCCGATTTCGACGCAGACAGCGCGTTGTTCTCGCTGCCCGAGAGTTTCGAGCGTCGGCCGATGTCCTTCCCCGGCGCGATTTGACTACCCCACAAAATGCACGAGGGGATCGGAGTTTCTGGGAAATCTGGCTAAGCAGCTTGCTCGATCGGCCGAAGAGGCATAGCCGTAGCTATGGCTCGAGGGGGATCGAGTGAGATGCAACGCCAGAATTTGCAGAAAACCGATCAGGACAAACCGTACCGCTGAAGACCATGGCGCTGATGGATCCCGGAACCCGTGATTTATGAGGCAAGACCTCAGCAACGTGTCCGCCCTCGTGCAATTTGCGGGTTAACCGCGTACCAGCTGGACCTCTTGCAGGCGACTGCCGTCATCCGCCCAGGCGACTGCGCGATCGCTATGCCACTCCGGCAGCACGATGCGCTTGGCGTGGCTGCCATCAGGCAGCGTGAGCCGGTGGGTGGCCGCACGGTGGGTGTGGCCGTGTATCAACTGCCGAACACGGTGTTTCTGCAGCTCGCGCACTACCGCTGTCGGGTTTACGTCCATGATCTCAGCCGGCTTGAGCGCCGTCTCTTCACCGCTGCGCCGGCGGTAATCGGCGGCGATGCGGCGCCGTTCGTGCAGCGGTTTGCGTAGCATCATCCACCGGAACAACGGGTTGCGGAATCGGCGCCGCGCGCGCAGGTAGTCCACATCGTCGGTACACAGCAGATCGCCATGCATGAGCAGCGTTGGCTGGTCCGCCACGCGGGTTACATGGCGGTCGGGAAGCAGCCGCGCGCCGCTTTCTCGCATCAGCCGCCGGCCTATCATGAAGTCGCGATTGCCGTGCTGAACGAAAATCGCCACCTCACGATCCGTGGCTGTCCGAATGGCCTGTCGCACCCGGGTCGCCAACTCGGCATCATCGTCGTCGCCGATCCATGCGTCGAACAGGTCGCCGAGGATGAACAGGCGATCACCCGCTGTGGGGTAGTCGGCGAGAAAGTGCTCGAACAGCTCCAGTGTCCGGGGGCGTTCGCTCGCCAGATGCAGATCCGAGATGAACCATTGCCTTGCCATGGCGCCCAATTGTAACCACTGATCAGACGTGCCGCTGACGTCGCGTTGTCGTCCGGGGACCAGGGTCGTATCCTGCCCGGTTTGCACACGGCGGGCCGGTCATGTACCAGGTATTCGAGATTGTCTTCCCGATCTTCGCCATTGTGCTGCTCGGCTACGCATACGCCCGTCGTTTCGGTCCGGACATGGCGTCGGCGAATCGGCTCAATCTGGAGATCTTCACGCCGGCCCTGATTTTCTCGGTGTTGTCGGGGGAGGGTTTCGAACTGGCCCGCTATGCCGAGCTGGCGCTGGCGGCCGCCGTGGTGGTCCTGGGTTCGGGGTTGATCGCCTGGCCGTTTGCGCGGCTGTTCGGCTACCGCAGGGATGTCTTTCTGCCCCCGATGATGTTCAACAACTCCGGCAATATGGGGTTGCCGCTGGCGCTGTTCGCGTTCGGTGAGTCTGCGCTGCCGGCAGCGATGATCCTGTTCCTGGTCGAGAATACGCTGCATTTCACGGTCGGCAATGCAATGCTGACCGGCCACGTCAATCCGCTGAAGTTGATCCGCATGCCGATGCTGCTGGCCACCCTGGCCGGGCTGGTGGTGGCGGTGTTGCAGGTGCAGGTGCCCGGTCCGCTGCACCAGGCCATCGATCTGCTGGGCCAGATCGCCATCCCGCTGATGCTGTTCGCGCTGGGCGTGCGCATGACAGCGGTCGACTTGTCCGACTGGCGCATCGGTCTGGCCGGGGCCGTGCTGTGCCCGCTGAGCGGCCTGCTGATGGCGTTGCTGGCGTTGCTGCTGATCGAACTGCCGCAGCTGCAGACGGCACAATTGATCGTGTTCGCGGCCTTGCCCCCAGCGGTGCTGAACTTCTTGCTTGCCGAGCGCTACGATATCGAGCCGCACCGGGTCGCGGCCGTGGTCCTGCTGGGCAACATGGCCAGCCTCGCGGTGCTGCCCGTGGTGCTGCTCTACGTGCTCTGATGCAGCGGTGCGCGAACGCGCGCACAGACGATCGTTCAGTCCGTGATCTCTGCCTTTTCGATCACTACCGGATCGACCGGGACATCCGAGTGGCCGGCGCGATTGGTCGTCTCGACGATCTTGATCTTGTCGATCACGTCCATGCCGTCGGTGACCTTGCCGAATACGCAATAGCCCCATCCGTCCTGCCCGGGGTAATCGAGAAAGCCGTTGTCCTTGATGTTGACAAAGAACTGCGCGCTCGCGGAATGCGGCGCCGAGGTGCGCGCCATCGCGATGCTGCCGGTTACATTGCGCAGCCCGTTCTTGGCCTCGTTTTCGATCGGGTCCCGCGTCGGCTTCTGCGCCATATCCGGCATGAAGCCGCCGCCCTGGATCATAAAATTGTTGATCACGCGATGGAATACCGTGCCGTCGTAGTGGCCGTCGCGCACATATTGCTCAAAGTTCTCGCAGGTCTTGGGGGCCTTTTCGTGGTCGAGTTCGATGACAATGTCGCCATGGTTGGTGGTCAGCGTAATCATGCCGGTGCTCCTGGTGTCGATGTTCTGAGATTACCCGGTGATGCGGGCCTGCGGGGGATAAGGGTTCGGCGAGCTCACGGCAAACGCGACACGGACTCGATTAGAATGGTCTCCTGTGGTACGTCGCGGCGTCCGCCCCGGGTCGTGGTGGGCGCGGCCGCGATGGCGTCCACGACGTCCATGCCGTCGGACACGCGGCCGAATACCGCATAACCCCAACCGTCGAAGCTTGGATAATCGAGATTCGTGTTGTCCTTATGATTGATGAAGAACTGCGCCGTCGCCGAATGCGGGGCCTGGGTGCGGGCCATCGCGATGGTGCCGCGCCGATTCTTGAGGCCGTTCTTGGCCTCATTCTGGACCGGGTCACGGGTGGCCTTCTTCGTCATGTCCGGATCGAGTCCGCCGCCCTGGATCATAAAATCGGGGATGACGCGGTGAAAGATGGTGCCGTCGTAGAAACCGGCGTCGACGTAAGCGAGAAAATTCTCGACGGACTGGGGCGCCTTTTCAGCGTCGAGCTCGAGCGTGATGTCGCCCTTGCTGGTCTTCAGCACGA
The DNA here is from genome assembly GCA_024639005.1 of Chromatiaceae bacterium. Lineage (GTDB taxonomy): Bacteria > Pseudomonadota > Gammaproteobacteria > Chromatiales > Chromatiaceae > Thiosocius. The sequence continues at coordinate 3,282 of JAHEJD010000155.1, read as the reverse complement.
CGGCGACCGTATCGGCCTGTGCCGCCGAACAAACCAGGAAAAGCAGGCCGGCGAGCAACGACAGGGCAAAGGGTTTCATCGATCGACCTCGATTTGCGAAAAGGGAGCTTAGTGTAGCCGTGCGAGCGGCGCTGCAAAACCCTTGGTCCGGGCCGGAAGGGGTAGCGGCCCTCGTTTTTATCGCAAACCGCGATCGTCCGTCCGCACAGGCCGGTTCGAGAGCCGTTTGTCTGCGCCGGCGCAGGCGATACAATTCTATCGTTGATTATGCGCCGTGGCATCAGGAGGCCACCCGGCGTATCGATGCTGCCCGCATTGCCGTTTAGTATGTATTGCAACCTCTTCCGTGCTGACGAGTTTTTCCTGAATCACCATGCTGAGCATCTATAACGATCTCCACCGCGCCAAGCAGACGTTCACGCCGCTCGACCCGGGGCGCGTCTCCATGTATGTGTGCGGCATGACGGTGTATGACCTATGCCATCTGGGTCATGCCAGGGTCATGGTGGTGTTCGATGTGGTCGCGCGCTACCTGCGGTGGCTGGGCTACGAGGTCACCTATGTCCGCAACATCACGGATATCGACGACAAGATTATCAATCGCGCCAACGAACGGGGTGAACCCTTTACCGAACTGACCGAACGCTATATCCGCGCGATGCACGAAGATGCCGAGGCCTTGGGGATACTACCGCCCGACCAGGAACCCAGGGCGACCGAACATCTACCCGACATCATCGCCATGATTGCGCGGCTGATCGAGCGCAGGCATGCCTATGCCGCCGACAACGGCGACGTGTATTACGATGTAAAGAGCTTTCCCGGATACGGTCGGCTTTCCGGAAAGTCGATTGAAGATCTGCAGGCGGGGGCGCGCGTGGAGCCCGACGAGGTCAAGCGCGATCCGCTCGACTTTGTGCTGTGGAAATCGGCCAAGCCCGGTGAGCCCGCCTGGGAGTCGCCCTGGGGCCCAGGTCGCCCGGGCTGGCATATCGAGTGCTCAGCGATGTCGACCAGGGCACTGGGCGCCACCTTCGATATCCATGGCGGCGGGGCCGACCTGACCTTTCCGCATCACGAAAACGAGATAGCGCAGTCGGAGGGGGCCACGGGTCATCCCTTCGTCCGCTACTGGATGCACAATGGTTTTGTACGCATCAACGACGAGAAGATGTCCAAGTCGCTAGGCAACTTCTTCACCGTGCGTGAGATCCTGGTGCGCTACCGACCGGAGGAGGTGCGCTATTTCATCCTGACCAGTCAATACCGTTCGCCGCTGCACTATGACGACGAACATCTCGATAATGCGCGTGCCGCGTTGACCCGCTTCTACACGGCCCTGCGTGGTCTTCCAGACGCCGAGCCGGCCTCGGACGAGGCGCTGGAGGAGAGATTTCATGCCGCTATGGCGGACGATTTCAACACCCCGGAGGCGCTCGCCGCACTTTTCGACTTGGCGCGCGAGATCAACCGCGCCCGTGCCGAACATCCGAAACGGGCGGCGGCGCTGGCGGCCCTGTTGCGCAGACTTGGCGGCCTGCTGGGTATCCTGCAGGACGATCCCGAGGTCTTTCTGCGCGGCGTGGATCCAGGGGCCGATGGCCTGTCGGATGAAGTGATCGATGACTTGATTGCGCGCCGCATTCAGGCCAAGCGGGCCAAGCAGTGGGCCGCGGCGGATGCCATCCGCGACCAGCTCAAGGCCGCGGGCATCGTGCTCGAGGATACCCCGGACGGCACGACCTGGCGTCGCGCATGAGCGGTGCCGGCGACAATCGGACCTTCCGGGTCTTTTACCGTGATTACCGCAATGACGTGGTTATTACCTCGAGCCAGCCGGAATCCCTGCCGGCCGGCCGGGTCGTGCCGCTGGCCCAGCGCCTGTTGGTCGCCGCCGAGAACTTTCTCGGTGTCGTCGACCGCAACGATGTCATACTGCAGTGTTATGCCGCCGACGACCCCGGAAAGCTGATGCTGGAACTGATCTACCCCGAGGCCTCGGGTTGTCTGCGCCTGGCGATGCCGCGCGAGCAGGCCCTCGATTTCCTCGACCACCTCCCCGACGTGTTCGATGACGCCCTGCTGCCGGGGGCACAGTACATTGCTTGAGCAAGCTTCGCCTGCGAATCCGGTCGATCGAACCATGGAGCGGATCACGACGCTGCAGCCGATGGATCTGAACGGCGCCATCGATGCGAGCCTGGATCACAGCGGTGCCGTGGTGGTGGGCAATTATCTGATACTCGGCGCCGACGAGGGACACAGGCTGCAGTTGCTGCGGAGCGCCAAAGAGGGACGTCGTTGGCGGCTGAAGAAACAGCTGCCGCTGGCCAAGCAGGATCAAGAGACCGATATCGAGGCGATTTCCTACGGCGATGGCTACCTGTATGTCATCGGTTCTCATTCCTGGCGGCGCAAGCGGCTCAAACCGGAACTCTCTGTGGCCAAGAACCGGGAGCGCCTGCCGCAGGTGGAGCAGCAGGAATAGCGCAGCCGGCTGTACCGCGTCGCGTTCGATCCATCGACCGGAAAACTCGGCGGCAAGCAACGCATCGACCTCTCCAAACGCCTGCGCAAAGACTCGTTGCTCGGGCCTTTCTGGGGTATCCCTGGCAAAGAGAACGGCATCGATATCGAGGGCATCGCGTTTCGCGATGGCCTGCTGTACCTGGGCTTTCGCGGCCCGGTATTGCGCGACAACCTGGTGCCGGTAATGCTTTTGACTTTCGATCAGCCGAAACGCTACCAGCTGCATTTGGTCTGCCTCGACGGTCAGGGTATCCGCGATATGGTCGCCCTCGATGAGGGTTTTCTGATCATCTCCGGGCCTGTCAACGATGCGACCGGGCCGTTTTGTCTCTGGTGGTGGGATGGCAAGGATCAGACACCCGGCAAAGACGGCGGTACGTCGGCGACCCAACTGCTGGGTGCGGTCAGCAAGCCGGGCGGTGCGAAGGCCGAAGGCCTGGCGCTGCTGCAGCAAGACCAGACACAGGCGACGGTCCTGGTCATCTATGAGACAGAGACGGCCGCGCAGGCCGTCAGCATGCGGGTCGATCGATCCGTCCTGGGCATCTAAGCCGACAATCAGTCAAGGCCCGGTCGCGACCGGACGGCTCGGATCGCGAATCCACTCGCTCCAAGAGCCGGCGTACAGGCGCCCGCCTGTCAGCCCCGCCAGTTCCATCGCCAGCAGGTTGTGACACGCGGTCACCCCGGAGCCGCACATCATCGCTGCATCGCCGGGTGGATGCCCGGCCAGCACCTTCTCATACAGCGAGC
>JAHEJD010000059.1 GCA_024639005.1 Chromatiaceae bacterium | reverse complement strand
ACTAGTGGGCTCCCTTCGGGCCGGTCCACAAGCGCCATCGCCTGTGTTTCGCTCGCTTGAATTAGCAACGGCTAGTCCGGCGCTCGCGAGCCTTGCCGATGACGCTTGAGGATCGGCTGAGTGTTACCGAACTTACCAAGCAGCCCACTAGTGCCTGAGTTCCGTGCCCGGCGTTATCGGTGAGGTAGCACCCTGCTCCGAATGCTCCGGCGATTTGTACCAGGACAGCTTGCCATGGAGCTGTACGACGTCGCCGACGATGATCAGTGTCGGTGGCGTCGGCTTTTCCCGCGCTACGACCTCCGGCAGCGAAGCCAGCGTGCCGGTGAAGACCTTTTGTTTCTGCGTAGTCCCCTGCTGTATGAGCGCGGCCGGGGTATTTGGTGCCATGCCATGCGCCTGCAGCTCACGGCTGATCACCGGCAGGCCCTTGAGTCCCATGTAGAAGACCAGGGTCTGATTCGGCTGGGCCAGCTGTGACCAGTTCAGATTCATGGTGTTGTCTTTCAGATGCCCAGTCACGAAGGTCACAGACTGGGCGTAGTCGCGGTGGGTCAACGGGATGCCGGAATAACTGGCGCAACCGGACGCTGCGGTGATGCCCGGTATGACCTGGAAGGGCACGCCCTGACTGGCCAGCGTGTCGATCTCCTCTCCTCCGCGCCCGAAGATGAAGGGATCCCCGCCTTTGAGACGCACCACGCGCTGACCCTGCTTGGCCAAGTCCGCCAGCAGCTGGTTGATCTCCTCCTGGCGCATCGCATGCTTGTCGCGTTCCTTGCCGACATAAATGCGTTCGGCATCGCTGCGCGTCATGTCCAGCACTGCCTTGGCGACCAGGCGGTCGTAGACGACGACATCCGCCTGTTGCATCAGGCGCAATGCGCGGAAGGTCAGCAGATCGGGGTCACCCGGTCCGCCGCCAACAAGGTAGACCTCGCCCATACCGGCCTGCAAGGGTCCGCTGCCCAATTCGTGCTCCATCAGCACCTCGGCCTCGTGCATGTGCCCCGAGAATACGCGCTCGGCGACGTTGCCCTGTAATACCCGGTCCCAGAAGCGCCGTCGATCTGCCGGGTCTGCGAAGGCCTGTTTGACGCGCTCGCGAAATCTGCCGGCGAGTTCCGCGAGGCGGCCATAGCCGGCGGGAATCATGGATTCGAGGCGGGAGCGCATCAGACGGGCGAGCACTGGTGAGGTGCCGCCAGTCGAGACCGCTGCGATCACCGGCGAGCGGTCGATGATCGATGGCATGATGAAGCTACCGTCCTCGGGATGGTCGACCACGTTCACCGGGATATTGCGCGCCCGGCCGGCGTCGGCGACGGCATGGTTTACGTCGGCGCTATCGGTTGCAGCGATGGCCAGATAGGCATTGTCCAGGTCGCCGTCCCGGTACTCGCGGGTGAGGTGGGTAATGCGGCCCTGATCGCAGAGTGTGCTCAGATTGGGACAGAGTCGTGGCGCGATGATCCGGACCCGGGCGCCGGCACGCAGCAGCAGGGAGACCTTGCGCGTCGCGATCTCGCCGCCGCCGATCACTGCGCAGATCTGATCTCTCACGGACAGGAATATCGGTAAATGCTCCATGGCTCCGTTTCACACCTGGTCGTTGGTATCGCGGCACGCTAAGGCGTTGACTATATGAGGAAATAATAATATACTATTTCGATAGTTACTGGCTAGCGGTAATTGAGGTGAGCGATGTTGGTGAGAGAGATCGATGCAGCGGAACTCCAGGCGCGGGTCGACGCCGGAGATCATATTGCGCTGATCGATATTCGCAGCGACGCCGAGTTGGTGCAGGGTATTCTGCCGAGCGCGGAGCACATGGCCATGCATCTCATCCCGCTTCGGATGCACGACCTGCCGAAGGACAAGGATGTGGTGCTGTATTGCCGCAGCGGGGCACGTTCGTATCACGCCTGCAGTTTTCTTAATCAGCAGGGCATCCACAACGTACTGAACCTGCGCGGCGGCATCATCGCTTGGGTGCGGGAGGGTTTCGAGATCGTTGCACCGCACAAGCAGCGTGCCGGTCTGATGTGATCCTTGCGTTTCTTAGACACTTCGAATATAAGGATCGACCACTTTAACCCGCGAAAACTAAAACAGCGCATCCTGGAGGTTACCCATGGCTGATTTCGACGAAGAGTTGGACGCAAGCGGCCTGAACTGTCCGCTGCCCATCCTGCGTGCAAAGAAGACCCTGGTCGGTATGGAGTCGGGGAAAATCCTGCATATCATCGCGACCGATCCCGGCTCGGTGAAGGACTTCGAGGCCTTCGCGCGGCAGACCGGCAACGAGCTGATTGAGTCCAAGGAAGAAGGCGGTAAATTCCTGTTTTTGATTAAGAAGTCCTGATCTCGCGGTCTGAGGCAGGTTCACTCCCAACCTAAGGAGGATGCAACGATGGAAGAGAAAAAACTAGCCATCATCGCGACCAAAGGTTCGCTCGACTGGGCCTATCCGCCCTTCATCCTCGCCTCGACGGCGGCTGCTCTCGGCTACGAGACCGAGATCTTCTTCACCTTCTACGGCCTTCAGCTGCTCAAGAAAGACCTCGACCTGAAGGTCACGCCGCTGGGCAATCCGGGTATGCCGATGCCTATGGGTATGGAAAAGTGGTTTCCTACCCTGCTCACAGCGCTGCCGGGTATGGAGGCCATGATGACCTCGATGATGAAAAAGAAGATGGCGAGCAAGGGTGTCGCCAGTCTGGAAGAGCTGCGGGAGCTCTGCCAGGAAGCAGAGGTACGACTGATTGCCTGCCAGATGACTGTCGATCTGTTCGACATGGACTCATCGGCATTTATCGACGGTGTGGAATATGCCGGCGCCGCCCGCTTCTTCGAATTCGCCGGAGAGTCGGATATCTGCCTTTACATTTGAAGCGGCCTCGGTCGGGCCAAAAGAAAAGCCGCCCATGGGCGGCTTTTTAGCGCGATCAGAATTGGTATTGCGCCTCGATCGACAGGATATCTACGCTGGCTTCATAGCTACCATTGAGCGCGCCACGCGTCGCATCCTCGCCGGTCGCGGTCTTTCTAATCTTGGCGTCATCGATGAACAAATGCGCATAGCCGACGTCGATCCGCAGTTTTTCGCTGGGTCTGAAGCCTGCACCGATGGTGATCCAGATGCGGTCATTGTCGGGCAGACGCGCACTGCGTGACTTTGCACTGCGGACCGGTGACTCGTCGTAGGCGACGCCGAATCGATAGGACCACACCGAGCGTTGCGGCGTGTAGATGCCACCCAGCGAGACCCGACTGGTATCGCGCCAATCGAAGCTGGTTACGCCATCGGGCAGGCTGTTGTCGAATTTGAAACGTAGCTCGGGAATGCTGCTCCAGTCGGTCCAGGTGTAGTCGCCGACGATGGCCCATTCGGCGTTGAGCTGGTGGAAGCCACTCACCGAGACGCTCGCGGGAAGGTCGACATCGGCCTTCACATTGGTGTCGGAAAATAGGGGCTGCAGGGCTCCCGGGGCTTGCTTGAACTTGGCATCTCCTTCGATATCCTGGCTGACCTGGGAACGAAAATGCACGCCGATACGGGTCTTTGTGGATGGCTCGAACAATGCGCCGACGTTGAATCCCCAGCCCCAGCTGTCACCCTCGATTTTCGATTTGCCGTCCAGCGTGCCCGCCAGCGCTGGGTTGACTAGGAGGCCGAAATCAATAGCGTTGGTGAACTCACCCTCCAGATACATCGCGCTGGCGCCGACCGCGATACTGACTTGGTCGTTGACCCGGAGGCCGACCGACGGGTTGATATTCACCGTCTTCACCTCGGATTTGATCGCATGGTAGCGACCGACCCAGTCGCTGTCGTACTCGGTCTTCAGTCCGAACGGGGCGTTGACCGCCAGCCCGAGCCAGGTCGTATCACCGACCTGGTGCGTAAGGTAGAAGTGCGGAACGGCCGCCAGTCCCCCGGCGTCCCCGCCGTCGCCCCCCTGGATGGGCGCCATTGTGGCGAAGCGGCTGTCCTTGTTGTTGAATTCTGTCTTTGGTCGGATCAGGTGCACCGCCGCGCCAGACTGGGTGCCGGGCAGACGGGTCATGCCGGCAGGGTTGAAGTACAGGGTATCGACTGAATCTGCGGTTGCGGCCGCGCCCGCATAGGCGGTGCCCATTCCGGATACGCTTTGTTCGATTAACGCGAAACCCGCGGCCCCAGCCATTCGGGTCAATGCAACGCTGAGCCCTGCGATCACGAACGTAAGCGCGGTTGCCCACATCAGTCCCGATCGTTGCCGCATAGTCGCCAGTACTCTGGGTGGCTCGTGGTGGCCGAGGTCTGGGTCGGCTGTCCTGCCTATCGGCCGTGGCTTGGGCGCGACAGACTTGGTTTCATTAACTGACTATAATATAAAATATGTTTATCGACCCACTCCAGAGCATTTGACCTATGGCCGACCGACGGTTGCAAGTCTTCCACACGGTAGCGCGTCTGCTCAGTTTTACCAAGGCAGCCGAAGCCCTGCACATGACGCAGCCGGCCGTGACCTTCCAGGTCCGGCAGCTCGAGGATTACTTCAATACCCGACTGTTCGATCGCACACACAACCGAATAAGCCTCACAGAGGCGGGCGCACGCGTCTACCAGTACGCCGACAAGATCTTCGAGATCTACAGCGAGATGGAGAATGCGGTAAGGGAGATGACAGGGGAGATCAGTGGGTCGGTGACGATCGGTGCGAGCACCACTATTGCCGAGTACATGCTGCCCGCGCTGCTCGGGGATTTTCGGGCCAAGTATCCCGAGGTCAGCATCCATCTCAAGGTCGCCAATACCGACGGTATCGTATCGATGGTAGAGAACAATGCTATCGACCTGGGGGTGGTGGAGGCGCCGGTCAGCAACAAGAACCTGGTGGTGGATGAGTGCCGGCGTGATTTTCTGGTCGCTATTGTGCCGCCTGGCCATGCGAAGGCAGACCACAAGAAAATCTCGCTGGATGAGCTGCTGGAATTCCCCTTCATCTGTCGTGAGGAGGGCTCGGGCACCCGCGAGGTGATCAATGAGTACATGGCCGGCGATGCCAACTGCCAGGCGTGTATGAATATCGCCATGGAACTAGGCAGCCCTGAGGCTGTGAAAGGTGCGGTCGAGGCTGGAATGGGCATCTCCGTGGTGTCAAACGCGACAATCCAGAAAGAACTGCGGCTCGGTACGCTGGTCGCGATCGACCTCGATCCGCCGCTTGACCGGCCCTTTTCGTTCGTGCATCAAAAGCAAAAATTCCGTGTGCGGGTGATGGAGGAGTTGCTGGAATTTGCGCGCGGCTACTGCGAGGCCCACCGCGAGCCCTAGTGTCCTGAAATGATGGGAACCTCTGATTCAGGACACTAGATGCTGCCGCCCAAACCAACGCTGCCCCCTGATCAACAACGGCTGTTGAGACTCTTCAGGCAGCTGGGCGCTGCCGAGCAGCGGAGTCTGCTCGATTTTGCCGAGTTCCTCGCCATGCGTGAGGCACAGCAAGCGACACAGGCGCCGGCGGCCGACCCGCGTCCAGCGAACATTCCAAGGCCGCCCAGCGAGTCGGTGGTAGCGGCCATCCGCCGTCTTTCGAAGACCTTCCCGATGCTGGACAGGGAAGCGCTGTTGCACGAAACCTCGGCGTTGATGACCGCGCATGTCATGCAGGGCAGACCGGCTGCCGATGTGATTGACGAATTAGAAGCCGTTTTCCGCAGGCACTACCGGCAAGTAAAATCGACGGCAGATCAGCAGACGACGTGAAGCCGGCCCAGGGGTTGGCCGGACAACGCCTGCATTTGGCGTCGGCTGCTCTGCGCACTTGATTCCGGACTGGCGATCGGCAGACACGACCGGTCATGTTGTAATCACCGGAACCAACCGGTTGTATCTGGACGAGCGAAGCAATGCGACTTATCACCGACTGGTTTAAGCGGACCTTTTCTGATCCGCAGATCGTTTTCCTAACCCTTGTATTGGCAAGCGGTTTTGCCGTCATCCTCACGATGGGGGATATGCTGGCACCGGTGCTTGCAAGTGTGGTCATAGCCTATCTTCTCGAGGGATTGGTAGTGATCCTGGAAAATCGCGGCCTGCCGCGCTGGTTATCGGCCAGTCTGGTGTTTTGCGCGTTCGTGCTGTTCTTGAGCCTGGTCCTGTTCGGACTTCTGCCGCGGTTGTCGCGTCAGGTTACCGACTTGATTCAACAGCTGCCGAGCATGATATTGGCTGGCCAAGAGGCATTGATGAGGCTTCCCGAGCGTTTCCCGGAGGTCATCTCGCCGCAGCAGGCGGAAGAGATACTGGACGCGGTGCGGCGCGAGATCGGCAGCTACGGTCAGGATGTCCTCAGCCTGTCGGTATCTTCGGTGGTTGGCGTATTGACGATCCTGGTCTATCTGGTGCTGTTGCCGATGTTGGTGTTCTTCTTCCTGAAGGACAAGGACATCATCCTGCGCTGGGTCGGCAGTTTCATGCCTGGTGCCCGCGGTCTCGCCAATCAGGTATGGATCGAAGTCGATCGCCAGGTCGGCAATTACGTGCGCGGTAAGTTTTGGGAGATCATTATCGTCTGGGCGGCCTCGCTGCTGGCGTTTTCCTTTTTCGATCTGCAATACGCGATGCTGTTGGCAGTGGTCGTCGGCTTTTCGGTAGTCGTGCCCTATGTCGGTGCCACGGTGGTGACTTTTCCCGTCGTGTTAGTGGCCTGGTTCCAGTGGGGTTGGGGACAGGACTTCATCTGGGTGACCGTGGCCTATCTGGTGATTCAGGCGCTCGACGGGAACCTGCTGGTCCCCCTGTTGTTCGGTGAAGTGGTCAATCTGCACCCGATTGCGATCATTGTCGCTATCCTGGTGTTCGGCGGGCTGTGGGGATTCTGGGGCGTCTTCTTTGCCATTCCGCTGGCAACGCTGGTAAACGCAGTATTGCGTGCCTGGCCGACCGGCAAGAGCCTGGCGGAGCCTGCATGAAAGATGCGGGCTAAATGACGACCTGAGAAAAGTCGTAGTCCATGTTTTCCAACGGGCGCTGGATAAAATTGCCCTGCAGGAAATCGGCCCCGGAAGACCAGTGCAGATCGATGCTGCGGGCATCATCCACGTTGGATACGATGACCTTGGCCGCCGCATTGTGCGCCTGCTCGATGACGCGGCTGATGACATTGCGATCCGCCTTGAGCAACCGCGGCGCGATATTGATATAGCGCGCCTGCAGAAAACGCAATACCTTGAAGGCCGCTTCTTTCTCCGGGAACCGAGACAGTGAGACTTCGACGTCCATCTCGCGCAATGCCTCGATATTGTCGCGCGCGATCTTCAGATCCTGCGAGATGTCAGGCAACCGAAAATCCATCACCAGCCCGGTTCCGACCACCTGTTTGGTGCGCAGGCGTCCGAGCAGCCACGCGGGCAGAGACACGTTGAGCGCGCTGAGTGCCGACTGATGCACGAAGATCCGGGTACGGCGGCCGGATTCACGTCGCTGTTTGAGGATATCGATGGCGCGGTCCAGTATCCATTGATCGAGTTCCTCGCAAACACCGGCCTGCTTAGCGGCTTCGACGAGCTGCTGGCCACCAATGAGGTCGCCTTCCGCGTTGGCTAGCCGCAAGACAATCTCGTAGGTCTCGCTGCCGCGCGACTGCAGATCCAGCAGCGGTTGATAGAGAATGACGAACTCGTCGTTATTCAACGCGGATGTGATTCGCTGGTCGAGGTCGCTGCGTGGTGTCGCCGTGAACTCCAGGCTCTCGGCCTCTTCACTGTGCGCGTGCACGCGGTTTCCGCCATGATCCGCCGCCTGCTGACAGGCAGATCTTGCGCGACTGATAATGCCGTTGGCGTCGTCGAGGCCGCCATCGATGAAACAAATACCGATGCTGCAGGTAATCGGCTGTTTGTCTGCAAAGGCATGCGAAGCGACCTCGTTCAACAGCCGCTCGGCAACCTCGGTGACAGCAGGAATGGAGTTGCGCTTCAAGAGCACGCCGAAACTGTGATCATCAATGCGCGCGGCGAGGTCGGTATCCCGCAGTTGATGGGCGATGACTGCACCAAGCTCGGAGATCAAGTGATCGAGGCCGCCTACACCATGCCTTTTCTGCAGTAGCGTCAGATTGTCGGGGGTAACCAGCATCACGCCCACCGGCATCGCTGTTTCGTCTTTGTCGACTGCTTTCCCCAGGCGATCGAGAAAATGCTGGCGCGAAAACAACCCTGTCACCCGATCGTGTTTCGCTGGCTGGCCGGTTGCCCTACGCAGCTGGCGGGAACGGCGAATCCGTGTCTGTACAACGCCAAGCAGGTGTTTGGGGCGAATCGGTTTTGCAATGAAATCATCGCCACCGACGCTCAGTGCGTCGAGCTGTTTGTCGGTGTCCTGCTCACCGGACAGAAAGACAATGGGTATGGCGACAAATTCAGCATGATCACGGATGACGGTCGTGAGTTCTATGCCGTTGACCTCCGGCATATAGATATCCATTAGGATCAGGTCTGGCCTGAACTCACGGAGGGTCTTGATGACCTTCACCGGCTCGGTGATCTGGACCACCTCGATGTCGGCCTTCCTCAATATCGAAGCGGCAAAATCCGCCTGCGTTGGATCGTCTTCGACCACAACGACGCGAAATGTCTGCTGCATGCCGGGTTGGGCGATGTCGCGGATCTGTTCAGCCACTTGTCCGGCATCCAGCGGCGCCACGAAGAAGCCATCGCCGCCTGCGCGGATTGCGTCTACCCGCAACTGCAGCGCCGTCGAGTTGCTCACGAAAATCAGCGGGATACTGATCGAAACGTGGCTGCGCAGCCGCACCAGTTCCGCCGATAACGGCGGCATCTGCGGCAGCAGCGACGTATCTGCGACTATGGCCTTTGGTGGATCAGTTTGCAGATTCGGCAGCATAGATTCGGGATCGCTGAAATATCTGACATCGCAATCGAGGTTGCGCAGCGCGTCGGCGACTTCTGCGGTGAGTCCGTGCTTGTCGCCGATGATAAACACGCTGATCTCGCCGGCCGGCAGCGGATCAGCGTCCTGATCGTCGGCGGTCAACTGGGCCGCGGTCTTCAGCGCGCGTATCAGACCCGAAATGGTGTTGGTCTGATTCACCTCCGGTTTGCTGTCGGAGCCGACGAAGGAGCTCAGATAAACCTCAAGTGAAAATACGCTCTCGTTGAGCTGAAAAAGCGCAAAGGCCTTGCTGCGTTCCGAAATCTCCCGCACCCGTTCGTACAAGGCATCCAGCTGAGCGCTGTCCCAGGCTCCCGATTCGAGCCGCGACCAAATGTCCTCTACCGCGGCAATTCGCTTGGGCAATTGGCGTACGAACGCCTCTCTATCCTCGACTTGGCCAGTGTCCTTGTCTTTCGGCGGTGGCGCCATTGGGTACAGCTCTCCTCGATTGCGGATCAGGTGGGGTCGCCGCTGGATTCGGGGCAGCGACCTGAACCTCAGCGCAACAATATGCTATCTATGATTAGTCTGCCACAATGCCGCGCACGGAAACGTTCTGGCGCTGGCTTTTGTCGTTCATTTTCGCGATTTACCCGGACAGGAGGCCTCGCACCCGGTGCTCCCATTGGACCTAGACAATAAGTCGAGCAGACCGCAGGTTGCCGACGGCACCCATGCGCTGCAGGGACTGATGGGGGTCGAGGGCCTCAAACACAGTGCATGGCTGGCCGGACTGAGCGGGGGCGCGCTGTTGATCCTGGCCGCGATTGTTGCCTGGCTTGGTACCGGAGTTACCGGGCTGGACAGCGTCTGGCTCGGCTGGGCATCGGCGTCTGCGATGTTGGCCGCTTTCGGCGGCTCATGGCTCGCCAGGCAGCTGCTCAGTCGTCAGCACCTGACCCGCTGGCGGCTGGTGCTGGTCATAGCGATGGCCCTGAATGGAACGGCCTGGGCATTTGCCTCGGCTGTTGGCGAGGGTATGCAGCCCTCGCCTGTGGCGCTGCTGATGATCACCTGGCCGGCCATGGCGCTGGCACTGGTGCCTTCGCTTTCGTGGCCGCCCGGACTCGGCCTACAGCTGTTTGCACAGCTGCTTTTCACGCTTGGTGTCGGATTTCTTCCGGAGTTCGGTGCACGGGAGATGCTGCTGCCGCTGGGAGTGTGGTTCTCGATCGCCGTTCTGGCGGTGATGGCGGCCGTCTACGCGAGGCGTTCCGCGACTGTGCAGGGTGAACTGCACTTCATGAAGTTCGAGTCTGCGGAACTGCAAAAGCGCTTCGAGCGAGCGCAGTCGTCGCTGAGCACGGCCGATCAGCAGCGCAAGACCCTCGAGGCCGAATTGGCAGAAATCCTACATCTCGCTGAGGATGCTGACCGGACCAAGACAGAGTTTCTGGCCACGATGAGTCACGAAATTCGGACTCCGTTGAACGGTATCCTGCCGATCCTCGAGATGTTGTGTGATACGCCACTGAATGCCGACCAAATGAAACTGGTTCGAACGGCGCAGGGTTCGTCTCGCCACCTGTTGCGCATCATCAACGACATCTTGGATTTCGCCAAGGTCGAATCCGGCAAGCTGCAACTCGAGACCATCGAGATCGAGGTGCGGGATCTGGTCGACTCGGTGACCGAATTGATGAGCGGCAGTGCGCAGAACCGCAAGCTGCAGCTAAGCGCCAGGGTCGCTGACAACGTGCCGCAGGTAGTGCGTGGTGATCCCATTCGCCTACGCCAGATCCTCATCAATCTCGTCAGTAACGCCATCAAGTTCACTGAGCAAGGCGGTATCCGCGTGGAGGTCTCACGTGGACAGAGCGGTGAGAAAGAGGTGGAGCTGCTGTTTGCGGTGGCCGATACCGGCATCGGCATGTCGCCGGAAACCGCGGATCGCCTATTCCAATCGTTCACCCAGGCAGACGCATCGACCACGCGCAAACACGGCGGGACTGGACTGGGCCTTGCGATCTGCAAGCGCCTAGTGGAGCTCATGGGTGGCAAGATCGGTGTCCGCTCGACCCTGGAACAGGGTTCGACATTCTGGTTCCTGGTGCCGATGCGCAAGTCGATACTGGAGGTGCCTTCGGCCCGCAGGGATCTGAAGGGCGTGCGTGTCTTGACGCTGATCTCAGACGCCGAGCTGGTCTCGCGGGTGTCGAGAGATCTGCGCACTTGGGGCGTGATTGAAGAGGTTGCAGCCGACCCGGCGGACGCCTTGTCGAAAATGCGCGCGACGGCACAACTCGGTGATAGCTGGGCCCATGAGTTGGCGCTCATCGATGCTGGCGGCATCGAACCCGACTTGGCGGAAATGTTGGCAGAGATACGCCAGGACGAGGCGCTCAAGAACATCCGGATTATCGTTGCGTCGCGCTCGGACAATCTAGTGCGCAAGATCAACCGCGAATTCGGCGTTCTGGTCATGCGTGGCGCGCTGCGCACCGAGCCCCTGCGGCGCGTCCTCTATCGCTTGTTCGACGTCGAGGGCCGCTCATTCGCCACGCCCGAACTCACGCCTGGTGAGATCTTTGAAGATCTCAATGTCTCGGCCGCCGATGTGTCCATCGCGCTGGGACCTGCCGCCGCGGGGACTGGCGAGTTCTCCGGGCAGGTGCTGCTGGTTGAGGACAATCCGGTGAACCTGGGCGTGATGCAGCGGGCGTTGTCCAAACTCGGCCTTGTTTGCGAGACCGCGACTAATGGCAACGAGGCGTTGCTGAAGTGTGAAGCACAGCGTTTCAACCTGATTTTCATGGATTGCCAGATGCCGGTCATGGACGGTTACGAGGCAACGCGGCGAATTCGTCAGCTCGAGACCGAGCAGGATAGGGTGCCGAGTCCGATTGTGGCGATGACCGCCAACGCCATGGCGGGCGATCGGGAAAGATGCATCGTCGCGGGCATGGACGACTATCTGGCAAAGCCGGTAAGCATTGCGCAACTCCGCAGCTGCATATCGCGATGGTTGGCCAGCGCCCAGCCGCCGCGCAGCGCGGAACCGGACATATCCACCGAGGCGCGGAAATCGCAAGATAGCGCATCTGTGCTCGATGAGCTTGTGCTGGCGGAGCTTCGGGAGATCATGGGGGACGACTATCTCAGGCTCCTGCAAACCTATCTTGATTCGGCGCCCCAGTTGATTGCAGATGCGTATTCCGCAATCGCCAACGGGGATCAGAAGGCACTGCTCCTCTCGGTCCATTCGCTCAAATCGAGCAGCGCGAACGTTGGCGCCAACCAGCTTTCGCAGCTGGCCCATGATACAGAGCGTCTCGCCCGCGACGGTGATCTGGAAGAGGCGCAACACAGTTTGGAGGCAGTGGATGCCGCCTTTCGAAGCGCCGAGGCCCTATTGTTGGAGCATCTGGCGAGCTATTCTGCGACGGGCGCGCACGGCTGACAGATTGCCCCTAGCCTGATGCACCAGTATCCGGGATGATCGCGGGGCAAGTGCAGGCGTGCCTGTACAAGCGAGGGCCCGGACAGATTATGGGCCGGTCACCAAATCGTACTCTCCAGAAAACCTCGAAAAACGAAGATTCGCGCCCCCCGCACCGGGTTTCACTACCTGGCCCATGATCGACTGGTGCAACATGCAGGCTAGAGCGCGTCTGACGCGAATTCGGCCAGGCGAGAACGCTCGCCGCGCTTCAGGGTGATATGGCCACCGTGAGGCCAGTGCTTGAATCGGTCGACGACATAGGTCAAACCTGAAGTTGTCTCCGTCAGATAGGGGGTGTCGATTTGCGCGACATTCCCGAGGCAGACGATCTTGGTTCCCGGCCCGGCCCGAGTTATCAGGGTCTTCATTTGCTTTGGCGTCAGGTTCTGTGCCTCGTCGAGAATGATGTACTTGTTCAGGAAGGTGCGACCGCGCATGAAATTGAGCGAGTGGATGCGGATTCGCGAGCGCAGCAGGTCATCGGTCGCTGCGCGGCCCCATTCCCCGCCCTCGGTCTGCGTAAGCACCTCGAGATTGTCCATCAGGGCGCCCATCCACGGGGTCATTTTTTCTTCTTCCGTGCCAGGCAGAAAACCGATGTCCTCGCCGACCGGTACGGTGACGCGGGTCATGACGATCTCGCGGAAGCGATTCTGATCCAGTACCTGGGTAAGACCGGCCGCCAACGCCAACAGCGTCTTGCCGGTACCGGCGGTGCCGAGTAGGGAGACGAAATCAATATTTGGGTCCATCAGCAGGTTGAGCGCAAAGTTCTGCTCACGGTTGCGTGCGCTGATTCCCCACACTGCCTGTTTGACCGAACGATAGTCGTCCACGATCTCAATAAGTGCGTCTTGGCCGTCTTTCTCGCGCACAATCGCCTCGAACGGTTTTTCGCCCTCGATGTAGAGACACTGATTGACATACCAATCCGGTGTTTCAGGGCCCTTGACGCGATAGTAGGTGTGGCCTTCTTCCTGCCAGGAGTCGATGTCCTTGCTGTGGGTCTCCCAGAAATCGGCCGGCAGCGCTGCCTCCCCGCTGTAAAGAAGGTTGACGTCATCGAGCACTTGGTCGTTGTGATAGTCCTCGGTATGGATACCAATCACCGCGGCCTTAATGCGCAGATTGATGTCTTTGGAGACCAGGGTTACATCGCGCTGGGGCGCCATTTCCGCCAGGGCCAGCACGGTGCCCAATATGTTGTTGTCCGGGATATTCCCGGGCAGGGTCGATGGCAGTTGCTTGGGTTGCAGTTGGGTTTGAAAGAATAAATGGCCGCAGTCGTCCCCGTCTCCATTGCCTCGCTGCAGGCTCGTGCACGGCAGGGGGAGCCCTGAATCGATATCCTTTTTGGAGGCGGACGTCATTAACTCGTCGAGGAAGCGGCTGACCTGACGCACGTTGCGCGCGACCTCAGAGGTGCCCTTCTTTGCCCGGTCAAGCTCCTCGAGGACGACCATAGGCAAGAAGATATCGTGCTCGGCGAAGCGGAACATCGAGGTCGGATCGTGCATCAGCACATTGGTATCGAGAATGAACAGCTTTTTGTCTGCGCGGGATTTGATGCCCATGGTCTTTTGTTGATCTGCCAGCGGGGGTTATTTTTTCAGGGATTTCACGGCGTCGAGTACCTCTTCGACATGCCCTTTTACCTTAACGCCACGCCACTGCTGACGCAGCGTACCGTCCGCATCGATCAGAAAGGTACTCCGCTCGATGCCCCGCACCTGTTTGCCGTACATGTTCTTTTGTTTAATCACGTCAAATGCGCTGCTCAATGCCTCATCCTTGTCGGCCACTAGGTCGAAAGGGAAACCTTGCCTGTCCTTGAAGTTCTCCTGTGCCTTAAGGCTATCGCGCGATGCACCCAGTATCATGCAGGACTGGCGCCTGAACTTCGCGATCGCGGCCGTGAAATCCAGCCCCTCCTGGGTGCAGCCCGGGGTGCTGGCTTTTGGGTAAAAGTAAAGGACCAGCGGTCTGCCGGCGAAATCGGACAGTTTGGCGCGACGATCCCCGGTCAAATGCAGTGCGATGTCCGGCACTCTCTTGCCGATGGCGACGTTTGCCATGGTTGCGATGCCTCCTGAAGCGCGGCCTAGCGGCAGGTTGAGGTTGAATTCAGCCCTTGATGGGTTCGAGCACGGCGTCGATGTTCATGCTGTCGCAAAAATCCATGAATTCGTCGCGCAGCGCAGCGATGTGGATATCTGCCGGGATGCCGATACTCATCCGAACCGAGAACATCGGCGTGCCGGTGTGCGCCGCGGAATAGGAGCTGGTGGTCATGTCTTCGATATTGATGTTCTTGTCCGAGAAGAAGCTCGCCAGGCTATAGACGATGCCCGGATGGTCCAGGGAGACCACATCCACCCCATAGGGCAGGAGATTGGCATTGCCGGCTCGTTCTTCCGTGCGGCGGGTAGTGATCGTGAGATGCAGTCTGTCCTGCAGTTCAGGCACCTGGTCTTCGAGCTTGGCAAGCAGGTTCCACGGTCCCTCGACCATCAGCAGGATGGCGAACTCTCCGCCGAGGACCGTCATTCGACTGTCTGAGACATTGCAGTCGAGTTCGTAGATCGCCTTCGACAGTTGATTGACGATCCCGGGGCGATCCTTGCCCAAGGCGGAAATCACGAGATGGCTTTTTTTCGTGGGCATGGCGGAAAGGTCACAGTTGGAAATCCGATAATACGACGAGTGTACTGCCGCGTCTGCGCCTTGTCTCGATTGTAGCCATCACCGGCCGGGCCACCGGCGACGGCATCAGCTGTCCTCGATGACCGCATTACGCAGCGCCTCGGCCGCCAGTTCGGGGCTCACTGTGCTGACGAACAGGCCCGAACCCAGTTCAAATCCGGTTGGGATGCTGGTGCGTGGGCAGATCTCCAGGTGCCAGTGGTAACTGTCCTGGCAGTTGTCAAACTCACTGCCATGCGGGACCGAGTGCAGAAAAAAGTTGTACTGCACGCCGCCGACTACCTTGTCTAGCCGGGCCATGGTGCGCCGCAGAACGCGTGCAAAGTCATCCAGATCTTCCGCCGAGGCCTTGAGGAAATCGGCCTGATGCTGCAGCGGCAGGATATGGATCTCCCATTCGAAGCGGCTCGCAAAGGGTTTTATTGCGACGAAGCGCCGGCCGCGCTCGATGACATACTGGCCGACATTGATCTTGCGTCGGATTTCACCCGATTCCCGATCGTAGATGGTTGCTTCATAGGTTAGGGCCTCGTCGAGCAGGGAGCAGAAAACGCAGTGGTTGTACTTGCGATAGTAGTCGCGGCTGTGTGCAACCTCGTTCTGCACGTTTTCCGGGACCACCGGCGTGGCAATGACCTGGCTGTGGGTATGCGCGATGCTGGCGCCCGCCGCTGCGCCGAAGTTCTTGAATATCAGCACATACTTGAGGCGTGGGTCCGAGCGGTACAGTTCCTCCATGCGTTGCCGGTACACGGAGAAAAGGCTGCTCAGGTGAGCGTCTGTCATCTCGTGCAGCGCGATGCCGTGATTCGGGTTGTCGATCACTACTTCATGACGACCGTAGCCGTCGATCACCTGTTGCAGGCCGAAGGCAATATTGGATTGACTACGGTCGTCACCGAGCACCGGGTAGAG
This sequence comes from Chromatiaceae bacterium, assembly GCA_024639005.1. Classification (GTDB taxonomy): domain Bacteria; phylum Pseudomonadota; class Gammaproteobacteria; order Chromatiales; family Chromatiaceae; genus Thiosocius. Next base: position 2,655 of record JAHEJD010000059.1, on the reverse strand, counting down.
ATTCGGGACGATGCGAATGTCCCATCCCGCCCCGGGTGGGAAGGCCTTGATCTCGGGTGGCGTACGGTCCTCGTTGCCGCGGCAGAATGGGCAGCTCTCTACGCGGGCGCGCCGATCACGCTCGACCTGCTCCTCGGCCTTCTTGGGCCGCATGCCGCGCGCGGTCGCCACCAGCACCGACTCGGTAGGTACAATCGGATTGATTCGGATCTCGCGCACCTTGTCGCCGGAATCGTCCATCGCAGCCTCGCTACTGAAAACTCTGGGCCTGGTTTCTAATTGCAGCGGCGATTCCCCTCAAGCTGGCCGTGTTAATAGGGGCATCGAAACGGTACAACAGGGTACGCTCCGGATGCCGGTGGCCGCAATGCGCATTGGCAGCCGAAAAGCGCCCGGGATACAATTCGCCGGTTGATCTTCAGCGGAGCCTTACGGATGATCCAGGGCAGTCTGGTCGCCATCGTCACCCCCATGCACCCGGATGGTCGGGTCGATGAAAATACGTTCCGCCGCCTGATCGACTGGCACGTGGCGCAGGGGACCGACGCCATCGTCGCAGTCGGCACCACCGGCGAATCTGCGACGCTGGACGAGAAAGAGCACTGTGACGCCATTGCGCTGGTCGTCGAGCAGGCCGCAGGGCGCATCCCGGTGATTGCCGGAACAGGGGCCAACTCGACCAGTGAGGCCATTGCACTCACCCGCTGCGCGCAACAATCGGGGGCCGACGCCTGTCTGCTGGTGACGCCGTATTACAACAAACCAACTCAGGAAGGGCTCTACCAGCATCACAGGGCCGTTGCCGAGGCCGTGGATATTGTACAGATCCTCTACAACGTGCCGGGACGCACCGCAGTGGATATGCTCCCGGAGACGGTCGCGCGGATCGCCGAGATCCCAAACATCGTCGGTGTCAAGGAGGCCACCGGGGAACTCGATCGAATTACCCGCCTGCGCAGCCTCACGACGTCGGAGTTCGCCATTTACAGCGGCGATGACGCCAGCGCGCGCGAGGCTATACTGAGCGGCGCCGACGGGAATATCTCGGTCACGGCGAATGTGGCGCCGGCGGCCATGCATGCGATGTGTGCGGCCGCCCTGGCGGGCGACAGGGAAACGGCAGCCTCGCTCGACGCAGACCTTGCAGGATTGCACGACAAACTGTTTCTCGAGTCCAACCCGATACCGGTCAAATGGGCCCTGGCCGAAATGGGTATGATCGAGCGCGGTATCCGTCTGCCCCTTACCTGGTTCTCGAGTTCGATGCATGATCCACTGCGCACCGCGATGCAGCGGGCAGGCATACTGTGAGTTCGTCAAGAGCGCGCTGCCTGGCGTGGCGCCGCGGGAAATCAAGACTTATGATGAAGAAGCTGTCGCGTAATCTCCTCCTGACATTGCTCGCGACCGGCCTGGCAGCATGCAGCAGCGTCGACGAGGTTCTGCCCGACAAGGCGGTAGAGTACAAACGCGAGAAAGAGGCGGTGCGCAATCTGGAGTTGCCGCCCGATCTCACCTCCGATCGCATCAATGACCGCATGAGCGTGCCCGACACCTTCGGCGGTGCATCCACTAGCTACTCGGAATACCTCACCGATCGGCGCCTGCGTGGAGTCGATGCCAGCGCGAGCCGCACGGCCGCCGGCGGCAGCGTGCTGCCCGAAATGCGTGACATCAAGGTAGAGCGAGACGGGGATGAGCGCTGGCTGCTGGTCAATGCGTCGGTCGAGGATGTCTGGCCTCGGATCCTCGATTTCTGGCAGGAAAACGGCATCCTGCTGCTCGAGCAGGATCCCACGGTTGGCATTATGCGCACCTCCTGGCTGGAGAACCGGGCCAATATCAGCCGGGATTTCTTGACCAATACCATCCGTAAGGCCTTCGAAGGGTTTTATGAAACCGGGCTGCGAGACCAGTATCGCGTCCGCCTGGAACGAACTGCAAACGACCAAACAGAGATCTTCCTCACTCACTTCGGGATGGAAGAGGAGGTTGTCTCGACCAGTGAAGGCGAAGTCGAGCGAACCGTGTGGACCACCCGAGAGCGGGACCCCGAGCTTGAATATGAAATGCTGCGGCGCCTGATGGTCTACCTCGGTGCCGCCGACGAAAGGGCCAGGGCACAGCTGGCGGCCGGCGGCGGACGCAAACAGGACCGCTCCCGGCTGCTCAACACCAGTGACGGCACCCAGCTGATCATCGACGAGACCTTCGATCGCTCCTGGCGCCTGATTGGCCTGTCGCTCGACCGGGTCGGCTTCGCGGTCGAGGACCGCGACCGTTCCGCAGGCGTTTACTATGTCCGTTACAACGACCCTAGCGAGCAAGATGCAGACAAGGGTTGGTTGTCCAGCCTGGCGTTTTGGGCGGATGACGAAGTGGACAAGGTGAATCGTTATCAAATCAGGGTCACCACCAATCCGGTTGGGCAGACGTTGGCCGTGGTAGCCAACGAGCAGGGCGTGGTGGAAAGCTCGCCGACCGCACAGCGCATCCTGACCCTGTTGCACGAGCAGATTCGCTGATAGGCTTGAAGATGTATCTGCGCTGGCAGGCTAGGGCCGCGATCCGACCGCAGCCGCCCCGCGGCGGTCCGGGCTCATGATGCCCACGCCGTCGATGACCATACGGGTCGCTTGAGCGCAGATGTCTTTC
>JAHEJD010000012.1 GCA_024639005.1 Chromatiaceae bacterium | reverse complement strand
GGCCGCCGGGCCGGATCGAACACCAGGGTGCCCATCGCCGCGTTCAGTTTTTCCTTGATCAGCTGATAGTCGTCGAACAGAAACACCAGATAGGCGTCAGAGACCTTATTGCGGTGGATCGCGACCAGCAGTCCCTGCTGGTGGGCGGTCGAGAAGTCGTCCACGGTATCGAATATCGCCGCAGCCGCCCAGTCTGCATTGAATTTTTCCCATGCCTGTTCGGGCGGATAGGCATTGCTCGGCGCATGCGCGCCAACGGCCAAGCGCGTCGCGAGCGATTCGAACACCAAGGGGAAGACGTGGTTGGGATTGGGCGCCGCGCCGTGCGGATCGTCGTAATCGATACGCAGGCGCTTCAGAGGCCGCACCGCGAGACGAATCTCCAGATCCCCCTCCGCACTGCGTAGGGCATACTCATAGTCGAGGATCGGGGTACGTCCCGCCGGCAGGTCGACGAAACCGGCCGGGCGGGTGAACACCAGTTCTCCCTCCACGAGCAGGGTCTCGAAGCCCATATCGACGCCAGACGACTGATCGGCCCCGAGCCAGCCGGGAAGCACGCTCAGCAGGAGCAGCAGCAGGCGTTTCATGAGTCGGTCTTAGCCTCGGGCGCCTCTTTGGCCAGGGCGGTCTTCCAGTTCTGCAGCAGGTCCTCGGCGGCCTTTTTCCATTCGGCGTTGTCGGCGAGTTCCAAAAAGCGCTCCAGATCCGCCAGCGCCTCGTCACTGCGACCCAATTCCCAATAGGTAGAGGCGCGATTGAAGTAGGGGGCCGCAGCGTGCGGATCGACGGCGATGCAGTGATCGAAATCGGTCAGTGCCATGCTGAAATCGCCCCTCGCATACAGCAGGGCACCACGGTTGAAACGCGCAGGCAGCAGGTCCGGCGCCTGTTCGACGGCGACATCAAGGTCTTCCATGGCCTCGTCGAAGCGGCCAAAGGAACGGTAGGCCTGGGCGCGGTTGACGCGGATGCCGGGATTTTGCGGTGCCAGCGTCATGGCCTTTTCGAGATCCTGCAGCGCGGCACTGACCTGCTGCATCTGCAGACGCAGGCTGGCACGCACCGCGTATAGCTGTGCGGCATCGGGAAACCTCCCGATGCCGTCGGCCAGGGTCTTGAGCGCCAACTCGAGACGACCCTCGCTCTCGTGCTGCAACGCAACCTTGATCAGTCGCTCAGGATCGAGCGTGGCATGTGGATCATGCTGGCCATGCGGACCGACCGGTTTCGGCTGTGGTTTCGGTTCGGTGTGCTCAACCACCTCGGCAGGCGCTGCCGGTGGGGTCATTTCGATCTTGGCGATTTCCCTGTCGACCGGGGTTTCAGTCCCCGATGGCGGCATGGACTCGCTGCAGGCCGCAAGCAGGGCCAGCGCAAAAGACAGGGCAAACAGACGTGGAGAAACTGTCATGGGGGTGTACTGCGGTAACAAAAAGGCGTCCCCGACATGATACCGGGGACGCTATCACGGGGTAAGTTACTTCTTCGACGCCGCGTACGTCTTGAGCAACCTGTTGAGCATCTCGATGTGCTCGTTGTCGGTCAGAATACCCGGGGTGGATACCTTGGCCCACAGCTCGGCGTTGGTCATCTCGCGATGGCAACCGAGGCACAGGCCGGTACGCGCCTTACGCTGGGTCGAGTGCGGCTGTACCGGTGCCATGTCGATCGCATCCGGGGTACGTTCCTGGCCGAGCTCTTTCTGTTCGTCGAGCGACTTGCCGATCTGGTTCAGGGCGACCACCTTGTTGCTGCGGTCGAATACCGTGTAGACGATCTGGCAGCCCGGCATTAGCGGGGTCACGCGGCCCTCGCCGTTGATACCCAGCACCGGCTCCTCCCAGCGCAGGTAGGCGCGCGTCTCAAACACCTTGCCGGGGCTCTTGATACCGTGTGTACCCAGCGGGGACTCGGCGGTCTGGCCGTGCTCGTCACGCTGGTTCCCGCCGGCGACCCAGTCGGCGTCCTGATAGGGCTTGCCGTCCTTGTCCTTGCCATAGTTGACCTGCACGTGACAGCCGTAGCATTGCGGTACCCAGGAGGCGTGGCAGGAATAGCACTCAAGGCTCTCGTTGTGCTTGAGTACGCTGCTCATTGCCACCATGGCATCCGGGCTCTTCCAGGTATCGTCGAGCTTGAGCTGCTTGAGCAGCGGCACCTCGAAGTCGTTACCGGTGGCCGAGTGCATAATGACCTTCTTGCCATCCTTCACGACTTTGCCGAACGGGTTGCCGCGCGCGGTCTTCAGGTAGCCCTCGCGCTTGTCGTAGGTGGTCGCGAAGGCCGCGGTCTCCGGCAGCAGCGCGCCGGTCAGACCACGCTCACCCTTCGGCAGGTCCTTGGCGAATTCCTCGGAGTAGCCGAGCGGCAGCTCCCAGGGGAACTTGTCGGTGGTGCCATGGCAATCCTGACACTCCACCTCGACCTGCGCCAGCGTAGTGCCGAAGATGTTGCCGTCACCGTGCATGTCGATCGTGGTGTGGCAATCCTGGCACAACAGACCACCTTTCGGATTCTCTGGACGCGACTCGATCTGGTGGTGCAGGTCATCCGAGATGAATAGGTACTTCTTGGTATGCAGTTTGGGCTGCTTGCCGCCATTGGCGTTGTACGGCGGGGCCGTAGGGAAACTCCATCAGGCCCTGATAAGTCACCCCGATGCGCTTGCCGCGGTTGTGACAGGAGTTGCAGCCCTCAACCGGGCCGCCGCGCTGTGCTCCATCCATCCGCAGGGGCGGCGCGGTCAATTCGGTCTTGAGGACGCTTAGGGTGAAGGGCTCAGCCGGTATTGGCGACCTGGCGCCTGGCCTGCTTCTGCGTATACATCAGCGCATCGGCGGCGGCCGTGAGTGCGTCGATATCGCGATGCTGTGCGGGATCGAAATCCACTGCGCCCACGCTGTACCTGAGGTCATAGCCACGCCTCTCTACGGCGTTCTGGCGGTCGACGGCGGCGTCCAGCCGGGACAGCGCCTTCTGCAGGTCGGTGGCGGTCGTATTGGTGGCCAGCACAGCGAACTCGTCGCCGCCAAGACGCCCCAAGACATCGGAATCGCGGAATGTCTGTTGCAGCAATTGTGCAAAGACGTTCAAGGCACGATCGCCCTCGGCGTGGCCGAAGCGGTCGTTTATCGCCTTGAAGCCATCGAGATCAAAATACAGCAGCGCGGCCGGACGTTCGACCCGCCGACACAACTGCATGGCATGCTGGCCGAGCGCCTGGAAACCACGCCGGTTGGACAGGTGCGTGAGGTCATCCATGGTCGCCAGCTGTACCGCGGCGAGCTCCTCCTCGACCATGCGCGCCAGGTCGCGCAGCAGGTCGAGGTCATCCGGGCTCAATTGCCGCGGTTCGCGATCGATGAGGCACAGCGTGCCTGGCCGGCTGCCACCCGGCAATGCAAGGGGGCAACCGGCATAGAAGCGGATATGCGGCTCGTTGGTGACCAGCGGGTTATCGAGGAAGCGTCCGTCCTTGCTGGCGTCGGGGATCAGAAATATGTCGTCGCCGAGCACGGCGTGGCCGCAAAACGAGATATCACGCGGCGTCTCGCTGGCCTCCAGACCCTGGCGCGACTTAAACCATTGGCGGTGGTCGTCGACCAGGCTGACCAGCGCAATCGGCACGCCGAACAGTCTCTTCGCCAGCCGCGTGAGCCGATCAAATCGCTCCTCTGGCAGGGTATCGAGGATACTCAGCGCCCGCAGTGCCTCCAGGCGCTGCGCCTCATCGGCAGGTTTTTTCGGTTCTTGCATGTCTGTCAGTCCGGAGCTCTCTGGCCGTTCGGCCGGGTGTCGGTGCGCATCCGCCTGACCGCGCGGACGGACTTGCGGTTGCAGTTGTCGTCGGCTGAACGGCGAAGAACTTTAATTCCGGCCCGCCGGCCGCTGTCGAGTATCCACGGCCTGAGATCGTCCTTGACGACCAGAGCGCAGCCGCGAAAACCGCACGCCAGGGTTGCTGATAGAATTCGCCCGCCCGTCATGACGCCAATAAGGAGCAGTTCGAGGATGTGCGGCATCGCCGGTTGCATCATCAAACAGGGCGTGCCCGAAGATTCCGCGCTTGAACAGGCCGCCAGGCAGCTCGAGCACCGCGGCCCGGACGATCGGGGGGTGCACATAGCGGGACCCGTCGGGCTCGCGCATACGCGCCTGTCGATCATCGACCTGGCCGGTGGCCATCAACCCATCTGCAGCCGCGATGGGCGCTATGCGCTGGTCGCAAACGGCGAGGTCTACAACCACGTCGAGCTGCGCGCAGCCCTGCGGGAGCTGGGCTGCCTGTTCCAGACCGAATCGGATTCCGAGACGATTCTGCACGCCTGGGACAGGCACGCCCTCGACGGCATCCGGCAGCTGCACGGCATGTTTGCATTCGCGCTGCACGATATGGCCTCGGGCGAACTGATCCTCGGTCGTGACCGTCTCGGCATCAAACCGCTGTTTTACGCCGTGCTCCCCGATCGCATCGTCTTCGGATCCGAGATCAAGGCCCTGCTGCCGCTGATGCCCGCGCGTCCCGCCATATGCCCCGAGGCGCTGCTGCAGTTTCTGCAGAATCAGTTCAGCAGCGGCCGCGATACGGTCTTTGCCGGTATTCACCGCTTGCTCCCCGGGGAATGCCTGCGGGTCGATCATGCGCTAAACACCTCGCTGTGCCGCTACTGGAGTGCGCTGGACATCAGGCCGCGAGCGATCGGCGAGGCCGAGGCCCTGGAGGAGCTCGAGTCGCTGATGCAGCAGGTCACGCGTGAACACATGCGCTCCGATGTACCCTTTGGGCTGTTTCTCTCCGGTGGGGTCGATTCCGCGATCCTGCTGGCGCTGCTCAGCGAGCACATGCAAGGCGGGCTGCGCACCTACTCGGCAGGTTTTGCCGGCGCTCACATGCAGGACGAACTCGGCCCGGCCACGCGAATTGCGGCGCATTTCGAAAGCCGCCACAGCGAGCTGCGGCTCGGCCGCGAGCAGATACTCGGCCGTCTGGTGCACAGCACCTGGGCCAGCGACGACCTGATGCGAGACTATGCAAGCCTGCCGACCTCGCTGCTCGCCGAACACGCCACGCAGGACCTCAAGGTGGTCTTCTCCGGTGAGGGCGGCGATGAGAGCTTTGCCGGCTATCGGCGCTACAGGACCAGTCTCGAGGCACGCCTCAAGGCCCTGCTGCACCCGGGCAGCGGCGGCTTTCGCACGCGCGGGCACTGGCGCGGCAGGCGTGCACAGCGGGTGTTTGGGGCGGGCCTGCGAGGGGTGGCCGGCGCGCGGCGCGGACCCTTTATCGCCGCATGGCAGGCTGCGCCCAAGGACTGGTCCCATCTGCAGAAGGCGCAGTACACCGACCTGACCACGGCGCTGCCCGACAATCTATTGGTCAAGGCCGACCGCATGTTGATGAGCTTCGGCCTGGAAGGTCGGGTCCCTTTCGTCGATCACCGGCTGGTGGAATTCGGACTGAGCCTTCCCGACCACCTAAAGCTGCGCGGCGGCCAGGGCAAGTGGCTGCTCAAGCGGTGGGCCGAACGGCGCCTGCCGAAGGCACATCTGTACGGCCCGAAGCGCGGCTTCCACGTGCCTATCGGGGAATGGCTGCAGGGGGCGCTGTTGGAGGGTCTGCGGCAGAAGCTGCCAAGCAACCCGGCGATCCGGGAATGGTTCAACCGCGAGGCCGTCAGGCAGCTGATCGAGGCCCATGCTGGCCATGGCGGGGCGGCGCGCGAGATCTGGTGCCTGCTGCAGTTTGCGATCTGGCATCGTCTGTTCGTCGAACAGCCCGGGCGCAGGCCTGGCACCGACGAAGACCCGCTCGATTGGATCTGATGGCAACTAACCGGCGTATCGCCTGTTTTTTCGCTACCTCGGGTCACAGCGGTGTGGACCGCGTGCTCCAGCGCCTGCTGCCGTCCATCGCTGCGCGCGGCTACCAGGTCGATCTTCTGCATGTCCGCGGGCATGGTCCGGAGATCCCGCCACAGTCGAATCTGCAGAAGGTGGAGCTCGGTGTCGGGCACGTAGCGACGGCACTTCCCGGCCTGATCCGCTATCTGCGCCGCTGCCGCCCTGCGGTGATCTTCAGCGACAAGGACCGGGTCAATCGGACCGCCATACTGGCCAAGCGGCTGAGCGGGAGCAGTGCACGCCTGGTGCTGCGTAATGGCACGACCGTCAGCGTGGACCTGCGCGACCGCAAACCGCTGGACCGTCTTCTCCAGCGGTTATCGATGCGCCATCTGTATACCGCGGCCAACAGCATTCTGATGCCCTCGATGGGTGCGGCCCATGACTTCGCGGCCCTTAGCGGCATCGCCAGAGAACGCATCCAGGTCGTCCCGAGCCCGGTGATCTCAGAGGATTTGCAGGCGTTGGCCGCTGCCCCGGTCGATCACCCCTGGCTGATCGAGAAGGACTCTCCGGTCATCCTGGGCATTGGCGAACTCTGTGGACGCAAGGACTTCGAGACGCTGATACGGGCGTTCGCGCTACTGCGCCGGGCGACCCCGGCCAGGCTGATCATCCTCGGCAGAGGGAAGCGCCGCGACCGACTGTTGGCGTTGGCACAGCGGCTCGGCATCGCCGAGTCTGTCGACCTGCCCGGGTTCGACGCCAACCCCTTCCGCTATATCGCCCACGCCGACCTGTTTGCGCTGACCTCGCGCTGGGAGGGCATGCCAATGGTGCTGATCGAGGCACTGGCACTGGGACGGCAGATCGTGTCGACCGACTGCCCGAGCGGACCACGTGAACTGCTGGCCGGCGGTCGGCTGGGTCGGCTGGTACCGGTGGGCGATCATCGGCAATTCGCACAAGCGATGCAGCAGGCGCTGGGAGAGCAGCCACCGCTGGAGGCCTTGCAGCTTGCTGCCTCGGCCTACACCGTCGAGGCCAGCACCGATGCCTACCTCGCCGCGATGGGCCTTCAAGTTACATGCGGCGGATCGAAGCGGTAACCGAAGCGACGGATATCGGCCTCGAAATGCTGCGCAAGCAATGCAGCCAGGTCGTCGCTGTAATAACTGCGGTAGTCCTGCCCGCGGCCGTTGGCCTGACGGCGATGCGGCAGCGCCGGGTGCGCGATGCCGATCCGTCGGCAGGCCGCCGCGAAATCTTCCTGAAGGGTCTCGTAGTGGCCCAGGAAGTCGACCAGCAGCCGGCCATGCAGGTCAACGACATAGTCCGACTGCAGTTCGATCGACGTGTCCACATGGTACTGATAGGGACGCGCCGGATCGAGTTTCCAGCGCATGAACTGATCAAAGGTCTCGATGTGGGCCATCAGATGCGGGCGTTCACGCCGAATGTGGTGGAAGGAGCTGACCTGTAGGTCCCAGGGGTTGCGCACGAACGCGAACTTGAACAGTCGCTCGAACAACTCATGCGGCAGCATCTCCTTAGCGGCAATGACCTTCGCATGGCGCGGAAACTTGATGCCGAGCCGGTGTGACGTCATCCCGCTGAGCCGCGAACACAGCCACTGCAGCGGATAATTGGGATCGCGGTAGCGCAGCGGCCGCAGCGCATCGCGAACCGAGGTACCGCCGGTCTTGGCGATATGCACGAACAGAAAGTTGTATTTCAGCGACAGTAACATCTCGAACGCTCAGCTTGCGGCTAGCCTGGAAATCTCACCGGCATCGCGGCGACTGGCGGATTTGCTCGATGCTTCCCTGCACCTCGCCCCTGCGGGGCTGACGCGAAGATTCGCTCCGGGCGAATCTTTCGCGGCCGGCCTGGCGCCGGGGCTGGAGCGAAAGTGGTAGCCATAGCTACCACTTGAGGGAAGACCAAGCCAGGGCGAGCGAGAAACCGCCAGGACCGCGATAGGCCAGCAGCGAAAACAAGGTGTCATTGCTCGAAGTGGGTTCATGTGAGCTCATACCCAAGTGAGTTCAAGTGCTTGCCAGGCAGCTGTTGGCTGGCTGGTGAGTTTTTCAGGCCAGGCCGAGCGCGCCGAGATAACCCAGCGCGGCCGCCTCCGCAGTGTAATCGGACACCGCCTGTCGCAGTTGCCCGGCGGGCAGCGGCGCCTCGAGTGTGGCCAGCATCGCCTCGGCCAGGCCGACGTGATCTCCCACTGCGACCAGCGCACCGTAGCGTCCGCCCGCCAGCAGCTCGCGCGGGCCCGACGGGCAGTCAGTCGCCACCGACGGAACCCCCAGGGCCAGGGCCTCTGTGAGGACATTTGGCGAACCCTCCCAGGCAGATGACAGCACGAACAGCGCGGCGCGCGCCATCCAGGCGTAAGGGTTGGTCTTGAAGCCGGGCAGCGCGATGCGGTCGCCCACGCCCAGCTCGTCCGCGAGCCGTTCGAGCTCACCACGCAGGCGGCCCTCGCCGAGTATCACTAGGTGTACCGGCCGAATCGCCTGCGTGCGCGCGAATGCACGCAACAGGGTCGCGAAGTCCTTCTGCTCAGTCAGCCGGCCGGCGCCCAGGATCACCGGAACCGCGGACGGCTCCAACCAGGGATGCGGGCAGGGCGCGGCCGCGAGTTCGGCCAGACGCGGTGTGACGACCGGGTTGCACACCACGGTGACAAGCGCCGCCGGCAGGCCGGTGATCCGGCGGGTGTCCTCGGCCACGCCCTGCGAGACCGCGACGATGTGGTCGACCCTGCGATACGCCCAATGCATCGGCGCTGTCCGCAACCAGCGGGCGGCGCGTGAGCGCCCCGCGAGGGCGGCGGTCAGATTGGTGCCCAGGCGGCCAACCAGCCGGCCGTCCCAACCGGCTAGACGCCGGGCGAGCGCGGCCGCTCGGATCGCGCGGTCTTTCGCGACGAGTAGCGCGCCCGGCCGTTCGCGGCGCAGATAGCGTGCGAGCGGCAGGATGACGAGCCCGCTATGGCGCACGCCGAGATCAAGCAGCCGCACCCCGGCCGGCAGCTTGCCGAGATGCGCACCATCGGCACGAATCGCCAGCAGATCGATCGCCAGACCGCGCGCAGCCAGGCCCTCGATCAGGTTCAGCACCATGCGCTCCACACCACCCGCACCCGAAAACGAGATCAATACCGCGAGACGGTGCGGCTTATCCACGTGCCCGCTCCCCGACAGCGATGCCCGATGCGTCACGCCGGGCCCCGCGGCCGCGATGCCGCGAAGACCCCAGCAGGCTCATGCCCGCGCCGCCTGCAGTGCCTGGAGCAGCGCGATGTAACGCGCGGCACAGCTATCGACAGTGTATTCGCTGACCGCGGCGATCCGTCGCGCGCGGTCGCCCGGCTCGGCCAGGGCATGGGCCATGGCCTCGGCCAGGGCCGGCGCGTCATCGACCGGCACCAGCGGCGCGACCCTGCCGCCGTCGAGGATCTCGCGCGGTCCGGAGGGACAGTCGGTGGCAACGACCGGGGTACCCAGCGCGAGCGCCTCGGTCAGCGCATTCGGCGAGCCTTCCCAGCGCGAGGCGAGCACGAATAGCGCCGCCCGCGCGACCATCGGATAGGGCCGCGGATCGAAGCCTGGCATGGCCACTGCGTCGGCGACCCCGAGCGCGGCCGCGAGCTGCGCCAGCGATTCGCGCAAGTGCCCCTCACCGAGGATCAACAGGTGGCAGCGCCGGGTCTCGCGCAGCGCGGCGAAGGCCCGAATCAGGGTATCGAAACCCTTTTGCCGGCGTAAGCCGCCAACCGCGACGATCACCGCCGGCTGGCCCGCCGCGAACCAGGGATGCGGACAGCGTGCGGCCGCCTGGGCCTGCAGGTCGGGTGTGACTACCGGGTTGCGTATCAGGTGCATCCGGTCAGCGGGCAGATCGGCGATCGCCATGATGTCGGCAACGACCCCCGCGGAGTTGCCGACCACTGCGGCCGCCTGGCGGTAGACGCCACGAATAAGGCGGAAGGCTCGCCAACGTCTGTAGACACTGCGCCGCGCCATGCGCTCGGAAACCGTGGTCCCGGGACGCATGATCAGCGCGAAGTCCACGCCGGAGAGGCGCCGGGCGTGCAGTGCGCTGCGTCCGGCTCGGTCCTTGCCGCACAAGACGAAATCGGGGCGCGCTGCGCGCAGATAGTGGACCAGCGGCGAAAGGACCTTGAGTGAACCGCCGGCACCGAGTTCGATCAGTTTGACCGCCGCCGGCAGTCCATCGAGGAACGGGGACTCGCGGCTACGGGTGAGGAAGTCGACGTCTGCGTCACGCTGCGCGAGGCCTCCTGCCAGATTGACGAGCATACGCTCGACACCGCCGTCACCGTAGGAGGGTAGGAAGATCGCCAGGCGCAACGGCCAGCCTCCGTCGAAAGGCCGCGAGTATAGCAGAGCCCCCCGGCAACCCCTGACGGCACCCCGGCCATCTACGCGCTCTGCAGCACGGCAGGGGGGCCCCGATTGCCTGGTGATCCGCGGCGGATTCATCGACAATGCCGGCCCTGCGCCCGGGTTGGCAGTTCGCGCTTTCCACTTGCGCGCAGGCTGCATCCTCGACGGTTCGGTGCAGTGCAGGGACGTGCTGTCGTCGCAGGCACCGCGCGCCCCTCGGCTGCGTCCGGATGGCGTCGTCGATCGCTAGTGATCATGCCTGCCAGGGTCTCAAGAATTGGCAAGAATCTGCCTGTTTGGTCTTATCAGCAAACACCCTGGAAGAAACCGGGGCGGCGCGGGCGTCAGTATGGGGCGTCTGGCCGAGTACTTCATCGAGCAGGGCCACGCGGTCGATATCGTGATGCGGCGCCCGTCGGGCGAACCGGCCCCACTCGCTCACCTGGCCTATGCCGCTGAACTCCTGTTCGTCGATCAACCACAAAAGCTGCGGCTGTTCTTCGAGCTCCTGCGTATCGTCCGGCGCCGACGTCCGGATGTCGTACTGGCCTTCGACACGCGCGCCAACCAGATCGCCTCCTGGCTCAGGCTGGTACCCGGGACGCGTGCGCGTGTCTGGATGAGCCTGCGCAATCTGCCAGCCCCCAAACACCGCAGGATGCTCAGGTCCGCATGCGCGCGCTGTGAGGGGGTCATCGCGATATCCGAGGGGCTGGCCGATCATTTCCTTCGCCTGACCGCTGCAGACCCAGGCCAGGTGCACGTGATCCACAACCCCGCCGTGACGCCCGGGCTCGCCGATCTCGCCGCAGAGACACTGGACGATCCCTGGCTGGGACGCGACCAGCCGCCAGTGATCGTTGCGGTGGGCAGGCTAACTGAGCAGAAGGACATTCCGACGCTCATCCGCGCATTCGCCGCGCTGCGGGCGACCCACCCCTGCCGCCTGATGATCATTGGGCAGGGTGAGCTGCGGGAGGCCCTGGAGGAACTCTGCGATGTGCTGGGCGTCGCCGACGATGTGCGCTTTTGCGGGTTTCAGCCCAATCCCTGGAAATACATGCGCAGCGCCTCCGTATTCGTGCTGTCGTCGGCCTGGGAGGGCTTCGGCAATGTCGTGGCCGAGGCACTGAGTCTCGGCGTGCCCGTGGTGTCGACAGACTGCCCCTATGGACCGCGCGAGATACTGCAGAACGGTCGGCTGGGTCGCCTGGTACCGGTCGGCGAACCGGCGGCGCTCGCAGAGGCAATGGCCAACACGCTGGACCACCCGCCCCCGCCAGGACCTTTGATAGCCGGCGCACTGCGCTTTACCCGGGATGCCTCGGGCGCACAATATCTGCGCCTGTTGTTGGCCAAGGGTTCAGAGTGACGCATGCCGCCACAGGATGAAACCAATGTGTTGGCGACCGGCCGGTTGGGTGCGCCGGGACCGCTGCGCCACCCAACACTGCAGCGCAGACTCAACTATCTCGCGATGTTCGCGCTGTTTTGGTTCGCTTTTTTCTCCTCCATGGACGTGGCCAGGGCCAATCAAGGCCTGCTGCTCCTGATCGTGCTCGCGGCGCTGCGCTACCGCTACGACCTGCGTCCGCTGATCCATGACCGGATGCTGCAGCTGTCGATGGCCTTCCTGATCTACCTGACGCTGCGCACGCTGTGGACCGCCGTGGAATCGCCGGCCGGCGCATTCGCGGCATGGGACGAAGCCAACGGCTGGCCGCTCACCGGATTTTTCGGGATTGTGCTGCTCGGCTACTGGCTGTCACGATCCCCGCTGCGCCCCGAATGGCTGCTCGCGGCGGCGTTGGCCGGCTTCGGCTGGCGCATCGGTTCGCGGCTGGAGTGGAACGACATCGGGGCGCAGCTCAGCGCCATGGTCAGTGGCGCTGACCGCGCCACCTTCGGCTACTCTGCAGTCAACCTGGGCATCTGGACGTCGATTGCCCTGCTCGGCCTGATGGTCTTTTGGCGACGCTTCCTCGTCGTGCCCGGAATTCCGATGGGGTGGTTGCCAGGCGCTGCACTGTGGCTTGCCGGCATCGGCACTACGGGTGCCGCGCTGATATTTTCCCAGAGCCGTTCCGCCTGGCTCGCCGCGCTGATCGTGCTGCCCCCGATAGCGCTGGCCTCGCTGCTCACTGGCATCAGGTCGAAGCGGGCCGTCTTCGGCGCGGCGCTGTCGCTGCTGGTCATCGGCCTGATCGCGCTGTATCAACTCGCGCAGACCGATCTGGTGCAGCGACGCATCCAGGTGCAGGCCGAAGCGGTGGTCCAGGCCATGAGCGAGGAGTCAAAGGACGCTGCCACCGCTGGAGTAGGTCTGCGCCTGGCGATGTACCGCGTGTTCTTGGAAAAATGGAGCCAGCGCCCGATCTTTGGCTGGGGCCCCGGCAAAATGACCCAGACGCTGGACGATAGCGGGGTCAATGCGCTGTCCCGGGACCGATTCGTGCATTTTCACAGCTCTTATTTCAGCGTACTGTTTGGGTTCGGCATCGTCGGCGGGGCCTTTGTCGTAGCCATGTTCGTTCTGCTCTTTGGGCAGATACTGCGCAGTCACAGACAGGGGTCGATGCCCCAGGACCTCTTCCTGTTCCTTCTGGGTAGCCTGCTGATCATCCTGCTGGGTGCGCTGTTCAACGAGCCGCTGCAGGGCGCCAACGGCCCCTATTTGCTCAGTCTGCTGGGGGGAATCGCTTACAGCTATACCTATCGCGGAGCGCTTGCGCCCGCGGTCGGCGCAGACACGACCCGCTGACGTCGCGACCGGTCACCGCCCGCGGATGGTGTCGATAAGTGTCGACGTCGAGCAGCCGTCGACGTAGGCCAGGACCACCACCTCGCCACCGGCCCGGCGGACACAGTCGCCGCCGGCGATCTGCTCCGGGCGGTAGTCGCCGCCCTTGACCAGCACGTCCGGGAGCATCCGGCAGATCAGCCCCTCGGGGGTGTCCTCGCCGAATGCGACCACCCAGTCGACCGAGCGCAGGCCGGCCAGCACCGCCATGCGATCGGCCAACGGATTCACCGGGCGATCCTTGCCCTTGAGGCGACGCACCGAGTCATCGTCGTTGACCGCGACCACCAGGCGGTCGCCCAGCGCCGCCGCCTGCGCCAGATAGGCCACGTGTCCCGAATGCAGCAGGTCGAAACAGCCGTTGGTCATTACGATGCGTTCACCGCGCCGTCGCGCCTCCGCGACCAGCCCCTGCAACGCCGGCTCGCCGACCGCGCCGTGCTGAGGCACCTGCGGCGGCAGCAGTGCGTCAGCGAGTTCCTCGCGGCTGACCGTGGCGGTGCCCAGCTTGCCGACGACGATGCCAGCGGCCAGATTGGCCAGCATGGCCGCCTGCCCCATCGGCGTTCCCGCGGCCGCGGCCGCGGCGAGCACCGCGACCACGGTGTCTCCGGCACCGGTGACATCGAACACCTCGCGTGCACGCGCCGGCAGATGGACCGGCGGCTGCTGCGGCAGCAGCAGCGTCATGCCGCGCTCGCTGCGGGTGATCAACAGGCCCCCGATCCCGGTCTCGGCCATCAGCCGCTGACCTCGACTGACGATATCCTCCTCACTGCGGCAGGGGCCGACCACCGCCTGGAATTCACTCGAGTTCGGTGTCACCAGGCTCGCACCGCGGTAGGCGAGGAAGTCGCTGCGCTTCGGATCGACGATCAGCATCTTGCCACGCCGTCTGGCGAGGGTGATGAAGGGCCCGGGGTCGCGCAGCGTGCCCTTGCCATAGTCCGACAGGATGACGCAATCGGCCTGATCGAGCGCCGCGGCGAACGGCGTCAGCAGGCCCTCCGGCTCGACCATCGCGGGATCTTCCTCGAAATCGAGGCGTATCAGCTGCTGATGACGACTGATGATGCGCAACTTGGTGATCGTCGGGTGCGCGGCACCGTGCACGAAGATCGCGGTGCAGCCGTTGGCCTCCACCAGTTGCTGCAGGCTGGCCGCCGCCTCGTCGTCACCGACGACGCCCAGCAGGTCCACCCGGCCACCCAGCGCGGCGATATTCATCGCGACGTTGCCGGCGCCGCCGGCACGCTCCTCACGCCGCTGCACATGTACGATGGGAACCGGGGCCTCGGGCGAGATCCGGCCGGCGTCGCCGTACCAGTAGCGGTCGAGCATCACATCGCCGACCACCAGCAGGCGCGCCGCGGAAAAATCTGGCGGGGGCAGGCTCATCCGCCACGAATCGGCTGCAGGATCACCGCCTCGCCCTTGGGTTCGTCTTTCATCGCGAGCTTCCAGAAAAAACCGACCAGGTTGTCACCATAGGATATCGCCTTGCGCGGCAGCGCCAGCGCATCGAAATCGGCCGTGGCCGCGCCGCGCTGGCAGCTTACACCGGTCACAAAGCCGGCCTGGCGCACCAGTTCGACCACCGCGGCATTGTGACTGCCATAGGGATAGCAGAAATGCCGGATCTCTTCGCCGAGCAGGGATTGCAGCTGCGCACGACTGTCGACGATATCCTTCCTGGCGGTCTCGAGGTCGAGGTCGGCGAGACGAATATGGCGCGCGCCATGCGCGCCGAAATCGACGCCGGCGGTGCGCAGTTGGCGGACACGTTCGCCCGACATCAGCAGCGGCGTCTCGCGGCCATCTGCCGCAAACCACTGTGCCGGCTGTCCAATATGCGCACTGATCAAGTAGACCATGGCGGGAAAACCGTAGCGCTGCAGCACCGGGTAGGCGTACTCGTAGAAATTTTCGTAGCCGTCGTCGAAGGTCACGGCCACCGCGCGCGTGGGAATCGGCCGTTCACCGCGCAGCGCAGCCAGCACTTCGTCCATACGCAGCACATGGAAGCGCAGCCGGTGCAGCCAGGCCATCTGCGCGCGGAAGCGACGCACGTGGCAGTAGGTCGAGCGATGCGTCGGCATCGACGCGAACTCACCGACCTGGTGATACATCAAGATAGAGATGCCGTCGTTCACACAGGCCCGGTTGCGGTCAGCTGTCGATAGAGTTGCTCGTATTGTGACATGACCATCGGCTCACCGAAATTGCGCTGCAGGGTCGCGCTACCACCTTGCACCAGCTGCCGCTGCAAGGCGTTGTCCGTGATTACCAGACGCAGCGCATCGGCCAGTGCAACGGCGTCGTCGCAGGGAATGCAACAGGCATCTTCGCCGTGCGTCGTGATCTCACGGGCGCCGCGGAACAACGTGGTGATCAGGGGCCGCTGGTAGGCCCAGGCCTCCAGCACCACATTGCCCAGGGTCTCCGGTTCACGCGAGGGGAAAACGATTAGATCGGCCAGGGCATACCAGGGCGCGATATCGTGCTGCCAGCCGGCCCAGATGATGCGCTCCCCAATACCGGCGGACGCTGCCTGCAGCCTGAGCGCCGGCAGCAACGGACCGTCACCGAGCATCGCCAGCCGCAGGCGTCTGCCGGCAAGCGATGCTGGCAGCCTGGCGAGCGCGTCGAGCAGTGTCTGCTGACCCTTCACCGGCACGAAGCGGCCCGGCGTGAGCAGCAGCAGATCGTCGGGCTGCAGGGCCAGCTGCTGCCGCAGCGCCTCTAACGCCTGCGGATCGACTACATGAACCGGTTCGGCAAAATTATAGATATGGAACACCCGATCATGCGGAAACCCTTGGCGCACCAGGTAGTCGCACAGGCCGCGGGTGTTTGCGACCCAGGCATGCGCATGGCGATAGCCATCCAGCTTGTAATAGCCGCCGAGGCGCGACAGGTGCACAACGCCGCTGCCTGGTGCGATATGGGTGAGGCGCGTCGCTCGGCCCATGTAGGTCTGGACGATGGCGGGCCGCTCCCGCCGGATCAGGCGGCTGACCTCCCAGCGTGATAGCGGGTCCCATACGGTCCGCAGCGGCAGCGCGGCAGTGGGCAACGCGGCAAGGACGTCGGAGTCCAGCTCACTGGCGCGCCGGACGACCGCCCTTACGTCGTGCCCTCGCGCCTGCAGTGCGAGCAGAAACCGCAGGAACCAGCGCTCGGCCCCGCCCATCCGCTTGCTGGCGATGATATGCAGACTCTTCATGCCGATTCCGTCCCCAGCACGCGGCGGTACACAGCGAGGTTTCCCGCGACCATCGCGTCTGGCGAGAAATGTGCGTCTATGCGTGCACGCCCGCGCCGACCCATTTCCGCGCGCAGGGCGCCGTCGTCGAGCAGACGGTCTATTGCCTCGGCGAGTGCCATAACGTCGCGGGGTGCGACCAGTAGGCCGTTGCGATCGTCCTCTATGACCTCAGGCATACCGCCCGCGCGCGCAGCGATGATCGGCAGCCCGGCGGCGGCGGCCTGCAGCAGCGACACACCCAGGCCTTCCCTCTCGGCAGGATGGACGATCATGTCCAGACATCCCAGCCAACGCGCCAGGTCCGAACGAAAGCCGGCCAGATGCACATGCCCGTCAAGCCCCTGTTCTCCCACCGCCGCCTGCACCTCGGCGACCAGCGGTCCCTGGCCAAACAGCAACACCTGCAGACCAGGATGTCGCTCGAGCACCATCGGCAATGCCGCGAGCAGATGGCGATGTCCCTTGCGCGGGATGAATTGGGCGATCATGCCGGCGACCGGCGCATCGTCCGGCAGCCCGAACTCACGCAGGAAGGCATCGCGGTCGCAGCCCTGCCGCCAGTCTTGCGGGTCGACCGCGCTGCGCACGCAGGTCACGCGCTGGGCCGCCAGTCCCTCACCCAGCAGAACGTCACGGATACCCTCGGAGATAGCAATGACGTGGGCGTACAGGCGGTACTTGAGACCGACCCAGAGACGCGACTCAGGGTTATCGACGCGGCGTGACAGCACACAGGGCACACCGGCAAGCCGTGATGCAACACCGCCCAGGACGTCGGCACCGCGCCGGCTGTGCAGGTGGACGATGTCCGGGCGATGGGCCCGAATGAGCCTGCGCAGGCGACCGATCAGACCCAGATCGACATCGCCTCGCATCGGCAACACAACGACCTCCCCAAAAGGCCCCGCCCGTTCGGCCAGCTCGCTGCCTGTCGGACATACGAGGACATTCTCGATACCGAGGCGCTGCAGGCCCTCGAGCAGGTAGAGCACCTGCTGGGCGCCGCCATACAGATGCCGGCCGGCCTCGACATGCAGGACCTTCACCTGGTCTCGCCCGACGGGTCGTCCAACAGGGACCGCACCTCGCGCATCACCTCCTCGGGTGTGATCTCGCGCAGGCAGGTGAAGGCGCCGCCGCAGGTCGGCCTGCGCCGGCAGGGTGAACACGCGAGTGCATGGTAGATCACCCGAGTCCTGGAGGAATCGCTGCGCAGGTAGGGCCGGGTGGAACCGAACAGGCAGATGGTCGGTCGGTCGAAGGCGATGCCCATGTGCGTCAGACCGGTATCCACCCCGACCAGCAGGCGGCTGTCGCGGATCAGGCCCGCTGCGGTCTGCAGGCCGGTCTTGCCGACCAGATCGATGACCTCGGTGCCCGCCGCGATAGCCCGCGCGGCCTCGACATCATCGGGACCGCCGAGCATCATCACCGCCATCCCCAGCTCGTCGCTGAGCTGGGGAATCAATGCGCGCCAATGCGCGACGAACCAATGCTTCTGTGGACGCGTGGTGAACGGGCACAGCACCGCATAGGCTGCGCCGGCAGGTAGCCTCAGCTGCAGCCGCCGGACCTGGGCCTGGTTCGCCTCGCCGATGCCGATGTGCATGCGGAAGTCATCCACGGGCAGCCGCATGCGCTCGGCGAGATACCGGTACTCCGAACCGATGAGGCCCGCCTCACCGCCGCGCGGCAGAACCTCGGTCATCAGCCACCGGCTGCCCTCTCGGGACCCCAGACCGATGCGCCTTTCGGCCCCGCTCAGCCGTGCCAGAAGCCCGCTCTTCAGCAGCCCCTGTAGATCGATCGCCAGCGAGAAGTCGCGTTGGCGCAGGTCGGCACGCAGTGCCCTGATCTCCCGCAACAGTGCAAACGGGCGCTTCTGCCGCCACAATGCACGCCACTGAGACCGCGGCCATACGATGACCTCGTCCAGTGCCGGGTGATCGCTCAGCAGCGGTGCAGATTCAGGCTGCACCAGCCACGCGATGTGCGACCCCGGGTAGCGCCGGCGCAATGCCTGAATCAGCGGTGAGGCCATGACGATGTCGCCGATGGCGCTCAACCTGACCACCAGGATGGCCTTGTTATCCGACATGACCGACAGGGTAGGCCATGCCCAGAAGGGCGATGACTATACCGACGGCGATCAAGACAGTAGACCGGCCGAGCAGGGCCAAGAGTTGTGTCGGCACAGACCGCGCTTTCGCGCGGGCTCGAACCCTGAGTTCGCTCAAGGCATACCAACACGCGGTACGCTCACTCGATGCCATCACTCGCACGCAGAGCTAAGCGGCGCCCAGTCCGCAGCGAGCGTTAGCGCTCAATTTCTGCCACCATCTGCCGCGCCAATTTCTCCATTCTCTCCAGGCCTATATCGGCTTTCTCCAGGAACTCGGCATCAAACTGTGCAGGATTTGCCCAATATCTGCCTTTGATGTCGCAGCGTTTGGCGAGCTTCGATAACTTGAGATCAGCAAGCTTGAAGCTGAGCTCCGTCCACATTGCGGACAAGTCTGCTTCCTCCGCATGATCTTGCTGCCCAATATCGTTCAGACGCCGCACAT
Organism: Chromatiaceae bacterium; assembly: GCA_024639005.1. GTDB lineage: Bacteria > Pseudomonadota > Gammaproteobacteria > Chromatiales > Chromatiaceae > Thiosocius. The sequence goes on along the minus strand of JAHEJD010000012.1, from coordinate 40,952 downwards.
AGGCGCTGGTTTGGCGAGCTGCAACGATGACTGCCCGCAACGCACCAATTGACTCAGTTTTTCGGGCGTGGCCAGCGTTTCTAAGATTGACTAGCCATTGCTTGAGATGCTTGACCAGTTCCCACAGGCTGATGTCTGTTATCAGTTCCATTCGTCCGCATGATCCTAGCAGCCTGTCGGACTTAACACTGTGTGGCTGGAAAATGCTGGTCAGAGTGTTTCACTCCACGGTCACCGACTTGGCCAGGTTGCGCGGCTGGTCGACGTCGGTACCCTTGAGCACGGCGACGTGGTAAGCGAGTAACTGCAACGGAATCGTATAGACGATCGGTGCCGTTCCCGGGCAGATGTCGTCGAGCGTCAGATTCTGATAGCGATCGAGCGGTATCTGAACCTTCTGGTCACTGAACAGGAAGAGCTCGCCGCCGCGGGCGCGTACTTCCTGCAGGTTGGACAGGACTTTTCCCAGCAGGGGATCGTCAGGCAAGGCGCAGACGACCGGCATACGCTCGTCGACCAACGCCAGAGGGCCGTGCTTGAGTTCGCCGGCCGGATAGGCCTCAGCGTGGATATAGGAGATCTCTTTGAGCTTCAGCGCCCCCTCCAGCGCAATCGGATAAAAGGTGCCGCGGCCGAGGAAGAGTGCGTTTTGCATCTCCGAGAAAGACTTCGCCATCTCCGCGATCTCATCGCTGAGCTGAAGCACCACTTCGACCTGACGCGGCAGCGCCTGCAGTTCCTCTACCCAGTCGCGTTCCTGTTCTGCATCGAGCCCGCAACGCCTGGCCAGCGCCAGCGTCATCAGGCGCAGCGCGACCAGCTGCGTGGTGAAGGCCTTCGTGGAGGCAACGCCGATCTCAGGGCCGGCGCGGGTCATCAGCGCGACATCGGACTCCCGCACCAGCGAACTCTCCGCCACGTTGCACACCACCAGGCTGCCGATATAGCCGGCCTTTTTCGCCGCGCGCAGCGCCGCCAGCGTATCCGCCGTCTCGCCCGACTGGGAGATGGTGACGAACAGCGTGTCGGGCGGGACCACAGTCTTGCGATAGCGGAACTCGCTGGCGACCTCGATCTGACAGGGAATGCCCGCCTCCTCCAGCCAGTATCGGGCCACCATGCCGGCGTGGTAACTGGTGCCGCAGGCGACGATCTGCACCGCACGGGCGCGGTCGAACAGCGCCTTGGCGACGTGACCGAAGCTGGCTTCGAGTAACCGGCCCTTGTGGATCCGCCCCTCGAGGGTCTCGGCGATCACCGCCGGCTGCTCAAAGATCTCCTTGAGCATATAGTGACGGTAGGGGCCCTTTTCGGCGTTCGCCGCCGACAGCTGGCTGGTGCGAACCTCGCGCTCGACCGGAATCCCGTCGGCGTCGAATACGCTGATGCCGTCGCGACGGATCTCGGCAATATCGCCCTCCTCGAGGAACATGAACCGCTGGGTGACGGGCAGCAGCGCGAAGACATCCGAGGCGATGAAGTTCTCACCCTCCCCGATGCCGATCACCAGCGGGCTGCCGGCGCGGCTCACCACCATACGGTCGGGATCGTCGGGATTGATCACTGCCAATGCGTAGGCCCCGACCAGGCGACGAATCGCGCTGCGTGTGGCACCGTACGTTGTCTGACCTTTCTGTAGCTCCCCAGCAAGTAAGTGAGCGATTACTTCTGTATCTGTATCAGAATGAAAATCGAACCCCGCGGTCTGTAGGTCGGCACGCAGTTCGGCGTGGTTTTCGATAATGCCGTTGTGCACGATCGCCACCTGTTCGCCGCTCATGTGCGGGTGGGCGTTGCGCTCGGCCGGCATCCCATGGGTAGCCCATCGGGTGTGCGCAATGCCCAGTGTCCCCTCGACCTGACTCTGTCCAAGCAGCTGCTGCAGCTCGGTGACCTTGCCCACCGAGCGGATGCGCTGCAATCGGGCATTCTTACTGCGCACGGCGATACCGGCCGAGTCATATCCGCGGTATTCGAGGCGTCGCAATCCCTCCATCAGGGTCGGGACGACATTGCGCTCGGTGATGGCTCCTACGATGCCGCACATGGCGGGATGTCTCCTGCGTGAAACCTTGCCAGTCGTCGGATTTTCTAACGACCCGCTACGTCCGGGTCACTTCTCCTTTGTCGGCCGTTTCCAGTTCAGGCTTAGCTGTTTGGCGCGCGTCAACGTCAGTTTGTCCTGCGGCGCATCGCGACTGATCACCGAACCGGCGCCGATCGTGGCATTTGGGCCGACCGTTAGCGGCGCGACCAGCGCTGTATTGGAACCGATGAAGGCATTGTCGGCGATCACGGTCTTGTGTTTGTTCGCGCCATCGTAATTGCAGGTGATGGTGCCCGCACCGATGTTGACCCCTTCGCCGATATCGGTGTCGCCGATGTAGCTCAGATGATTCACCTTCGAACCTCGCCCGATCTGCGATTTCTTGATCTCGACAAAGTTGCCGATGTGCGCATCACCGGCTAGCTGGGCACCCGGGCGAAGACGCGCGAATGGGCCGATCTTGCTGCCGGGGCCGACCTGTGCCTGTTCGAGGACACAGTGTTCGTGTATTTCGACGTTGTCGCCGATGCTGACGTTGCGCAGCACGCAATTCGCACCGATCCGTACGCCGTGGCCGAGTTGGACGTCGCCCTCGAGTACCACATTGACGTCGATCTCGACGTCGTATCCGTGCGTGACCCGGCCGCGGATATCGATGCGCATGGGGTCGCGTAGCGTAACACCGTCGAGCATCAGCCGTTCGGCGAGGCGGCGCTGATGGGCACGTTCCAGTGCGGCGAGCTGGACGCGATCATTGACGCCCTCGGCCTCCAGCGCCGAGGCCGGCTGGCATACCTGGATGTCAAAGCCTTCGGCGACCGCCATCGCAAGCACATCGGTCAAATAATATTCGCCCTGCGCATTGCGATTGGACAGGCCGGACAGCCAGCGTTCGAGTTCGATGCGCGGGAGGCACATGATGCCGGTATTGACCTCTCGGACAGTCAGCTCCTCCGGGTCGGCATCCCTTTGTTCGACGATGCGCTGCACACGACCGCCGTCGTTGCGCACGATGCGGCCATAACCGCTGGGGTCGTCCAGGGTGACCGTCAACAGACCAAAACCGTGCGCAGTCGCCTCGACGAGCTGGCGCAGCGTGTCCGGAAGGATCAACGGCACGTCACCGTATAGCACCAGCACCTGATCGGCGCTATGCAGTGCGGGCAGGGCCTGCTGCAGCGCGTGCCCGGTGCCCAACTGCTCTGCCTGCTCGGCCCACCGCAGGTCGGACTGCCCGGCGAACGCGTCAAGCACCTGCCCACCGCCATGGCCGTGGACGACGACGATCTCCTGCGGTGACAGCGCCCGCGCACAATCAATCACATGACCCAGCAGCGGCTGGTCCGCCAGGCGATGCAGCACCTTGGGCAGACTGGAGCGCATCCGCTTGCCCTGACCGGCCGCAAGTATCACGACACCGAGTTTCATACCAGCGACCTCCTTCCCAGCTTCCGCTCAAGCCCCGGGGCTGGGCTACTGATGCCTCGCCGCGAACAATCTCAGTGAAACAAACAAGTGCCGAACAGACTACCGTACGACGGTCTAATTGATACTGGTCGGCCCCTGCATCTGTACCGCATGGATACCCGAGGTCTGCTCTTCGCCCGGCTGGGCGTCGCGCACCTCGGTGATGGTGACGCGCACAATCAGTTCCTTGCCGGCCAGGGGGTGATTGCCGTCAACGGTGACCTTGCCATCCTCTATTCGCGAGACATAGAAGACCTTGGCCTCTCCCTGGTCGTTCTTCATCTGCACCTCCGCACCAATCTCGCGAAACTGCGGCGGTACGTTCTCGATCACGTCGGTAAAGGTGAGGCTGGGGTCATAGTCGCCGAAGCCCTGCGCGGCGGACACCTTTACCTCGACCTGATCGCCCACGCGCTTGCCGGCGACCGCCTTGTCCATATCGCCGATTAGCTCGGTGTCACCGCCATAGACGAAACCCAGGGTCAGATCGTGCTGCTCGACGACCTGACCGGCCTGATCGACGATGGTGTAGGTAAGCCCTACATATTTGCCGGGTTGAATGGATTCATCGCTCATACTGCATCTGCCTTCACCAAATGACAGGACCACCGCGGCCCTCGCCCACCGTGCGGGCCTGGTGGGCGACTGCTGAATAGGAAACGGCCCTGAGGTCACCACCGTCAGGGCCGTCCAGTTTAGCACCGCGCGGCTGCGACTACCGTGTCTGGCGCAGACGCTCGATCGCGCGCAGCTGCGCCACCGCCTCGGCCAATTCCACCTGTGCCTTGGCCAGATCGATGTCGGCGGCATTGTTGGACAGTGCGTCCTCGGCGCGCCGCTTTGCGTCTTGCGCAGCGGCCTCATCGAGGTCGGCGGCACGAATACCCGTGTCCGCCAGCACGGTGACCTTGAACGGCTGCACCTCGATCATACCGCCGGACACATAAAAGTGCTGTTGCTCCTTACCCCCACCCGGATCCACCCGGAGTTCGCCAGGTTTCAGCGGCGTAACCAACGGGGCGTGACGCGGTGCAATACCGATCTCGCCCATGACCGCCGGTGCATAGACCATCTCACCCTGACCGGAGAAAAGGTGTCCTTCTGCGCTGACGATGTCGACATGGATGGTCATTGCCATCGGCTTTCTCCGATACTAAGTCTAGGCGGCAGACTCAGGCCTTCTCTGCCCTGGCGGCCGCTTCTTCGACATTGCCGCACATATAAAACGCCTGCTCCGGCAGGTGATCATACTCACCCGCGAGGATCGCCTTAAAATCAGCGATGGTCTCTTTCAGGGTAACGTACTTGCCTGGGGAACCTGTGAATACCTCGGCGACAAAGAACGGCTGAGACAGGAAGCGCTGGATCTTGCGCGCCCGGGCCACAATCAGCTTGTCATCTTCGGACAGCTCGTCCATGCCCAGGATGGCGATGATGTCCTTGAGCTCCTTGTAGCGCTGCAATACGCCCTGAACGCCGCGCGCAACCTCGTAATGCTCGGTACCGACCACGTGCGGATCGAGAATACGCGAGGTCGAATCGAGCGGGTCCACCGCCGGATAGATGCCCAGTTCCGCCACCTGGCGCGACAATACCAGGGTGGCGTCGAGGTGAGCGAAGGTGGTGGCCGGCGACGGGTCGGTCAGGTCATCTGCGGGGACATAAACGGCCTGGAAGGAGGTGATCGAGCCAGTCTTGGTCGAGGTGATGCGCTCCTGCAAGACACCCATCTCTTCGGCCAGGGTGGGCTGATAGCCTACCGCCGAGGGCATACGACCCAGGAGTGCCGACACCTCGGTACCCGCCAGGGTGTAACGATAGATGTTGTCGACAAACATCAGGACATCGCGGCCTTCGTCACGGAAATACTCGGCCATGGTCAGACCGGTCAGGGCTACGCGCAGACGGTTGCCGGGCGGCTCGTTCATCTGGCCATAGACCAGGGCCACCTTGTCTATAACGCCACCCTCCGTCATCTCGTGATAGAAGTCGTTTCCCTCGCGGGTACGCTCACCGACACCCGCGAATACGGAGAAGCCGGAGTGCGCAACGGCGATATTGCGGATCAGCTCCATCAGGGTTACGGTCTTGCCGACACCGGCACCGCCGAAGAGGCCGATCTTCCCGCCCTTGGCGATCGGCATGATCAGGTCGATGACCTTGATGCCGGTCTCGAGGATCTCGGTCGTGGTCGCCTGGTCTTCAAGCCTGGGCGCTTCGCGGTGGATAGGCATGCGCTCTTCGGTGGCGATTGGGCCGGCCTCGTCGACCGGATTGCCGAGCACATCCATGATGCGCCCCAGGGTTGCCTGGCCGACAGGGACCGATATCGCCAGGCCGGTATTGACGACCTCCAGACCGCGCTTCAGACCGTCGGTGGATCCCATCGCAATGCATCGCGCGATGCCGTCACCCAGCTGCTGCTGCACCTCCAGCGTGACGTCCGCTGATTCAATTTTCAGCGCATCGTAAATGTTCGGCATGCCGCCGCGCTGGAACTGAACGTCCACGACGGCGCCGATAATCTCCACGACATTACCCGTGCTCATTGGCTTTTCCTCTTGGCTGCCGGAGCAGCATCAAATCCGTGTAGTCAACATTTTTCCGGAAGCGCCGCTGTCTCGCCTCACCATCGCTATTACGATACGGCCGCGGCGCCGCCCACGATCTCGGAGATCTCCTGGGTGATGGCGGCCTGTCGAGCCTTGTTGTAGATAAGCTGCAACTCATCGATGATGTCGCCCGCATTGTCGGTCGCCGATTTCATCGCAACCATTCGCGCCGACTGCTCGCAGGCACCATTCTCCACCACAGATTGGTAGACCAGCGCTTCGATATAGCGGGTCAGCAGCCCTTCTAGTACCTCTTTCGCGCCGGGCTCATAGATGTAATCCCAATGGTGCGAGAGTTCGTCGGCATCTTCGCCTTGTGCCAGCGGCACCAGCTGCGTAACCGTGGGCTGCTGCGTCATGGTGTTGATGAACTTGTTGTAGGCGATACGGATTTCGTCGACGTTGCCGTCAATGTAGTCGTCCAACATCGCCTTGACGGTACCGACAAGGTCATCGATGCGCGGGGCATCACCCAGGTGGGTTGCCTGTGCGACCACCTTGCCGCCGACGCGACGGAAGAATCCGAGTGCCTTGGTGCCGATGGTGCAGTACTGGACCTCGACACCCGCATCGCGCATTTCCCGAATCTCACGGACCAGATGCCGAAACAGATTGCTGTTCAGGCCACCGCAGAGGCCGCGATCGGAGGATACGATGATCAGGCCGACGCGCTTGACCTCCCGTGCGTGCATGAAGGGATGCTTGTACTCCGGATTGGACAACGCGACATGGCCGATGACGTGGTGCATCTTTTCCGCATAAGGCCTGGTCTGCTCCATGCGGTCCTGCGCCTTGCGCATCTTCGCCGCTGCAACCATCTCCATCGCACTCGTAATCTTTTGCGTGCTCTTGACGGAGGCAATCTTTGTACGGATCTCTTTAGCGCCAGCCATGTTTAACCTTCGTATTTCGCTTGTTCAATCACCAGGGACACAAAGAGAGGAAACAAAGCGCTCGATAATCGAGGCTTTCCGTGGGCTTTGTGTTTTGGCTTCCGTTACCAGCTGTGATTGGCCTTGAAGTCTTTCAGGGCCTCGTGGAAAGCAGCCTCGAGCTCGTCATTCCAGTCCGCCTCGGCATTCACCTTCGCAACCAGCTCTGCGTGGTTCGCGGCCATATAGCCGTGCAATGCGCCCTCGAAAGACACGATCTTGGTGATCTCGACATCGTCGAGATAACCCTCGTTGGCCGAGAACAGTGAGACCGCCATGTCGCTGGTCGACAGCGGCGAGTACTGCGGCTGTTTCATCAATTCGGTTACCCGCTGACCACGCTCCAGTTGCTTGCGGGTCGCTTCGTCAAGGTCGGAGGCAAACTGAGAGAAAGCCGCCAGCTCGCGGTATTGCGCGAGTGCCAACCTTACACTACCGCCGAGTTTCTTGATGATCTTGGTCTGGGCCGCGCCACCGACGCGCGAGACGGAAAGACCGGCGTTGATGGCCGGTCGCAGACCAGCCGAAAACAGATCGGACTCGAGAAAAATCTGACCGTCGGTGATCGAGATGACGTTGGTCGGTACGAAGGCCGACACATCGCCCGCCTGCGTCTCGATGATCGGCAACGCGGTCAGGGAGCCGGTCTGACCCTTGACCTCGCCGTTGGTGAACTTTTCGACATAGTCGGCGTTAACACGCGACGCACGCTCGAGTAGACGCGAGTGCAGGTAGAAGACGTCTCCCGGGTAGGCCTCTCGACCCGGAGGCCGACGCAAAAGCAGCGACACCTGGCGATAGGCCCAGGCCTGCTTGGTCAAATCGTCGAAGATGATCAGTGCGTCTTCGCCACGATCGCGGAAATATTCGCCCATGGTCGTGCCAGAATAGGGCGCGATATACTGCATCGCCGCGGCGTCTGCAGCCGGAGCGGCCACGATGATTGTGTGATCCATGGCGCCATGCTCTTCAAGCTTGCGCACCAGAACGGCGATCGAGGAATTCTTCTGGCCAATGGCGACGTAGATGCACTTAATCCCCGTCCCTTTTTGGTTGATGATTGTGTCGATCGCAATGGCCGTCTTGCCGGTCTGACGGTCACCGATAATGAGCTCACGCTGGCCGCGCCCGATCGGGACCATAGAATCAATGGCCTTGATGCCCGTCTGCACCGGCTGGTCGACCGATTTGCGCTCGATGACGCCTGGGGCGATTTCTTCGATTGGCGCCGTTGCCTTGGCGTTGATCGGACCCTTGCCGTCCATCGGGTTACCCAGCGCGTCCACCACGCGGCCCAGCAACTCCGGGCCAATCGGCACCTGGAGCACGCGCCCGGTGCATTTCACCGAATCACCCTCGGTGATGTGCTTGTAATCACCCAGCACGACAGCGCCGACAGAATCGCGCTCCAGGTTGAGCGCCAGACCGTAGGTATTGCCGGGAAATTCCAGCATCTCGTAAGAGACCGCGTCGGCCAGGCCATGGATCCGGACAATACCGTCAGTGACGGAGACCACAGTTCCCTCGTTGTGGGCCTCTGTGGTCAGATCGAACTTCTCGATCTTGCTCTTGATCAGCTCGCTGATCTCGGAGGGGTTCAGTTGCATGATTGCTTTCCCGATTAGATTCCTAATTCGTTGGCCAGCTGGCCGAGCTGTCCGGCGACCGAGCCGTCGATGACCATGTCGCCAGCGCGCAGGCGGAAGCCGCCGATCAACTCCGGATCTTGCTCGCTGGCAATGCGGATCTCACGGCCGAGTTTGCGCTTGAGCGCCTCGGATAGCGCGTGCTCCTCTGCCGCATCGAGCGCAAACGCGGAGGCGATCTGTACCGTCAAGGTGCCGTCGTGCTCTGCCTTGCGCTCTTCGAACAATTGGGTGATCTCCGGCATCACAGACATGCGCCGGTTCGCGACGAGAATACGCACCAGGTTTTGGCCCTCGTCGCTGAGGCGCCCGCCGCCGATGTCTAGCATCAGCTCCGTCATCTGTGCCTGGTCCAGCTTGGGGCTGGCGATGAGTCCTGACAATGCCGGGTCTGCCACGGCCGCAGTCAATAAGCCCAGCGTGTCGGACCATACATCCAGGGTGTCGCTTTCTACGGCGCGCGCGAAGATGGCCTCGGCGTAGGGTCGCGCAATGGTTTTAGCGTCTCCTGCCATTCGTCCGCCCTAGATCTGCCTGGCAACCGATTCGACGATGTCGCGGTGCGCATTGGCGTCGATTTCTTTGCGCAGGATTTTTTCTGCGCCCAGTACCGCCAGCTCCCCCACTTTGGCGCGCAAGACCTCGCGTGCCTTATTCGTCTCCTGCTCGATCTCGGCCTGAGCAACAAGCATTTGCCGATGGCCTTCTTCTTTCGCCTTATCGCGGGCCTCTTCGACAATCAGTGCGGCCTGCTTCTCGGCATTGTGCTTTATCTCGGCCGCCTGGCGTTTCGCCTCGTGCAGCGACTCTTTAGCGCGCTTTTCCGCCAGTTCTTGCTCATGCTGACCACGCTCCGCGGCGGCCAGGCCTTCTGCAATCTTGGTCTTACGCTCTTCCAAGGCCTTGACGATCGGTGGCCAAATGAACTTCATGGTGAACCAAACGAACACCGCGAAGGACAGCATCTGCCCAAAAATAGTCACGTTGATATTCATCTGTGCGCCTCTTTAAGCAACGAGAGGGAGGTACACGGTCTGCGACCGATATGACATCAAACAGCGAACATCAGGTACAGACCCATTGCAATGGAGATGACCGGCAGCGCGTCGGTCAGTCCCATGACGATGAAGAACTGCGTGCGCAGCATAGGGATGAGTTCCGGCTGGCGAGCCGCGCCTTCGAGAAAGCGCCCACCCAATACACCGATACCAACCGCCGCGCCCAGCGCACCCAGGCCCAGCATCAAGCCAGCGGCGATGTACAGAATGGCATTAGCGAGTTCCATGATTTACTCCCGTTTTGGTAAGTTCTAGAGCGTAACAAAACTAGTGGCTTTCCTGATGCGCCATATCCAAATATACGATGGTGAGCACCATAAAGATGAACGCCTGCAGCGTGATGATCAGGACATGAAACACCGCCCAAACAAACTGCAGCACGCCGCCGGATATGCCAAGCACCATCCCCCCCCCGTACATCAAGGCGATCAGGATGAAGATCATCTCGCCGGCATACAGATTGCCGAACAGCCGCAGCGACAGTGAGATCGGCTTTGCGACCAGGTTGATGCCCTCCAGCAGGAGGTTGGCTGGCATGCCCCATTTTCCAAATGGGTGGAGCGTCAGTTCGCCGGCAAAGCCGCCGACGCCCTTCACCTTGATGCTGTAATAAATGATCAATCCGAAAATCATCAACGACATGCCGAAGGTCGCATTCGGATCGGTGGTGGGCACAATCTTCAGGAAGTGGATGCCAATCAGCGAGGCGAGCCAGGGCACGAGGTCTATTGGGATTAGATCCATCAGGTTCATTAGGAACACCCAGACGAAAATCGTCAGCGCCAATGGCGCTACCAGCGGATTTCGCTCACACGCCGTGTTGTGCACATTGTCCTGAACAAATCCGACGATTGCCTCGACCATGTTCTGCGCGGTATCGGGTACGCCGGAGGTCGCGGCCTTGCCGACCTTGTGAAAAAAATACAGAAACAGGCCACCGAGCAGTATGGAGAAAAACATCGTATCCAGATGGATCGCCCAGAAGCCCATCTCAGCGGCCTCCGCAGAGCTGTGAGCGACACCCCAACCATGTTCCGGATGGTTGCCAAAGGTCAGATTGGTCAGGTGGTGCTTGATGTATTCAGCGGAGGTCTGCGTTTCGGAGCCAGCCATCTTCTGTTCTCTGTTGCGTTCAGCCAGCGATGCGATTCGCCAGCAACGGAGGAAAAATCTGTACCACCAAAAAGCCCCCAAACAGGGCCAGTGGGCTCACCGGCTGGAGCCAGATGATCGCGCCCAGGAATGCCGCGGCGATGAGCGTCAGTTTCAAGACCTCAGCACCGTATATCTGCATCAGCAAGCGTCCCGGCTCGTCTGCGCGATAGCCCCCAAACACCCAGTAGGCAAACAGGCCATTGGCAATCGTGGCCGTCGCCCCACCGATCAGCGCGAACATGGCCGGCCGTAGACCGAACGGCAGTCCGAGCAGCGTAACGACCAGGGTGGCAACCACCTGCGCGATCAGGATCCGCTTGGCCCGATGAGCATCAATGTTTTTTATCGGCTGCATGCCCGCGGCGTAGATCGAGCCGTCTAGAGCGCGCGAAGTATAAGAATTAGGCTGAATAAGGTCAAACGATCGTCTAATTGAAAAACTCAAGGGTAACCCCAGGCAAAATCTTTGGCCGACCACTCAGCGTATATGATCGAGTATCCCCTCGAGCTCCTCCAGGTTGTTGTAGCTGATCACCAGCCGCCCGGTGCTACCCGTACCCTGCTGCAGGGAGACCTTGGCACCGAGGCGATCGGTCAGATCGGACAGCAGGCGCCGTACATCGGGGTCTTCCTCGACCCGCCCAGCGGATGGTTTGGGGGACTGAGACAGCCGCCGCACCAAGGCCTCGGTCTCGCGCACCGACAGCCCCTTGGTAGCCACCTTGGTCGCCGCCGCTGTCTGCGCTGTGCCCTGCAGCGCGAGCAAGGCCCTTGCATGCCCCATCTCCATTTCACCGCGCTCAACCATCTCCTTGACCTCGGGATTCAGATCGAGCAGGCGGATTAGATTGGTGACCGTGGTGCGCGACTTGCCGACCGCCTGCGCGACCTGCTGATGGGTCAGCTCGAATTCGTTCAGCAGCCGATGCAGGGCACCAGCCTCCTCCAGCGGATTGAGATCGTCGCGCTGAATATTCTCGATCAGCGCCATGGCTATGGCAGACTGGTCGTCAACTTCGTAGATTACCACGGGCACATCGGCCAGGCCGGCGATCTGGGCAGCTCGCCAGCGCCGTTCTCCGGCGATAATCTCGTACTGCCGGTCACCGACCGGGCGCACAACTATCGGCTGTACCATGCCCTGTGCGGTGATCGAGTCGGCCAGTTCACGCAGCCTGTCCTCGTCGAAACTGCGTCTCGGCTGATAGCGCCCGCGCCTGATGATGTCGACAGGCAGGCGATGGGCGTGGCCGGTGCCGGCGTCAGCCGGGTGCTCGGTATCGACTTCTTGGGCGGCGGTCTGGGAGGCGCCGAGCAGCGCATCCAGTCCACGGCCGAGGCCTCGTTTCTTAACCATGGTCAGGCGGGTGCGCTCGTATTCTGCGGGATATGGCGACGCGTCATTTCACTGGCCAGCGCCATGTAGCTGATTGCGCCGCGTGAGCTTTGATCATACAGCAGGACCGGGAGACCATGGCTCGGCGCCTCGGCCACGCGCACGTTACGTGGGATCATGGTGCGGAAGACCTTGTCGCCAAAGTGTTGTATCAACTGCGCAGAGACCTGGTTGTCCAGGTTGTTCCGCGGATCGTGCATGGTGCGAACAATACCCTCCATCTCCAGCCGGGGATTGCGATGGTCCTTAATCTGCTGCACGGTCGCCAGCAGGGACGATAGCCCTTCCAATGCGTAGTATTCGGTCTGCAGCGGCACCAGTACGCTGTCTGCTGCCACCAATGCATTGAGCGTGAGCATGTTGAGTGACGGCGGGCAGTCGATCAGGATGTATTCGTAGGCGTCGACCACGGGTTCGAGCGCCAATGCAAGGCGTCGTTCGCGCAGTGGGGCCTCGAGCAGACGAACCTCGGCCGCGGTGAGGTCGCTGTTCGACGGCAGCACATCGTAACCCGGGGCGCCGGCGGTCTGGATGCAATCGGCAAGCGCAACCTCGCCCATCAGGGCCTCCAGCGTAGTTCGCTCGATATCCTGCTTGTCGATACCGCTGCCGGTGGTCGCATTGCCCTGTGGATCAAGGTCAATCAACAGTACGCGTCGCCGCATGGCCGCCAGTGCGGCCGCGGTATTAACGGCCGTGGTGGTCTTGCCCACGCCACCTTTTTGATTGGCAATCGCGATTATTCGTCCCATGGTCGTCAGCCTGGATCCCATCCTCCTGCCGAATCCGACGGCCGGGTCGATCATCATAACCAGGCGGTCAAAAAAAGATACCCTGGCAGACCCCAAACGCCCGCCAACGAGAGGCCGGATCGGGAGAGTTACCCCGCGTTCATGCCTCCCCGTCCTGATGGTGATCCCGCTGCACAATCACCAGATGGCGCCGCGCCCTCTCGCCCGGCACCTCGAGCGGCACCAATTCGGCACACCAACCGAGCGGCAACCTGGCGATCTCGTCGCTCGGCAAGGCGCCTTTCATCGCCAGGCAGCGCCCGCTCTCGGTCAGCAGTGGCGCCGATGCCTTCAGCATATCGGCCAGTGCAGCGAAGGCACGCGAGGTAACCAGTGCGTAGTGTTGCCGTCGGTCCAGCTGCTCGACGCGGCCATGGATTATCTCGATATTCGAAAGACCCAGTTCACTGACCGCCTGTCGCAGAAAACGTGTCTTCTTGCCGCTGCTGTCGAGCAGGCAAAAATCCACCGCCGGACGGGCGATCGCCAGTGGGATGCCCGGCAGGCCGGCACCGGTGCCGACATCCAGCACCGGACCACTGTCAACCCAGGGGAGGATGGACAGACTGTCGAGCACATGGCGTGAGACCACTGCCTTGGGATCTCGCACCGCGGTGAGATTGTAGCTGCGGTTCCATTTCGTGAGTCGCTGCAGATAGCCCACCAGGGCAACCTGTTGAGCCCTATCGAGCACAACCCGCATGGCGTCCAGGCCGCTCGCCAGTTGGCGCTGCCAATCGGCAGCTTGCTCGCCGGATTGGGTCATGCGATCAGTGTAAGATCGCAGCCCGGTAAGCGGAAGCGGCAACCATGATCAGGATCTACGGCATTACCCAGTCGCGCGCCTTTCGGCCACTTTGGCTGCTCGAGGAATTGGGCGTGGAATACGAACACATTAAGCTCGACTATCGCGGTGATGACCTGAATGATCCGGGGTTTCGTGTGCTGAACCCCAATGGCCGAGTGCCGACGCTGGTAGACGGCGAACTGATGCTGTGGGAATCCATGGCGATCGACCTCTATCTGGCGCGCAACTATGGGGCTGAAGAGGGTCTGTGGCCAGATGAGATCGCCGGTGAAGCGCTGACCTGGCAGTGGTCGTTTTGGGTAATGACCGAGGTCGAACGCCCGCTGCTGACCCTACTGATGCACAATCGGGTGCTGCCCGAGGAGAAACGCGACCCGGCGAGAGTAAGTCGAAATCTTGGCGTCTTGCAGGCTCCCTTTGGCGTGCTCGATCGCGCGCTGCAGGGTCGCGACTACCTGATCGGAGAGCGCTTCACGGTGGCGGATTTGAATGTCGCCGCAGTGTTCGCCTGGTGCAAACCCGCACGCGTCCCGCTCAGAGACTATCCTGATTTGAACCGGTGGTTGGTCCGATGCCTGGCCCGGCCTGCGTGTAAGCAGGCGCAGCGCCTTTAGCAGCCTGCCGGACTTGACCGTTTGCGGCGAAATCACTGGGAGCGAATCAAATCAGGTTACCGTCTGAGGAGAATAGCCCGACTATTTGACGAAGAGGATGAGCGCAGTTGATCGCTGTCCAGGGATTTGCAGCCAAACAGCGTTAAGTCCGACAGGCTTGCTAGACTGGATGCAACCTGGCCAGCTGGAACAGGGCTCTGAACAGGATGACGTTGTTGCGAATGACACCGAACACGCGATAGCGCTGGGCGGATGGATTCGCGGCGGTACGCTGCGTTGCGGTGTCTTCGATCGGGCCTTCGACCAGCAGATGCAGACGCTCATTGCTGCGCAGCGTCGACTGCAGGCGGCGATTCACCGAGATCTGATGGCTGGTATAGACCACCGGTTCTGCCTGAAAATCATAGCCCCGCTGCCAGGCCTTTTCGAGCAGACCGCAGGACGACAGTGCCGCTGTGAACAGCGGCGGGAAAGAGACGTAATCTGCGAGTTCGTCGAAATAATCCTGCTGCGCGCCCAATCCGGCCAATACAAAGTTCTTGCCGTTGCTGGTGGTGAGAAACTTGCGCTTGAGGAAGAACCGTCCGTCGACAATCGTCGTCCGATCCGGGAGCTCCGCGAGATACGGCAGATTCGAGAGATTGGCGTCGGCGAGGAAGCGAGGCGCTGCACTCTCGCTCTGGGTGCCCATCAGAACCGGGGTATTGTCGCCCTTGCGCAACACCGCGCGGGTCGAGAGGCCGCCGTTTGAGGCGGTTTTGTCGACGGTGTTGCGCAGCGCGATATCAAAAGGTTCTCCCGGTCTCAGTGCGCCGACGAAACGAAATTCGTAATTGCTGAAATTCAACCCGTAATCCGCGGCCGTTGACACACCCGTACCGGCGCGATGACGACGCTCGATCAGGTCCGAGATCAGGAATTCTGTCTGAAAACCCAGCACGATGGTCGAGCCGAAGGGATTGTTCCGAATGGCCTGCCAACGTGCGGGATCGTGAAAGGGATTGAAATCATCCGTAGTATTGCGCGCTACATCGATATGCAACTGCTCGAAACAATAGCGACCTCGCGGTGTGCTCATGGCGATACTCGGTGCACGGCCTGCTCCCGCATTGGACGCAGGGTGAGTCGGGCCCAAGCCGTAACGCACCGCATCCGCCGCTCTGCGTTGCGGTACATCATCCTATGCGGATCGCTTCTTAAGATGGATCATCAACAGCGACACCGCCGCCGGCGTGACCCCCGGGATGCGGCCGGCCTGGCCAATGGTCTCAGGCCGGTGGCGTGACAGCTTCTCACTGACCTCCGCCGACAACCCTTTCACGCGCGCATAATCCAGCGTGATCGGCAGGCGGATCGCCTCGGCCCGGCGCGTCCGTTCCACTTCATCACGCTGGCGCTCGATGTATCCCGAGTACTTGGCCTGGATCTCGACCTGCTCAGCGACCTGATCGCGCAGATCGCCGTCGATATCGGCCGATCCGACACTCGAGATCGCACAGACCTTGGGGTAATCAGCGCCCGGCCGGTTCAGCAGATCCAGGGCCCGTGACGGCCTGCGCAATGGGTCGCCACCCAGCGCCGAAGCGCCTGCGGGCATCAGATCATCCGGGCGCACCCAACGATCACGCAAGCGTTGCTGCTCGCGTTCGATGGCCTCGCGTTTACGCTCGAAAAACGCCCAGCGAGCGTCGTCTATCAGCCCCATGGCGCGCCCCGTTTCGGTGAGACGCAGATCGGCATTGTCCTCGCGCAGCATCAGTCGGAACTCGGCGCGTGAAGTGAACATGCGATACGGCTCGGTGGTGCCGCAGGTGGTGAGATCATCGACCAGTACGCCGAGATAGGCCTCGTCGCGACGCGGCGACCAGCTGTCGCGCTGCTGTACCTGGCGCGCCGCATTCAAACCGGCCAGCAGGCCCTGCGCGGCGGCCTCTTCGTAGCCGGTGGTGCCATTGATCTGCCCGGCAAAAAACAGGCCCTGAATGAACTTCGTCTCCAGCGAGGGCCTAAGGTCGCGGGGGTCGAAGAAGTCATACTCGATGGCATAGCCCGGCCTGGTGATGCGCGCATCCTCAAAACCACGCATCGAGCGCACCAACTCCCACTGCACGTCAAACGGCAGCGATGTGGAGATGCCATTAGGATAGACCTCGAGACTTGTAAGACCCTCGGGTTCAATAAAGATCTGGTGCGAATCCCTGTTCGCAAAGCGCACCACTTTGTCTTCGATCGACGGGCAATACCTAGGACCTACGCCCTCGATCACACCGGTATACATCGGCGAGCGCGACATGCCGCCGCGAATCACATCGTGCGTACACGCATTGGTACGGGCAATGTGACAGGGCACCTGGCGGGGATGTTCGGCTCGGCAGCCCATGAAGGAAAACACCGGCTCCGGATCATCGCCCGGTTGCACCTCGAGCCGTGCGTAATCGATGGTGCGGCTGTCGACACGTGGTGGCGTCCCGGTCTTCAGACGCTCGACAGCGAACGGTAGCTCGCGCAGCCGGCGGGACAGCGCATTGCTCGGCGGATCACCGGCGCGCCCTCCCTGGTAATTTTCCAGACCAATATGGATGCGTCCGCCGAGAAAGGTGCCGACGGTCAGAACAACGGTACTGGCGCGAAAGCGCAGACCCATCTGGGTAACCACACCTGTGACGCGCTCGCCCTCGACAATCAAGTCGTCGACCGCCTGTTGGAACAGGTCGAGGTTTGGCTCGTTCTGCAGCGCATCGCGCACCGCCGCCTTGTACAGCGCGCGGTCGGCCTGCGCACGGGTCGCACGCACCGCCGGGCCCTTTCGAGAATTCAGCGTGCGGAACTGAATTCCGGCACGGTCGGCCGCACGTGCCATCAAGCCACCCAGCGCATCGACCTCGCGCACCAAATGACCTTTGCCGATGCCGCCGATGGCCGGATTACAACTCATCGCACCCAGCGTCTCGATGCTGTGCGAAAGCAAGAGCGTCTTGACCCCCATGCGCGCGGCCGACAGCGCCGCCTCGGTACCGGCATGACCGCCGCCGACTACGATCACGTCGTAGACCTGTGCATGGAGCATCCAGGGGTCCTCGAGATGGGCCAAGCCGGCATGAGCGCTGACTGCGCCTGTCGACTTGGCGACGGAAAATCTGAGCTCAATTGTAGTTGAATCGCACCCCACCCTGGCAACTGTCGCTATCTTGCGCGCGATCACACGGCCGATCAGATCACCACGCGGCCGGGGGTTGTTAGACTGCAGAATCGGGTAGGCTAGCCGCTAAGCTAGCTGTCGTTTATCAGCAGAGAGCAAACCACACATGCACGAAGGCGCACTGAATTCCTCCGTGGCACCCGGTGATGGTGCCATCCTGCGCCAGGTCCTGGAGGATGCCGGCAGACTGATTGTCGGCAAGCAGGACACCCTGCGCCTTGCTCTGACCTGTCTGCTGGCCGGCGGGCACCTGTTGATCGAGGACGTACCGGGGGTGGGCAAGACCACGCTGGCACATCTGCTGGCGCGCCTGCTGGGCCTGGAATTTCAACGCATCCAGTTCACTGCGGACATGCTTCCCGCCGATATTCTCGGTGTGTCGATCTACGACCGCGAGGAGGGCTGCTTTCACTTCCACCCCGGGCCCGTATTCGCCCAGCTGGTCCTGGCTGACGAGATCAACCGCGCCACACCGAAGACGCAGAGTGCCCTGCTCGAAGCCATGGAAGAACGCCAGGTAACGGCAGATGGCGAGACACGCGAGTTGCCGGAGCCGTTCTTCGTGATCGCTACCCAGAACCCGCGCACGCAGATCGGTACTTTCGGGCTGCCTGAATCCCAGCTCGATCGCTTCCTGATGCGCATAAGCCTCGGTTATCCGGATGCTGACGCCGAGCGCTCGCTATTGGCCGGCGGCGACCGCCGTGTGATGCTCAAGGAGGTGTCGGCGCGCATCGACCCGCCTGCCCTGCAGGCATGGCAGGCGCATGTCGAAAGCGTCTATGTCGCGCCTGCATTGCTTGACTACGTCCAGGCACTGCTCGCGGCTACACGCGCCTCACCACGCTGGGAACTCGGTCTGTCACCGCGTGCCGGACTCGCGCTGCTGCGCGCAGCACGCGCCTGGACGATGATCGACGGCCGCGCGCAAGTCGTCCCGGAAGACGTGCAAGCGGTATTGCCGAGCGTCGCCGGTCATCGTCTGACCTGGCTGGATGGCGACGGCACTGACCCCATCGAACAGCTGATCCAAAGTGTGGCCATTCCCTGAACGCGTGTCTGCAGCAGGCTCGACATGAGGCTGGCAAATTTCCTGCGCGTCGAGCACGCTTCGGCGGCTGGTCACGCGCAGATCAATAGTCGTCGTATCTATATACTGCCTACCCGCTACGGCCTGATCTTTGCCGCCCTGTTATTCCTGATGCTGCTAGGCGCAGTCAACTATGGCAACAACCCCGCCCATCTATTGACGTTCCTGTTGGCCGCTCTGGCCAGCAATGCGATCTATCTCACCTGGCGTAACCTGCACGGGCTTCGCCTGGTCTGCCAGGGCGCGCCCGCGGTGTTTGCCGATGAACCCGGCCAGTTTCTCGTCGAGCTGGACATGGACGAGCGCGAACGCCCAGCGATTCAGCTGATGTTCGAAGACAGTGAAGCCGCTCTCTTGGATCTGCAGGCCGGCAGCGGGCGCCACTCGCGCACCCTGACCTTGGAGGGGATGCCACGCGGTCTGCAACGGCTCGGCCGGCTGGTGATCAGCACCCAATATCCCCTCGGGCTGTTTCGCGCCTGGTGCTACCTCGAATGCGATCGGCCTGTCTTGGTCTATCCCAGGCCTGGGGAACCCTGGACACCCACCGGCGGCGAGGGTGAAGACACGCTGAGTGGGGAGTTCGGCAGTGGCAACGACGATTTCATGGGGTTGCGAGGCTATCGGCCGGGCGATCAACCCTCGCAGATAGACTGGAAAAGCTACGCACGCGATCGTGGCCTGAATACCCGAATGTTCAGCGGACAGGCCACGGCGCCGGTCTGGATCGATTGGCAGCAGGCACCGGGCCCCGATACTGAGTCACGTATCTCGGCCTTGGCACGCGCCGTCATCGACGCCGAGGCCGGCGGCAGACGATATGGCCTGAAGACCCCGGAGGGTGTGTTCCAGCCGGCGAGCGGACCTGCGCACCGCCATCAGTGTCTACGTCATCTTGCGCTGTTCGGTGCGGATCATGCGTGACGCGCTGGCCAGGCTGCCCATACCGGCGCGCCTGCTCACCGCGCTGTTGCTGCTGCTCGGTGCCCTGGTGGCCCCGCATGCCGCAAACCTCAACCCGCTGATCCTCGTGTTCTTCTACACCGCCACGCTGTGGCGCCTGATCGCACAACGACAGCCCGACGTGATGCCGCGTCGTTGGTTACTGATGCTATTGATGATTGCGGCGATGGCGCTGGTGGTAGCGACGACCGGCGTGGCCGACGGTCGTCTTGCAGGAACCGCGCTGTTGATAGTGATGTTAGGGCTGAAGCTGCTCGAGCTGCGCGCACGGCGCGATATCCAGGTCGCGGTGTTCCTGGGTTATTTCCTGGTATTGACACAGTTTCTCTACGACCAGTCGCTGCCGCTGGCGATCTATCTGTTCGCCGGGGTCATCGCGTTGATGTCGATCCAGGTGGGGCTCAACCGGGTGAACCTGGAATTACGTTTGCAGCTGCGTAATACCCTGGCGATGCTTGCCGGTGCGCTGCCGCTCGCGCTGGTGGTGTTCCTGCTGTTCCCGCGTCTGAGCGATCCGCTGTGGGGCATCAATGCATCCAGCGCGATCACCGGCATCAGCGATGAAATGAGCCTCGGCGATATTGGCAGGCTCAGTCAATCGAACGAGACCGCCTTTCGGGTGCGTTTCTTCGGCGAATCCCCCGAATCCGATGAACGCTACTGGCGTGGACCGGTACTCTGGCACACCGATGGTCAACGCTGGACAGCCGGGCGACACCCTGTGCGTCCGCTGCCGCCGGGCCCAGGCGCTTCGCAGCCCATCGACTATGAGGTCACACTCGAGCCTACCGGCGAATACTGGTTGTTCGGACTGGACATCGTGACCGATAAACCCGCGGCGACACTTCTCAACAGCAACTACAGCTTGGTCGCTACGCAGCGGGTCAATCAGCGTCACACCTACCGTGCAGTCTCTGATACCGCGTTTCGCATGCAGCAGTTGAGCGACCGCGAGCGGGACATGGCCCTGCAGTTGCCCGCGCAGGTCTCACCCAGGGTCAGCGAGCTGGTAGACGGCTGGCGCTCGACCAGTGATCCGCAGCAGCCAATCCAGGTGGTGCAGCAGGCGCTGGCCTATTTCCGCGAGCAGCCCTTCGTTTACACCCTGGCGCCCGGGGAGCTGCGAGGCGACGTGGTGGATCAGTTTCTGTTCGAGACCCGGCGGGGTTTCTGCGAGCACTATGCCGGGAGCTTTACGCTACTAATGCGCGTCGCCGGCATCCCTTCCCGAGTAGTACTGGGCTATCAGGGCGGCGAAAAGAATCCGCACGCCGACCACTGGGTGGTGCGCCAGTCCGACGCCCATGCCTGGACCGAGGTCTGGCTGCCGTTGCTCGGTTGGTGGCGGGTGGATCCGACTGCCGCCGTAGCCCCCGAGCGGATCGAGCAGTCGATCGACACAGCTTTATCACAAAACAGCGACCAGGTCGTCTTCAGCATCGATGACCTGGGCGTGGTCGGGTCACTCTGGCGCAATGCGGCATGGCTTGCAGACGCCGTCGATCTGGGATGGCACCGCTGGGTGGTCGGTTTTACCGCCGATCGCCAAAGCAGCCTGCTCGAGATGGTCGGACTGCGCGACGTCAAAGGCCTCGGGCTTGCTCTGGCATTGACAATCGGCGGGGCGCTAGCGATAACCCTGGTGTACATCATTGCGCAACTGCCGCGCGGGCGGACTCAGGATCCGCTACCCGCCCTGTGGCAGACCCTATTACACAAACTCCAGCGTGCCGGTGTCCGCGCGCCACCGTGGCAGGGTCCGGATACGATCTGTGCCGTCGCGGCCGAGTCCTTCCCGCAGGCCCGCGATCAATTGCTGGCCATCAACCGAATGTATATTCAGCTGCGCTATGGGCAGTGTGGGAACCAACGGCAGGTCGGCGCACTGCGCAGAAGAATCGCTCGACTCAGGCTCAAGTCGAGCTGATCGGCATATTGCACGCAGGTCTAGGCGTTAAGGGAGATGGCGCCTTCTTTAAGATATTGCGCAATTTAAAGGCGCGCCGGCGCGCAAGTGCTTAAGCAAGTGCCGCTGGCGACAAGGGCGTGATAAGGCTCCATCAGGGGGATCTTAACAACCTTTGCGCGCACCCCACGGGCGACTTACTTACCGATACAGAAACTGCTGAAGATCTCGCCAAGTAGATCGTCGGCGCTAAACTCGCCGGTAACCTCGGATAGCGCGAGCTGCGCCTGGCGGAGATCTTCGGCCAATAGCTCACCCGACGGGCCCTTCGCGAGGGCATCTTGCCCGGCAAGCAGCGCCGCCCGCGCTCGTGCTATTGCATCGAGATGGCGGCGACGCGCACTGAAGTCGCCTTCGGCCGCGCCGTCGTAGGCCACCAGTCCCTTGAGATAGTCGCGCAAGACATCCACGCCCACGCCTGTCTTGGCCGATAGGCTGATCTCCGGCATACCTTCGTGTTCATGGCGTCCGATCGGGGCATCGACCAGATCGGCCTTGTTGCGCACCCTGGTGACCGGCAAGGCATCCGGCAGGTGGGCGTCCGCCAGTCCGAGTGCATCGGGATCTCGGTACGCGTCGAATACCCACAATGCATGATCAGCGCCGGTGATTTCGCGGCGGGCACGACGCACGCCCTCGCGCTCCACATCGTCGTTGACCTCGCGCAATCCGGCAGTGTCAACGACATGGACTGGGAGTCCGTCGATATCAATTTGTTCACGCAGCACGTCACGGGTGGTGCCTGGGATAGCCGTCACGATGGCACTGTCTTGGCCGGTCAGCGAATTCATCAGGCTGGATTTGCCTGCGTTGGGCAGCCCGGCGATGACCAGCGTCATACCGTCTCGCAATAGCCTGCCGGTATGGGCCTTGCGCGACAGCTCGAGGACGCGGTCGATTAGACCGAGGAGTTCGGTCTCGACATGGCCATCCGCGAGAAAATCTATCTCCTCCTCAGGAAAATCGATGGCTGCCTCGACGTATACCCGCAGGCGGGTAATGTCGCTGACCAGCGCATGAATCAACTCGGAGAAGCGACCGCTAAGCGAGCGGACGGCAGAACGCGCCGCCGCCCGGGTCTGGCTTTCAATCAGGTCGGCGATCGCCTCGGCCTGCGCGAGGTCGAGTTTGTCGTTCATGAAGGCACGATGGGAGAATTCCCCCGGCGCCGCGAGCCGCGCCCCCAATTCCATCACCCGCCGCAGCAGAAGATCGAGCACCACCGGCCCGCCATGGCCCTGCAACTCGAGCACATCTTCACCGGTGAATGATGCGGGCGCCCGGAAATATAGCGCAATGCCCCAGTCGATCGGCTGCCTTTGGGCATCCAGGAAAGCCCCGTAATGTACTTGGCGTGTCTCAGGCAATAGACCCAGCATACCTTGGGCAACCGCCGCCGCCGCCTGGCCGGAGACCCGGACGATACCGACACCCCCGCGTCCGGGTGGCGTGGCAATTGCCGCAATGGTATCGACAGCCGGATCGGCCAACACGCCGGCTCAGGCCTTCGCGCCTTCTTCGATGCGTTTTGTGATCACCCACTGCTGCGCAATAGACAACAGGTTGTTGACCACCCAGTACAGCACCAGGCCCGAGGGGAAGAAGGCAAACATCACCGTAAACACCACCGGTAGGAACATCAGGATCTTCGCCTGCATTGGATCCGGTGGTGGTGGATTGAGTTTCTGCTGCACAAACATCGAGACGCCCATAATCAGCGGCAGCACAAAGTAGGGATCTTTGATCGACAGGTCATCGATCCACAGGATCCAGGGTGCCTGGCGCAGCTCTACACTCTCCAGGAGAACCCAATAAAGGGCGATAAAGAACGGGATCTGCACCAGCATCGGCAGACAGCCGCCAAGGGGGTTTATCTTCTCCGTCTTGTACATCTCCATCATCGCCTGCTGCATGCGCTGTTTATCGTCGCCGTAACGATCTTTTAGGGCCTGGATGCGCGGCGTCAACTTGCGCATATTGGCCATCGAGCGATAGCTGGTCTCAGAGAGCTTAAAAAAGGCCAGCTTGATCAGGATGGTGAAGATGATGATCGTCCAACCCCAGTTGTGGACCAAATCGTAGATCTGGTCCAAAACCCAATACATCGGCTTGGCAATAAACACCAGCCAGCCATAGTCGACCGTGAGGTCCAGGCCCTGTGCGATCTGTTCGAGCTCCGCCTGCAGTTTCGGACCGATGAACAGCACGCCGGTGAAGCCAGCGCTGTTACCAGGATCGACACTCTTGGCCGGCGTGTAGGACCCAATCACTGCCCGGCCGTTGGCGAGACGCTTACCGTAGAAGTGCTGCTGCTCGCCGCGTGGGGGTACGGCCGCGGCGAGAAAATAGTGCTGGATCATCGCTATCCAGCCATCGATGACATCCCGATCGAGTTGGCCGGCGCCAAGTTCGTCGAAGTCATACTTCTGGTACTTGTCTTCCTGGCTGTAAATGGCGCCTCCAGTGTAGGTGTACATGAAGGCGTTTCCGGAGTCGGCAGGTTCACCGCGTTGAAGCTGCCGATACTCGCGTCCAATCCAGGGTGAATCGGAATTGTTGGTGATCAGGTGCTCAAGTTGTACCGCGTGGGTACCGCGGCGGAACGTATAGCGTTTGATGACTTTGACGCCATCTTCCGACTGCCAGTGGAGATCGACGATGAGTTCATTTTCGCCGTCGGCGAGTTCGTACCGCTCCGCATCTGCGGTAAACAATGCCTCATGGGTCGGCGTACGTTCCTTGTCTGCGCCCAGCAATCCGGACTGTGCGATGAAGTAATCAGATGGCCGTTGGCTAAGCAGCCGATATTTCACGTCTGGTTGATTTACTGCCACCGGATATTGCATCAGGCGCGCGTCGACGATGGTGCCGCCGCGCGTATCGATAGCCAAGTCCAGGGTATCCGTGCGCACTTCGATCAGGCGTGCGTTGGGGGTACCGATCGCCGGAGTCTCGCCCGGCAGATTAGGCATGGCACTGTCGATATCTGCCCGCTGCGGCGCATCCGGGGTTTCACCGAAGACCGTCGAAGGTTGAACCGGCTGCGGAGCAGCGATTTGGGTACGTGGTCCGTAGTCTTGCTGCCATGCCTGGTAAATCAGCATGCCGATGAAGGCCAAGGCCATGAAGAGCAAGAGTCTGACGTTATCCATCTGCCTAAAGGTCAAATCCAACGAGGGTGGCGGCGCAAAGGGGCGCAGTTTAACCCGTATGCCTGGTATCCGCACCGCAGCACGAACGCACGGTGCAATGCGTCAAAAGATCGGTGAGTTAGCCGGTTTCGCCAGACGCAAAAAGTGCCGAAGCAGGGCATCACAGAGTGTACGGTTGTCCGTTGTCGCCGCTGTCGCGCGCGCCATCACGACGAAATCCAGGCCCTCAAGTTCAGCGCGATGAAGGCGGAAGACATCACGCGCCAGTCGTTTCAGCCGGTTTCTATCGACGGCTCTTCGCACCTGCTTCTTGGAAACTGCCAAACCAAGCCGAGCGGCTGCGTTATCTTCGCTCCGAGCTGCGAGCACCGTAAAAAAGGCGTCGGCGGAGCGACTCGATTTTGCGAACACGCGTTCGTAATCCGCAGCAACGGCTAGACGTACCGTCTGCGGAAAGCGCCTGTCTAGGATCTGGGTGAGCCTTTCGTCCCGGTGGTCGTCAGGGGGCTAGGCGCGCACGACCTTTGGCGCGTCTCGCATTTATGACTTTTCGGCCACTGCGAGTCGCCATACGGGCCCGGAAGCCGTGAGTACGGGCGCGCTTTAAGCGGCTTGGCTGGAAGGTACGTTTCATGGCTCGGTTCCGGGGTTTCTCAAACAGTTTTTTGCGATGATGCTGGATTGCGCCAACAGATGCGTGTTTTTGGAGACATGCTCAGCGCGAGGACGCGAGAGAATAGGTGGATTACCCAAACAAGTCAACGCCCTGTTGGAGACATGGAACGGCTCGTTCGAAGCGCGGCGCGGCTGCTCGCTGCAGACTAAGGGGCTAAAAAGTTTGTAAGTATTTACTTTTACTAGAGGCCTTTTTCATAAGAGTTCTCCGAATCAAACAGGCTGTGGATAACTAGGCCTGCAGTGTTTACACTGTGCCGAACGTTCGCCCAGTTGTGCAGGCGGCCCGGCGACACGATGAATTCGGGAAGCCGGCACATTGGCGGACGGACGGAATCCCTTCGGCCCTCTTGGTGTTGGGATTGCAAAAAATAATCTACCGTACCCATACCGACCTCCGCGCGGTGACGGCTACAAGGCAGATTTCGGAGAAGATGACTATTGACCCCTGGCAGCACTGCCTTGATCGTCTTGGGAACGAAATACCCAATCAGCAGTTCAACACGTGGATCCGACCCCTGCATTGCATCCAAGAAGCTCAGCACTTGCGGCTTATGGCGCCAAACGCATTCGTTCTAGACTGGGTAAAAAAGCACTATCTCGAGCAAATGCGCGGTTATGTGATCGATCTTGGCCAGGATGGAGCGCTGAAGATCAGCTTGGAGATAGGCAGTGCACCGCGCAGCGCAGCGGCTGCAGCGAGTGCTTCCCCGGCGCCCGGTAGTACCCTCGACGCTGAAAAACGAGCTGGCCGACTACCGTCGTTGGCGACCAAGCCTACAACGAATCCCGACTTCACCTTCGGCAGCTTCGTTGAGGGCAAATCCAATCAGCTTGCGCGCGCTGCAAGCATGCAGATTGGCGACAATCCGGGTCGCGTCTATAACCCTCTCTTCATCTATGGCGGCGTTGGTCTTGGCAAGACACACTTGATGCACGCTGTAGGCAACCGAATTTTACGCAGCAACCCGAGCGCACAGGTATTGTATATGCACTCAGAGGGGTTCGTGGCTGAGATGGTGAAGGCGCTACAGCACGGCACTATCGATAATTTCAAGCGCAAGATGCGCTCTGTTAACGCGCTGTTGATCGACGATGTGCAGTTTTTTGCTGGTAAGGAGCGATCGCAGGAGGAATTCTTTCACACCTTCAATGCCCTGTTCGAATCACAACAACAGATCATCCTAACCAGCGACCGCTTCCCAAAAGAGGTGGACGGGCTCGAAGATCGCCTGAAGTCACGTTTTGGCTGGGGTTTGACGGTCGCTGTAGAACCGCCCGACCTCGAGACACGCGTTGCCATCCTGAATAGCAAGGCTCAACAACTGTTCGATTTAGAGCTACCTAACGAAGTCGCCTTCTTCATTGGCAAGCGAGTACGGTCTAACGTGCGTGAACTTGAGGGGGCGCTGCGTCGTATTGTAGCGAACGCCCATTTCACCGGCCGACCGATCACCATTGAGTTTGCCAAAGAAGCCTTGCGCGACATGATCGCAGCGCAAGACAAACTGGTCACAATCGACAACATACAGCGCACTGTCGCCGAATATTACAAGATCCGCACGTCAGATCTATTGTCTGCGCGGCGCAGTCGAACGATTGCCCGACCTCGGCAGGTAGCGATGACTTTGGCCAAAGAGTTGACGAATCACAGTCTGCCGGAGATCGGCGAGGCTTTCGGCGGTCGAGATCACACCACGGTACTCTATGCGACCCGCAAGATTGCCGAACTGCGAGACAGCGATCATCGGGTTAAAGAGGATTACAACAACCTGTTGAGAACCCTGAGCAATTAAGGTTAGGCGAGACGGGATAAAATGGCAGTCGGCAGATAAGAAGATTTTATCCACAGAGGGTCTACAGGGCCCTAAGCGGTTAGGCCCAGGGTTAAGGCGATAAAATAATAAGATAACTTATTGAAAAATAAAGGTAAAATTTTTTTACCCCCTGTTTGATACCTTGCTAATAACAATAATAATTTCTTTATAAAGTACATTTTTATTATCGAGAGATGGAGAGCAAGCAGAATGAAAATCAGCGCCAACCGGGATGACCTGCTGAAGCCATTGCAACAGGTCGTTGGCGTCGTAGAGCGCAGACAAACCCTGCCAATTTTGGCCAATGTGCTGATTTCAGTAAAAGATAACGATCTCTCGCTGACCGCCACCGATCTCGAGGTGGAATTAAAGACGCGCACCAAGGTGCAGTACAGTGGTGAACTCGAATTCACGCTGCCAGCCCGTAAACTCATGGATATCTGCAAGGCCCTGCCAGAGTCCGCAGATCTAAGTCTCGAGGTAGAAGGGGACAAGGCGGTGCTGCGTTCCGGTCGAGGGCGATACACACTGGGCACATTACCCGCGCAGGACTACCCAAGCATCGAACCGACCCAAGCCAGTGAGACCTTCAGTCTTTCGGTAGGCGCCATCAAGCGGCTGATAGAACGGACCCAGTTTGCGATGGCGCAGCAGGATGTGCGTTATTACCTCAACGGTCTGCTTCTTGAGATACGGCCTGGCAGGGTAAGGGCGGTAGCTACCGACGGACATCGGCTGGCGCTCTGTGACGCCGCTTTCGGTGATGCAATCGGGATGGATCTGCAGGTCATCCTGCCGCGTAAGGCAGTGATCGAACTTGGGCGGCTCCTGAATGATCCTGACGCAGAGGCCCAGCTGGAAATTAGCGGCAGCCATCTAAGGCTCCATCAAGGAGGGACTAGCTTTACAACAAAATTGATCGACGGCAGATTCCCAGACTATGAGCGTGTAATGCCAAGTGGTGATACCTCGCTAATGTTGGCAGACCGGGATACCCTGCGGCAGGCCCTTGCAAGAACGGCAATCTTGTCCAACGAGAAGTATCGCGGGATACGCTTTCGTCTTAGTCAGGGGCTGTTGCATCTGCAGGCGCACAATCCTGAGCAGGATGAGGCCGAGGAAGAGGTTGAGGTCGACTACCGTGGTGCGGAGATGACTATCGGCTTCAACGTCGGTTATCTGCTCGATGTGTTAGGGGTCCTCGATGGGGATCAGGTTGAGATGGCAGTGATCGATTCGAATTCCAGTAGCTTGTTGACACAAAAGGATGCGAGTGAATGTCGCTATGTCGTGATGCCAATGCGTTTGTGAAAAGCCTGCCGATGGGGCATAAGAAAAGGGGCCGAAAGGCCCCTTTCTTGCGCTGAAGCGCGCGTCGTGCAGATTGCCTCCCTCGAGATTGCGAACCTGCGCATTGTCGAGCAGCTCTGCATAGAGCCGGGGCCTGGATTGAACTTTATTCAAGGTCCCAACGGTGCTGGAAAGACCTCCGTCCTGGAAGCGATCTACCTGGCGGGGCGTGGTCGAACGTTTCGACACAGCGATGCCGGCCCGTTGATTCGAAAAGGGGCCGACGCAACCTCAGTAATTGTGCAGTTCTCCAATGAAAACACAGGGGCTCTCTCGCGGCTTGGCGTCCGCAGGGAGAAGTCGAGGCTAACTTGTCGCCTGAACGGTAAGGATATCAAAAAGCGATCAATTCTGGCGGAGACGCTTCCGTTGCAATGGATGGGATCGCAACCGCAACTGTTACTGGGCCTTGGTCCTGAGGTAAGGCGGCGCTTTATTGACCTCGCGTTGTTCCACGTGGAACCCACTTATCTGGACGCAATGACGGCGTTTCAACGGGCTCTCAGGCAACGCAATGCGGCCCTGCGCCGAGGGCCGGCTGCCGCTGTTCGCCATTGGCATGTACCCTTCGATTCGGCCGCTGCCGTGATGGACAGACGCAGGGCGGCCCTTATTGAGTCACTATTACCCCGTGTACGGAATTTGCTGGAGCGATGGTCGGTGGAATTCGACCTTGCGTGGCGCTATCGGCGCGGATGGGGTAACGACATCGCTCTCAAGGATCTCCTGAATCGGAAGGTGGATCAGGATCTGCGTGTTGGGTACACGTCCTCTGGCCCCCAGCGCGCAGAGCTCGAGCTAATAGCCGATGGCGCCTCTGCGGAAAAGTCTCTCTCCCGGGGCCAGCAAAAATTGTTGGTTCTGGCATTGAACCTGGGGGTAATGGATATGATTACCGAGGCAAAGGGTGTCGCCCCGGTGCTCTTGGTGGACGACCTTGCCGCGGAACTGGATGCAGAGAACCGCGCTCGATTGATAGCCGAGCTGGAGCAACGCCATGCACAGATTTTTCTCACCAGGATGGAGGGCAGGGCCCTTGCACCCAATAAGCCGTCAACGGTGTTTCACGTGGAACATGGGCACCTCGCGGTAGAGGTTTAAGCCTTACGGTACATCCTCGGGATCAAGGGCCTTTGCGTCATAGATAGGCCGCCCGGGATCGAAAAACCACCGGATTCTTGGTTGGTAGCACCCACAGCTGGGGAAAACACGGTTCAGGCGATGTATAATGCCCTGTTGCCCTTGTTTTTTTTCTCGACTCCATCCTCACAAAGCATGACAGACGCCGCCAGACCCAGTTACGACACCGCCTCGATCAAGGTACTTAAGGGGCTGGACGCTGTTCGCAAGCGACCGGGCATGTATATCGGCGACACCGATGACGGCACCGGTCTGCATCACATGGTCTTCGAAGTCGTCGATAACGCCATTGATGAGGCACTTGCCGGTTATTGCCGAGAGATCCGCGTCGTGATTCACGTCGACAATGCCGTCAGCGTCCGCGACGATGGGCGTGGAATTCCAGTAGGTATCCATGCCGAGGAAGGTATTTCAGCGGCGGAGGTCATCATGACGGTACTGCATGCCGGCGGTAAATTCGACGATAACTCTTACAAGGTGTCTGGGGGTCTGCATGGCGTCGGTGTCTCGGTAGTCAACGCCCTCTCGGATCGCCTCGATCTGACGGTCTGGCGAGACGGAAAAATGCATCAGCAAAGTTACCACCTGGGCGTGCCGGTATCGCCAATGACGGCTGTTGGTGACAGCGAGAAGACCGGCACATTGGTGAGGTTCCATCCCAGTCCTGAGATATTTGCCGATACCGAGTTCCATTATGATATTTTGGCGAAACGCCTGCGCGAGCTGTCCTTTCTGAATTCTGGCGTACGCATTCAACTGCGCGATGAGCGCAGTGATCGAGAAGATACTTTTGAGTACGAGGGCGGAATCAGAGCCTTTGTGCAGCACCTGAACCGCAACAAGACCCCACTGCACGAGAAGGTCTTTCATTTCACCGCTGAGCGAAATGATGTCGGCGTCGAAGTGGCCTTGCAGTGGAACGAGTCGTATCAAGAGGCCATCTTCTGTTTCACCAATAACATCCCGCAACGCGACGGTGGCACCCATTTGGCAGGGATGCGCGCCGCCCTGACGCGGACGCTAAACAGCTACATAGAGACCGAGGGTCTCGCAAAGAAGCAGAAAGTCAGTACCTCTGGGGATGATGCGCGGGAGGGGCTGACTGGGGTGCTCTCCGTGAAGGTGCCAGATCCCAAATTTTCATCGCAGACCAAGGACAAACTTGTCTCGTCCGAGGTCAAGGGAATCGTGGAGGCGCTGCTAGCAGAGAAGCTCTCAGAATACCTGGTGGAGAATCCATCCGAGGCCAAGACCATCGCCGGCAAAATGATTGATGCGGCGCGCGCGCGCGAGGCGGCGCGTAAGGCCCGTGAAATGACCCGGCGCAAGGGTGTTCTTGACGTCGCCGGCCTGCCGGGAAAACTCGCTGATTGCCAAGAGAAAGATCCAGCGTTGTCGGAGCTGTACCTCGTCGAGGGCGACTCTGCCGGCGGTTCCGCAAAACAGGGAAGGGATAGGCGTACCCAGGCGATCCTGCCCTTGAAGGGAAAGATTCTCAATGTCGAAAAGGCGCGCTTCGACAAGATGTTGTCGTCTGCCGAGGTCGGGACGCTCATCACGGCGCTGGGTTGCGGTATCGGCCGCGAGGAATTCGACCCCGACAAGCTGCGTTATCACCGCATCATCGTCATGACTGACGCCGATGTCGATGGTGCGCACATCCGCACACTGCTGCTGACGTTTTTCTATCGACAGATGCCCGAGTTGATAGAGCGTGGCCATATCTATATCGCTCAGCCGCCGTTATACAAGGTAAAGAAAGGTAAGCAGGAGAATTATCTGAAAGATGATATCGAGCTGAATGCCTACCTCTTGCGCACTGCGTTAGACAGCGCCAGCCTGAAGGTAAATGCCGAGGCACCGCCGATGTCGGGCACCGCTCTCGAGGGCCTGGCGAA
Organism: Chromatiaceae bacterium; assembly: GCA_024639005.1. Classification (GTDB taxonomy): domain Bacteria; phylum Pseudomonadota; class Gammaproteobacteria; order Chromatiales; family Chromatiaceae; genus Thiosocius. The sequence continues at coordinate 9,176 of JAHEJD010000012.1, read as the reverse complement.
TAAGATGGTTGTGGTCAACGGGATTCAGCAGCGACTCGCAAAGCGGTATCTGCCCGGCGTACTGCACCATCTCCTGTATATGCCGCCGGTAACCGACGTCCTGCTAGCCGATTCAAATGCCTGGCGGGCCTGGTTGAACGAGTTACAGGGACGCTTAAACGCCGATACTGGGGTCGCCGACCGATATCAGCTCACCGTCGACGTTACAGAAGATGGCGAAACGTCCGGCATAAGGATCGAACACTGGACCCATGGCATTGCCAATCAGACGCATCTGCCGCTGGATTTCTTCCACAGTTCCGATTATCAAAAGGTCGCCGAGATGGGTGAACACCTCGATGGCCTGCTCGGAGACGACGCCGAAATCAAGCGCGGCGAGAAAAGTAGTCTGATCGCCTCCTTTGAAGACGCGCTGCGGTGGCTGATGGATGAGGCAAAACGCGGACAGCATATCCAGCGCTACAAGGGCCTGGGCGAAATGAACCCGGAACAGCTTTGGGAAACCACGATGGACCCAAGTTCACGTCGGTTATTGCGGGTGACCATCGAAGATGTGGTTGGCTCGGATCAGATCTTCACCACGCTCATGGGTGATCAGGTCGAACCCCGGCGGGAGTTCATCGAGCGCAATGCGCTGACGGTAGAGAATCTCGATATCTAAGTACGGCCCGAGTCTACCCCTATTGGGGGCCCCGTAATTGGGCCGGTACAAATTTAATCCACCGGGTTATCCACAGCCTTCAGCGTATCGTGCAGGTGCGAGACTGCGGCTGCCCTGTGTCGGTCTTGATCAAAGTATTGTAATAGTAAGTGAGTATTCACTTACTGCTTTTGCCGATAGTTGAAAGATTTTCCTGAGTTTCTTCGATCCAGTCTTCGACTTCCCGCATGATTTGCGCCGCCTTTTTATTCGTGCTTTGGATCGCCGGGCCGACAATAATCTGCACAGTGCCCGGATACTTTTTCACACCCCGGCGGCGCCAATAGATACCCGCGTTATGGGCGATCGGCACGACATCCGCGCCCGAGCGCTCCGCCAGCACACCCCCACCTACCCCATACTTTCTGCGCTGGCCGGGGGCCGTGCGTGTCCCCTCTGGAAAGACGATGACATAGCGACCCTCGGCGAGACGCGCTTTGCCCATTTCGACAACCTTTAGGACCGCGCGACGACCGGCCGCACGGTCAATGGGGATGGACTTCACCAAAGTGAGACCCTGCCCAAAAAGCGGAATCCGCACCAGTTCCTGTTTTAGAACCCATGACTGCTGTGGTTTGAGAAGGCCGCGCAGCGCAATGGTTTCCCACGTCGACTGATGCTTCGACATCACGATGCAGGCACCCTCGGGAAGGTTTTCTGCCCCCTCTAGTCGATAGTCGAGTCTGCAGATCACGCGCTGCATCCACAGATTGAGTCGTCCCCAACGTGTCGCCATCTGGTCGGAAAATTCGATCGGGCGGAAACGACCCAGGAGCGTTATCAAGGTACCAAACACCGCCACCGACAGCACCAACAGCAAGAAATACAGGAGCGATCGCAGCAAAATCACGAATGACGCTGGCCGCTCAGCAGGTGATCGACCGCGTCGGCCAAGTCGTTGAAACAGGGCAGGTTATGGAGGTCAGGCGAGTTCTGCTGCGTGTACATACCCTTTCCGCTACGGACCAAGACGGGGCTCGCATTTGCGGCTCGAGCCGCCTCGATATCGCGCAGGCTGTCGCCGATCATCGGAATATCCCGGAGCCCGGTAGCAAACCTTAGGCTGATCGCCCGCAGCAGACCCGGGGCGGGTTTACGGCATTTGCACTGCGCTTCGGGGGTGTGCGGACAAAAAAAGATGCCGTCGACATGCCCGCCGACCCGTGCCAAGGCATCGCGAAACTTTGCGTGTATTCGGTTTAGTTCATTAATCGAAAACAGCCCGCGGCCGATACCGGACTGATTCGTCGCCACGGTAACCACGGCGCCTGCGTGATTTAGCCGGGCTATGGCCTCGAGGCTGCCAGGGATGGGCACCCAATCCTCCGGTGACTTGATGTAGCCTCCGGAGTCCTCGTTGATTACGCCATCGCGATCCAGTATCACCAATCGAGGTACCTTGCTCATCTTAGCGAGCTTAGGTCGCAATGGCACGCTTCTCAATCGACGTCGCGGAATGCGGACACTCGGATATACAGCCGTCCACCATCTGTGACTGGCGCTGCATGAGTTCGTTCATTTTGACCCAGAAGGCCGATTTAAGGTCCAGATTGGCCGCGATATCGGTACCCACGATCAGGATCAGCAAGTCGGCAAGTTCTTCGGCCAGCGCTTTCCGAGCCTTGCCCCTGGTGATATAGGCAGAGATCTCACCGAGTTCTTCCGCCATCAGGGCGACACGGTAGGTCAATTCCTCACCGCCTCTTTCGCGCAGCTCGTGCTTATCGTGAAACGCCCTAACGGCTGACATCATGGCATCCCAGGAATCTGTTTCGGTCGGCATCCGGGTTCAAGTCCTGAACTCGGAGACATCGGCGACGCGCAGAAACTGCTGCCCCAAGGATCGCAGCATCGCCAGGCGGTTGGCTCGTACGCGCGGCTTCTCAGCCATCACCATCACGTCATCAAAGAAACGATCGACCGGCGCCCGCAACCGGGCCAAGGCCTGGAGCATCGCACCATAATCGGCGACCGCCAGCATGGGGGTGATCTGTCGGTCTATGGCCTGGAGCTGATCGTAGAGTTCTTTTTCCGCGGTCAGCTCGAACAGATCCGGGTCCACCGCCTCGGCAATCGGCCCATCGGCCTTTCTCAGTATATTGCTAATGCGCTTGTTCGCAGCGGCCAGTGCCTCGGCTTCGGGCAAGGCGCGAAAATCGCTTACCGCACGGACCCGATGTTCGAAGTCGGCGATCGCTGTCGGCTCCACGGCGGCCACCGCCTCGAACACATCATGCGCGGTGCCATCGTCTGCGTATAGACCCTTCAGGCGTTCGAGCATGAAGGTGTACACCGAGTCCGCGACCTTCGATTGCTGAAGCTTCCCATGCAATTGTTCTTCGGCCTCGGCGAGCAACGCCTTCAGATTCAGCGGCAGGGCATGGTCACGCAACACACGCAGCGCGCCCAACGCGGCACGGCGCAATGCAAACGGATCCTTGTCGCCGGTCGGTTTCATGCCAATGCCAAAGATGCCGACCAGGGTATCCAGCCGATCGGCCAGTGAGATGGCAATGCCCGTGGGTGTCTGCGGTAGTCGATCACCGGAGAAGCGCGGCATATAGAACTCGTCCATCGCCGCAGCGAGTTCCTCTGGCTCGCCGTCGCGCTGTGCCAGATAGCGCCCCATAATGCCCTGCATCTCGGGGAACTCGAACACCATCTCGGTCATCAGATCACAACGGCTCAATTCCCCGGCGCGCAGAGCCAATTGGGGATCACCGCCGATCTTGTCGGCGATATGCGCGGCCAGTGTCGCGACGCGCCCGGATTTCTCCCGCATGTTACCCAGTGCGTTCTGAAACACTACGTGGTCTAGCTGCGGAATTCGCTCCTCAAGGCGCTGCTTGCCGTCCTGCTCCCAGAAAAACTTCGCATCGGCGAAACGCGGGCGCACCACGCGCTCGTTGCCCTCGCGGATGAGATCCGGCTGCGTGCTCTCAAGGTTGACGATCGTGATGAAGTAATTCAGCAGGCGGCCCGCCGGATCGAAAACTGGGAAGTACTTCTGGTTGCCCTTCATGGTGGCCACCAGGGCCTCGTGCGGCACGGCCAGGAAATCCTCGTCGAAAGTACCGGCGATGGGCATTGGCCATTCATTCAGCGCGGTGACCTCATCGAGCAGATCCTCGTCCAAGTCAGGCCGGCCGCCGAGCGTGTCCGCGGTCTCCGCGACCTGTTGCCTTATGCGCTCCCGCCGCGTGTCGAAGTGAGCGATTACCTTGCCAAGCGAACCCAGAACATCAGCGTAATCTTCCGGATTGTAGAGAGTGATCGCTTGCGGGTGGTGAAAACGGTGGCCGAACGTCTGTTTGCCGGCGGCGACGTCGAGCAGGGTACAGGGCACCACCTGGTCGCCGTGCAGGAAAACCAGCCAGTGCACCGGCCGGACGAATTGGGTCTCCGATTCGCCCCAGCGCATGCGCTTGGGGATCGGCAGGCGATTGAGGGCCTGCTCCGCGATCGCCGGCAAGAGCTCAGCGGCTCGGCTGCCCTGTTCGCGTACCTTGAAGGCCAGCCAGGCCCCCTTATCGGTCTCGAGTTGCTGCAGCTGATCTACTGTGGTGTTGCACGAGCGCGCGAAGCCCTCGGCCGCCTGCGTAGGCTGTCCATCCCTGTCGAAGGCCGCACCCAGCGCCGGCCCCCGGCGTTCGATATCCCGGTCGGGCTGTGCCTTGGCGCATTCCTCGACCAATAGCGCGAGACGCCGCGGCGCGGCATAAGCGGTGACGTCGCCATGGGTGAGTCCAGCATCCTCGAGACCCTTCATGAAGCCGTGCTCAAGTGCGGCCGACAGTGCCCGCAATGCCTTGGGGGGCAGCTCCTCGGTACCGATCTCGAACAGCAGGTTGGCGCTTTCGCGTGTGGGCTCAACCATGGACGACTTCCTTTGCTGCGGTGACCAACATCGGAAAACCCAGGGCCTCACGTGCCGCGTGGTACGCTTGAGCGACCGCGCGGGCCAGGCTGCGTACACGCAGGATATAGCGCTGTCTCTCGGTGACAGAGATGGCGTGGCGGGCGTCGAGCAGGTTAAAGGCGTGGGAGGCCTTGAGTACCTGCTCGTAGGCCGGCAATGGCAGGCCAGCCTCGATCAGGCGCGACGATTCGCGTTCACACTGATCGAACAGCTGGAACAGGAAATCTACGTCGGCATACTCGAAATTGTACGCGGATTGTTCGACTTCGTTCTGATGGAATACGTCGCGATAGCTCACCGGCCCCTGAACCCCGTCGGTCCAAATCAGATCGAACACCGATTCCACGCCCTGAAGATACATTGCGATGCGCTCCAGGCCATAGGTTATCTCGCCGGTCACGGGCCGGCAGTCGAGTCCGCCGACCTGTTGGAAATAGGTGAATTGAGTGACCTCCATGCCGTCCAGCCAGACCTCCCAGCCCAGACCCCAGGCGCCAAGTGTGGGGGATTCCCAGTTGTCCTCTACGAAGCGGATGTCGTGCACCAATGGATCAATGCCCAGCATCTGCAAGGATCCGAGATAGCGATCCTGGATGTCCTTCGGCGAAGGCTTCATCGCCACTTGGAACTGATAATAGTGCTGAAGGCGGTTCGGATTTTCTCCGTAGCGTCCGTCAGTCGGGCGGCGTGACGGCTGGACGTAGGCGGCATTCCAGGGTTCGGGACCGATCGAGCGTAGAAAGGTCGCTGTATGGAAGGTGCCGGCACCCATCTCCATGTCGTAGGGCTGCAGTATCGCGCAGCCCTGGTCTGCCCAGTACTGCTGCAGGGCCAGAATCAATCCCTGAAAGGTGGATACGTCCGTCGCGTTGTTCATGAATAGATCAGCAGTTGCTTCATCAGGGACCCTGATTATACAGCCCGCAACGCGGGCCATCGCCACAATGACACGCTTCCCTGAGATCACCCGAACAAGGCGACCCGATTGCACCCGCGGTCTACTGACCGCGCGACCCTGGCAGACCGACGGTGACTCGCTTAGGGATGCCGCTAATCTGTGCATCAGCAGCCGGAATCCCGGTATCATGCAGCCGTGGCCACCCGTGCTGAAACCGTCGGATCCTCACGCCCACTCTGTGCGCTACCGTTTGACCGCGTGCCGGGCCGGCGTAATACCTCGGGCGAGACTTGGGTGGCATCCTGATGGCCGCGCCACATGTTCAACATGGCGATGTTGTTCATCAACAGCGCACCGAGCGTGGCCGGGCGACCCGTAAGGTGGCCTTTGTCAGCGGGGTGGTGAACCTGGCGCTGAGCGCCGCGCAAATACTCGTGGGCCTCGTTGCGAACTCTGCGGCACTGGTCGCCGACGGTATCCACTCGGCCTCGGATCTGTTGTCGGACGTGCTGGTCTGGTTTGCTGCAAGGCATGCAGCGCAGGCACCAGACGAAGAGCACCCCTACGGTCACGGGCGCTTCGAGACAGCGGCGACGCTGGGCCTGGGGATTCTGCTGAGTTTGGTCGCCCTGGGTATCGTGTGGAATGGCCTTGAACGCCTGCTTGATGTCGACCGGCCGATCCCGGGCAAAGTGGCGCTGTTGGTGGCGGTGGCGGGCATCCTCGCCAAGGAATCCTTGTACTGGTACACCATCGCAGCCGCCAAGCGGCTGAAGTCGCAGATGCTGCGCGCGAACGCCTGGCATCATCGCTCGGATTCTATTTCGTCCGTGGTCGTGCTGATCGGCGTAGGCGGCGCGGTGATTGGGTTCAGCTACATGGATGCGCTGGCGGCCATCGTGGTGGGAATCATGGTGGCGAAAATTGGCTGGGACCTGGGTTGGCGTGCGCTGAGTGAACTGGTCGACACCGCCCTCGACGACGAGCAGGTCAACGAGGCCAAGCGGGTCATTATGGGCATCGACGGCGTGCGCTCGGTGCATATGCTGCGCACCCGCCGGCACGGAGCCGAGGCCAGCGCCGATGTACACGTGCAGGTAGCACCCCGCCTATCCGTGTCCGAAGGGCACATGATCAGCCTGGCGGTCGAGGACCGTATTATCGATCAAGTCGAGTCGATCACCGACGTCACCGTACATATCGATCCGGAAGATGATGAAAGTTTGCCGACCTGTCGCGGTCTGCCGCTGCGCGCTGAGGCAATGGATGCGCTGGAAACGGCATGGCAAGCGGTGCAGGCCGCGCCGGCACAGCGCGAGGCCCGCCTCCACTACCTTGCCGGCAAAATCGATGTCGAACTGGTGCTGTCACTGGCCAGTTTCGTCGACGCCGCGACAACCGCCAAGCTACAGACTACGCTGGTCGAGGCCGCGCGCGAGCTGGCATGGTTCGGCAATCTGCGCATCGTTTATGGTTAGCACCGCTGCGGTGCGTGACAGTCGACGTTTGCACCAAAAGCGTGCAACACGTGGTTCAGGGAAAATGCCGCCGGCGCGTGCTTGCTGAGCCGCCGCGCCCTAACTTGGCGCGGACTCAGCCGTAAGCGGATGATTTCAATGCCGTTAGCATCATGAGCGAGGTCCTGAGACGACGCCGAACAGATGTGGGTTCGCTGGGAAGGCCAATGGCACGGTTCCTGCTGATCGCAGATCACCCCGATCGGCCGCTCGAGGAAGGACTGGCCGGCAACCCTTGGAAATCGCTGTCGCCTCGACAGCTGCACTCACTGCAAAAATCTGGAGAGAGAGAATGGGCGCAAAAAAGGTCCTGAACTTAATCAAGGACAACGACGTGAAGTACGTCGACTTTCGATTCACCGATACGCGCGGCAAAGAACAGCACGTCACCGTGCCGGCGTCGGTAATCGAAGAAGAACTCTTCGACGAAGGCAAAATGTTCGACGGCTCGTCGATCGCCGGTTGGAAGGGCATCAACGAATCCGACATGATCCTGATGCCGGATGCCGATTCTGCCGTTCTCGATCCGTTCACCGACGAGTCGACCGTCAACCTGCGCTGCGACATCCTCGAGCCCTTGACCATGGAGGGCTACGAACGTGACCCGCGCTCTGTTGCCAAGCGCGCGGAGGCCTACCTAGCGTCCACCGGAATTGCGGATGCCGCCTACTTTGGCCCAGAGCCCGAGTTCTTTGTGCTGGATGATGTTCGCTGGAGCATCGACATGTCCGGCTGCATGGTCAAGATCGATTCTCAGGAGGCAGATTGGAACTCCGAGCGCGTCTACGAAGACGGCAATATCGGCCACCGCCCGGGTGTCAAGGGAGGCTACTTCCCGGTCCCGCCGGTCGATTCGCTGCACGACCTTCGTGGCGCGATGTGTGACGCCATGGTCGAGATGGGCGTGCCGGTCGAGGTGCATCACCACGAGGTGGCTACCGGCGGTCAGTGTGAGATTGGCACTAAATTTTCCACTCTGGTCGAGCGCGCCGACTGGGTGCAGATCCAGAAATACTGTACCTGGAATGTCGCGCATGCCTATGGTAAGACCGTTACCTTCATGCCGAAGCCAATAGTCGGTGATAACGGTTCTGGCATGCACGTGCACCAATCGCTGTTCAAGGATGGCAAGAACACCTTCGCTGGTGACGAGTACGGCGGCCTTTCAGAGACAGCGCTGTATTACATTGGTGGCATCATCAAGCACGCGCGCGCACTGAATGCGTTTACCAACGCCTCGACGAACTCATACAAACGCCTGGTGCCGGGCTTCGAGGCACCGGTCATGCTCGCGTATTCTGCACGTAATCGCTCCGCATCGATTCGAATCCCATGGGACTCCAGCCCGAAAGGACGACGCGTCGAAGTACGATTTCCCGACCCGACCGCCAACCCTTACCTCGCGTTCGCTGCAATGATGATGGCGGGCCTGGATGGCATTCTGAACAAGATTCATCCGGGCGACGCGGCCGACAAGGACCTTTACGATCTCGAGCCGGAAGAGGCCGCGGCCATCCCGACCGTTTGTCACAGCCTGGACCAGGCCCTCGAAGCCCTGGATGCTGATCGCGACTTCCTGAAGGCGGGCGGCGTGTTTACCGACGATCTGATCGACGGTTACATCGAATTAAAAATGGAAGAGGTCACGACGCTGCGGATGACTACTCATCCGGCCGAATTTGATCTGTACTTCAGTCTCTGACTCAGCAACAGCCGGTCAATCTGTGACCCCGCCAAACGGCGGGGTTCTTTTTTTTCCCATGAAATCAGAACTGCCAAGTGGATCGCGTTGCATCCGCTGGTTATAGTCGCATCAACTGTCCGTCTGAACTATCCTGAAGGCTATGTCGAGAACAGTCCTTGTTTTGGTAATGTTGTTCCCAGCGGTGACCCATGCGGTGATCTGCAAGTCCATCGATGCGGATGGCGTCGTGAGCTACACGGATGTTCCCGCCGACGAATGTCAGCAGGTCCTGAAGCTGCCGGATTACTCGCGTTATGCGCCGCGGCCCATTCAAAGGCCGTCGGGCGCGTCCGATCAGAACGTGCCTGAACAGCCCGCGCCCTTCATCGGTTACCAATCGATCAAGATTCAGCAGCCCGAGGCGAACGGGACCGTGCGCAGCAACGAGGGGATCGTTT
>JAHEJD010000058.1:9059-19181 GCA_024639005.1 Chromatiaceae bacterium | reverse complement strand
ATCTGGTTGATGACGTCGATGCCGAAGTTCATGTGCATGGATTCGTCGCGCAGGATGTACTGGAACTGCTCGGCGGTGCCGGTCATCTTGTTGCGCCGACCCATGCTCAGTATCTGGGTGAAGCCGACGTAGAAGAAGATGCCCTCGAAGATCACATAGAAGGCGACCAGCTCGCGCAACAGCTTCTGATCGTTCTGCGGCGTTCCGGTGTGGAAGTTCGGGTCGGCCAGATGCTGGGTAAAGGGCAGCGCCCACTCGGCCTTGCGGGCCACTGAAGGCACCTCGCGGTACATATTGAACACCTCGCCCTCGTCGAGGCCGAGCGATTCGATCACATACTGGTAGGCGTGGGTGTGCAGGGCCTCCTCGAAGGCCTGGCGCAGCAGATACTGACGGCACTCCGGGTTCGTGATGTGGCGATAGACTGCCAGCACCAGGTTGTTCGCGACCAACGAATCGGCGGTGGAGAAGAAGCCCAGGTTGCGTTTGATGATGGTGCGCTCGTCCTCGGTCAGGCCGTTGGGATCCTTCCACAGCTGGATGTCGGCATTCATGTTTACCTCTTGCGGCATCCAGTGATTGGCGCAGCCGTCGAGGTATTTCTGCCAGGCCCATTCGTACTTGAACGGCACCAGCTGGTTGAGATCGGCGCAGCAGTTGATGATCTTCTTGTCGTCAACGCGGATACGCCCGGCACCCATCTCGAGTGCCTCCAGCCCGGTCGCACCCGCCTCGGCATCGGTGGCATAGTTGACGGCCGGTTCCGCCACTGCATAGGGGTCGGGATTGACGCTGGGCGCGGCACCGGCGGTCGCCATCAGCACGTCGTTGTCGACCAGGCCGTCGCCGGCGCGAAGCTGCCGGTGCTGATCGGTCGTGTCGTCCGCCGAGGTCGGTGCAGGCCCACTCGCGGTCGCCGACGGCGGCGCGACACTACCCGGTTGCGGTGTGATGGTGTTGGCCTGCAGTGGATCGTCCCAATTGAACATCATTTGACCTCGTGTTCGTGCTTCTGTCGTGGTTTGGGCGTCTTATTGACGCCTATTGTGGTCACGGGCAAATTGCCCGAAGACTGCTCTTGTGTTGGTGCCGGAGTGACCCCAGTCCCTCCTGGGTGGTGGTCTATGACATTGAATAAATGTCGGGCGAGAGTTCGTGGGATCCCTCCGGCATTGACTGTGACGACGGCTGTTGGATGAGCCCCCCGCGAGCCCACCCGCCGGAAATCCGGTGACGGGTGTCTCGACGTCGTCGCCGGTGGGTTATCGCGATGCAACATGACTGGTGCGCTCACCTGCTCCCCGGCCGACTTACTGGCAGGCCTCGCAGTCAGGGTCAAGGATGCTGCAGACCTTGGGGGCTGCATCCTCCGCGGCGTCCATGGGCATGGCCTGATAGCTGCCGCCGACCGCACTCAGTTTGTTGGCCTTGCTGCTGTCGTCCATGGTGGACTTCTCGACATGGGTCGCCCCCATCGAGCGCAGGTAATAGGTGGTCTTGAGGCCGCGCACCCAGGCCAGCTTGTACAGATTGTCGAGCTTCTTGCCCGAGGGCTCCGACATATAAAGGTTCAGGCTCTGCGACTGATCGATCCACTTCTGGCGGCGGCTGCCGGCCTCGACCAGCCAGCGCGGATCGACCTCGAAGGCCGAGGCGTACAGCGCCTTGAGATCGTCGGGAATACGGTTGATCGGCAGCACCGAGCCGTCGTAGTACTTGAGATCGTTGACCATGACCGGATCCCACAGGTCGAGCGCCTTGAGGTCGCGCACCAGATAGGGGTTTACGACCGTGAACTCACCCGAGAGATTCGATTTGACGAACAGGTTTTGGTATGTAGGTTCGATCGACTGGCTGACGCCGCAGATATTCGAGATGGTCGCGGTCGGTGCAATCGCCATGGTGTTGGAGTTGCGCATGCCCGTGGTCTTTACGCGCTCGCGCAGGGTATCCCAATCGAGCGTGCTGCTGTCGTCGACCTGCAGGTAACCGCCACGCTCTTCGCCGAGTCGCGCCAGTGAGTCGATCGGCAGGACGCCCTGGCTCCACAGCGAACCCTCGAAGCTGTGATAACGGCCGCGCTCTTCGGCCAGATCGGTCGAGGCCTGGATCGCGAAATACGAAACCACCTCCATCGAACGGTCGGCGAATTCGACCGCGTCCTGGCTGGCGTAGGGCAGTCGCATCTTGTACAGCGCATCCTGGAATCCCATGATGCCGAGGCCCACCGGACGATGGCGCAGGTTCGAGCTGCGCGCCTGCGGCACACTGTAATAGTTGTACTCGATCACGTTGTCGAGCATGCGCATCGCGGTGCCGATGGTCTTGTGCAGCTTGGGGATGTCGAGCCCGTTGCCGTCCACATGCGCGGCGAGGTTGACCGAGCCGAGGTTGCACACCGCGATCTCGTTGTCGTTGGTGTGCAGCGTAATCTCGGTGCACAGGTTGGAGCTGTGGACGACGCCGGCGTGCTGGTTGGTGTAGCGTATGTTGCAGGGGTCCTTGAAGGTCACCCAGGGGTGGCCGGTCTCGAACAGCATGCCCAGCAGCTTGCGCCACAGATCGCTGGCCTTGAGCGTCTTGGCGACGTTCATCTCCCCGCGCGCGGCCTTCTCCTCGTAGCGCACATAGGCCTCCTCGAAGGCCTTGCCGGTCAGGTCGTGCAGGTCGCTGGTCTCGTCCGGCGAGAACAGCGTCCAGTCGCCGTCTTCGGCGACGCGCTTCATGAACAGGTCCGGGATCCAGTTCGCGGTGTTCATGTCATGGGTGCGGCGGCGGTCGTCGCCGGTGTTCTTGCGCAAGTCGAGGAACTCCTCGACATCGATGTGCCAGGTCTCGAGGTAGGCACACACCGCGCCCTTGCGCTTGCCGCCCTGGTTGACCGCGACTGCGGTGTCGTTGGCGACCTTGAGAAAAGGCACGACGCCCTGTGATTTACCGTTGGTGCCCTTTATGTGTGCGCCCATACCGCGCACCCGGGTCCAGTCGTTGCCCAGGCCGCCGGCGAATTTCGACAGCAGCGCATTGTCCTTGATGGCCCCGTAGATGCCGTCGAGATCGTCCGGCACGGTGGTGAGATAGCAGCTCGAGAGCTGTGGCCGAAGGGTGCCGGCGTTGAACAGGGTGGGCGTCGAACTCATGAAGTCGAAGCTCGACAGCAGGTTGTAGAACTCGATCGCGCGTCCCTCGCGGTCGATCTCGTTGATCGCCAGACCCATGGCCACGCGCATGAAGAACGCCTGCGGCAGTTCGAAGCGGGTGCCTTTCGAATGGATGAAGTAGCGGTCATACAGGGTCTGCAGACCGAGGTAGGTGAACTGCAGATCGCGTTCCGGCTGCAGTGCCGCGCCCAGCCGCTCCAGGTCGTACTGCGTCAGGCGCTTGTCGAGCAGTTCGAGGTCTGCGCCACGCTTTACGTAACTGGCGAAATACGCGCCATAGCCTTGGCTCATCTCGTGCTGGGTGGCGACGCCGGTGTCCAGGCCGAGAAAGCCGAGCGCCTCTCGGCGCAGCATGTCCATCAGCAGCCGCGCAGCGGCATAGGAGTAGTTGGGCTCCTGTTCAATGAGCGTGCGCGCGCTCATCACCAGTGCCTGTGAGACGTCCTGTTCCTTGACGCCGTCGAACAGGTTGCGGCAGGTGTCGTCGAGGATCGATTCCACCGTGACCGCCTCGAGACCGCTGCAGGCCTCGGCGACCAGCTTGCGCAGGCGTTCAATATCCAGCGGGCGCGTAGTGCCGTCGGTGAGCACGACATTGAGCCGGGTCTCCGCCTTGCTGGTGGTCTTCTTTGCGGCCTCTTCGGCACGCTTGCGCGACTGCTCGTCGCGATACAACACATAAGAGCGTGCAACCTTGTGCTCGCCCGAGCGCATCAGTGCGAGTTCGACCTGGTCCTGGATATCTTCGATGTGCACGGTGCCGCCGGCCGGGTTGCGGCGCATCAGTGCGTCGCTCAACTGCTCGGTCAGGCTCTGCACCAGGTCATGAACGCGGTGCGAGGCGGCGGCGCTGCCGCCCTCGACCGCCAGGAATGCCTTGGTCATCGCAACCGCGATCTTGTTCGCATCGAAATTCGTGACCTTGCCGTTGCGGCGGATCACGCGCAGCCCGCCTGGCGCGTTGGCCTGGATCTCAGGCGTGGCGTTGGTCTGGTTGCTCTGCTGCGGCGGGACGGCGAGGTCCTCCGCTACATCTTTCGAATGCGCGCCTTCGGTTGCCATTGAGGCTCCTCCTGAGATGGTGTGATTCTTCGGTGGACAGACCGCGTTGCGCGATCGGGCGGGTGCCGCCGACGTACTGCACTGCGTCCACACTCAGCACAATATATACGCTGCCATTCAGGTGTCAACCACAATATCTTGTGTATAAACGCTTTGGGAAATCGTGGGGAGTCTGTGTACCGGCTGTGGATAATTGCGCCGAAAGCCGCGCCTTTGCCAATGCTTTCAGCGACTTGAAAAGTTCTGTCCCGGCCGCTCGCCGGGTGATGCGCACTTCGGGTGTCGGATGCCGCCGGGGCTGGCTGCAGTCGTTTGGCCGGCCTATCGCCGATGGCGCTCGATGATGCCGCGCAGATGATCGGCGGTGACCGGCCCCATGTGGCGCTCGACGATTTGGCCTGCGGGGTCGAGGATTGCGGTGGTCGGCAGTCCCTCGAGGGGCTCGAAGGGTTCGAGCGGCGTATTGCCAATCTTCAGATTCGGAAAATTGACTGCAAAGGGCGCCAGGAAGTCCCTTGCCTCATCCGGCGTCGACTCCTCGAAGTTGATGCCGATTACCTGCACATCGGCGTTCTCGGCCTGAAATTTCACCAGTTCTGGCAGTTCGCGGATACAGGGGCTGCACCACGAGGCCCAGAAGTTCACCACCACCCATCGGCCGCGAAAGTCCGACAGGCTAACGGGTTCGCCGGCGAGATTGTCGAGTGTGAAGTCGAGGGGTTCGGCCTGGGCTTGAGACCACAGACTCGCAATGAGCAGCGCAATGCAGGCAGAGCAATAGCGGACTGTGTTCATGGGTTCCTTAGTCCGTGGGCGGGGGAAAAAGTTTTCTCGTTCGGCTTACGCGCCCGGGCCGGGTCTACCGGTGGCCCGGTAGCCGGCGACCGTCGGCGCGCCGACGGAAATCGCACAAACCTGGTGCGGATCTGCCGCCAGGGAACTCCAGCGCGGTGCAGATAGCGCAAGAAAATTGGCGCGCGATCCAGCAACTCGAAATCAAGTTATTGATAAATAAAGTAATGGATTATCTGGCACAGCATGTGCTTGGTTAACACTGAAATCGCTTCGCGGTGATTTCTCCTAACTCTCTGTCGATATTGCCGGAATGGCTAGCGCCGCCGTCCCATCCTCCAGTTTGGTTCGGCGGCCTTTTTTTGCCCGCAGCCCGCATGTCCGCATTGACCGGATCCTTGTGCAGACCGATCGCGCAACGCTTGAGAAGTGTCATGGCGCTCGATCCGCAAACGGCGCTATGTTGCACACAGTCTTGAGCCTTTGATTGCGGGTGGGGCCGGGCAGGTATCCAAAGCAGGATTCAGCATGACCGAACAGATACGGCGCATCTTGGTGTGGAGCGGCCGGCTGCGCCTCGCCCACTGGACCTTGGCCGGCGCGACCCTGGTGCTGCTGGCCACCGGTTGGCTGATCGGAAATGCACCGACACTGGCGGAGTCAGCCGTTGAGATCCATTACCTGGGTGCCAGCGTTTTGATCTTTGCACTCGTGCTGCGCCTGTATCTCGGCGTGTTCGGCCAGGGCGCAGAGCGCCTCGAGCATCTGTCGCCGCGCGCTGCCGAGTCCGCGGCCATGCGTGCCAGCCTGTGGTTCTACCTGTCGCTCGGCAGGGCAGCGGCACCGAACTGGTTCGCACACAATCCCTTATGGAAGGCGCTCTATCTGGTGCTGTTTCTGTCGCTCGTGCTGGCGGTCCTCACCGGTTGGCTGATGCCGGAGATCCCGCTGGTCGGCGGACTGTATCTGCCGGAGGTCCACCGCTGGCTGGCCCACGTGATCGGACTGCTCACCGTGGCACATCTGTTCAGCGTGATCCTGCAGGACGTCAAGGGGCGTTCGGGCGACATCTCGGCGATGTTCAGCGGCTATCGTCTGTTCTATGTCCCGCAGGCAACGTCGGTAAAGCCGGACATCGCGAAGGTCACGGTGAGTCCGGATGCGCTCGCCAAACCGCGGCAATCGGATGAGCAGAGTTAATCGCTATCCAGCGATTTGCAGGCTAGCCCGGAAATCTCACCGGGCTGTGGGATTTTGGGGCGATAGGGCCAAGCAGGTTGGGTGATCGTTTGAAAAAGCATAGCCGTCGCTATGGTTTGAGAAGGATCGCCCAAGATGCGAAGGCCAAATCGTTTCAAAACCCACACAGAGCAGGCTGTCATTCACCCGAGAGCACAAATCTGAACGCAACACTCTGTTGCAGAGCCTCTTTTCCAATTACGGTCGTTCGCCCGGTGAGATTTTCGGGCTAGGCACGCCCCTTCAGGGCATCGCGCAGTGCATCGGTGATGGTCTCCAGCACCTGGATGCGGGCAAACTTCTTGTCATTGCCCGCGATCAGGTTCCACGGCGCATGTCGGACGCTGGTGCGTGCCAGCATCTCGTTGACCGCCTCGCGGTATTCGTCCCATTTTTCGCGGTTGCGCCAGTCTTCATCGGTGATCTTGTAGCGCTTGTACGGGGTGTCCTCGCGCGCCTTGAAGCGTGCCAGCTGTTCCTCTTTGCTGATCTGCAGCCAGAACTTCTGTACCACGACGCCGGCCTGGACGAGCTGTTCCTCGAAGTCGTTGATCTCGAGATAGGCGCGTGCCCAGCTGTCGTGGCTGGTGAAGCCCTCCACCCGCTCAACGAGCACGCGGCCATACCAGGAACGGTCGAAGATGGTCATGCGGCCACCGCGCGGAAGATGCCGCCAGAAACGCCATAGGTAGTGATGGGCGCGCTCCTCGTCGGTGGGCGCCGCGATCGAAATTACCTCGCGCAATCTGGCGTCGACGGCCTGGGTGATGCGGCGAATGGCGCCACCCTTGCCGGCGGCGTCCACGCCCTCGAACACAAACACCGTGGAGATCTTGTGCGCGTAGGCCCGCCATGCCAGTTCATTGAGCTCCGTCTGCAGGTCCGCGAGCCGCTTGCGGTAGTCGCGCTTGCCGATGGTCTGCGTCAGATCCACGCGGTCGATCAAGGTGATTCGCGCCTCGGGCGCCTGCGGCAGCATGTCCCAGTCGGTGCTGGACGGCGCGGCCTCCGCGGCATCCTCATGCTGCGCTGTCGCGAGCGCGTCCTGTATCTCCCGCAGCAGTACCCGGCCGGTGGTCATGTTACGGTAACGCGGGTCTGCGGCCTCAATGATGTGCCAGGGTGCACGGCCGATATCGGTCCTGCGCACGACCTGGGCGGCGGCTGCCTCAAAGCGCTGGTATTGTTCGCTGAACTTGGACTTCTTCGGCATCATCTTCCATCGGCTGCGATCGTTGCGCTCCAATGCCTTGAGCCTGCGGCGCTGTTCTTTTTCCGAGAAGTGATACCAGCACTTCACTATTACCGCGCCGTCATGGATCAGCATGCGTTCGAGTTCGCGTATCCCGCGCATACTCTGATCCAGGTCTGCATCGCTCCATCGGCCGGTAAATCGCTGTTCGATCGGCGACAGATACCAGCCGCCGAAGAACACCCCGATCTCACCGCGGCGCGGCATCGCACGCCAGAAACGCCAGGCCTGCGGCCGATGTTTTTCTTCGTCGGTCTCTTCCCAGAACGCATAGATGTGCATGCCGCGGGCATCCAGCCACTCATCCAGCGCATTCACCACCTCACCTTTGCCGGCCCCCTCCATGCCGGCGATGATCACGTAGACCGGGATTTCGCGTTCGCGCAGCGCGATCTGCGCCTCGAGTAGTTCGGTGCGGAGCTCCTCCTCCTCGGCCTTGTAGGCCGCCTTGCTGAGCGTGCGGCCGATCTTTGCGGTCTCGAACACCTAGCTGCCCGGTAGCGCGCCGCTGATATTGTGTTCCGCGGCGAAGTCGAGCATACGCTGAATGGACGTGACCGCCTTGGCGCGGATGTCGGGGTCGACGGTGATCGCGTTGGCCCCGCTGATCAATACCTGTTCGAGATTGTGCAGCGAGTTCTTGGCCATCCACGGGCAGTGCGCACAGGATTCGCAGGTGGCACCCGCGCCGGCCGTGGGCGCCGAGATGAGTTTCTTGTCCGGCGCGAGTTGGTGCATCTTCCAGAAGATACCGTCGTCGGTGGCAACGATGAACTCCTGGTTCGGCAGGGCCGTCACCGCCCTTATCAGTGCGGTGGTCGAACCGACAACGTCGGCTTGTTGCAGCACGTCCTCGGGGGATTCCGGGTGTACCAGCACCGCCGCCTCGGGATGCAGCCGTTTGAGGCGCTGCAACGCGAAGCCCTTGAACTCTTCGTGCACCACGCAGCTGCCCTCCCAGAGCAGCACATCCGCGCCGGTCTGCTGCTGTATGTAGCGACCGAGGTGTTTGTCGGGCGCCCAAATGATCATCTCGCCGCGCTCGTGCAGGTGTCTGACGATCGGCAGTGCGATGCCCGAGGTCACCATCCAGTCGGCGCGCGCCTTTACTGCGGCACTGGTGTTTGCATACACGACGACGGTGCGATCGGGGTGGGCGTCGCAGAAGTCGCTGAACAGGTCTGCCGGACAGCCCTCGTCGAGCGAGCAGGTGGCGTCGAGGTCGGGCATCAGGACGCGTTTCTCGGGATTCAAGATCTTGGCGGTCTCGCCCATGAAGCGCACGCCGCAGACGACCAGGGTATCGGCGTCGGTGGTGGTTCCGTAGCGCGCCATCTCGAGCGAATCGGCGATGCAGCCGCCGGTCTCCTCCGCCAGTGCCTGCAGGTCGCCATCGACGTAGTAGTGGGCGACCAGCACCGCGTTCTGTTCGTCGAGCAGCGTCTTGATACGCTGCTTCAACGCCGCCTTTTCGGCATCGCCAAGTGGCGGCCAGTGCGGATGGGGCGGCACCTTGATGCGCGGCAGTTCGAGCGCGTGTTTGAGCGGTTGCGTCGTCATTTTATGATCTCCACCCTCTTGGGGTGCCTGACCCGGTACTCCCTGGCGGGACGGTGTTTGCCGTTGCGGCGCTTCCGGCCGGTCTCCTCAATCAAGTCGAGCGACAGGATGCGCTTGCGAAAGTTGCGTTTGTCCAGCGGCTGGTTGCGCAGCGCCTCATAGACGCACTGCAGTTCACTGAGCGTGAATGCCTCCGGCATGAACTGGAACGCAATGGTCGAATAGTCAAGCTTGGCGACCAGGCGACGGTGCGCCATCTCGGCGATCTCTGTGTGATCGAAGGCAAGTGACGTCAGGTCATCGAAGGCATGCCATCCGACTTCGGCCGCGTCGCTGGCAGCGCGCGGCGTGGCCAGTGCATCCTGCGGTACGAGCGCGTAGTAGGTCACGCTGATTACCCGCTCGCGTGGGTCGCGGTGAGTGGCGCCGAAGGTGTAGAGCTGCTCCAGGTAGACGCCGCTGATGCCGGTCTCCTCGGCCAACTCGCGCGCCGCGCAGGCGTCGAGGTCCTCGTCGATGTCGAGGAATCCACCCGGCAAGGCCCAGTCGCCCTGGTAGGGTGGGTTGGCCCGCCGTATCAGCAGGATACTCAGACGACCGTCGCGGATGGTGAAAACCACAACGTCGGCGGTCACCGCCGGGTGTGGGTAGGGGTAGCTGAAGGTGGTTTCGGGGGCTCGCATACACGCCATAGTGTTCTTAAGACACCAAACAAGATAGTGTTGACCGTACACTTTGTCAAGAAAGCGCAACTAGCCTGCACATCTCACCGTTTGTCGTCGCGAGGGTGTCGAGACGCCGCCATGGCGGGGCGCACGCAGTGAAAGACGGTGAAGGCGTAGCTGTCACTACGTCGAACCGGCTGTAGCGAGTAAGCCCCGTTAGGGCGAGTGTATCGACGCCCGCAGCAGGAAATCGGTGAGATGTGCAGGGCTAGGGCCCGCGTGGCTCAGTTGTGCGGCCACAGCCAGGCCGCGCCGCGCACCCCGCTGCTGTCGCCATGCCGTGGCGGTACCAGGCGGGTCAGCACGACATCGGAGAACACATAGCGCCCCC
>JAHEJD010000058.1:0-8959 GCA_024639005.1 Chromatiaceae bacterium | reverse complement strand
AGGGCCCGCGTGGCTCAGTTGTGCGGCCACAGCCAGGCCGCGCCGCGCACCCCGCTGCTGTCGCCATGCCGTGGCGGTACCAGGCGGGTCAGCACGACATCGGAGAACACATAGCGCCCCCACAGGCGCGGCACGTTGCGATAAAGGCGCTGCATCTTCGACATGCCGCCACCGAGCACGATCACCTCGGGGTCCAGCAGGTTGATCACCGTGGCCAGGCTGCGTGCCAGCCGGCCCTCGTAGCGCAGCAGACAGGCGGTGGCGGAGGCCTCACCCGCCGCGGCGCGTTGCGCGACCTGCTGTGCGGTAACCGATTTGCTGCGGGAATAGTCGGCGGCCAGTCCGGGGCCGGAGAGAAAGGTCTCGATGCAGCCCTGTCTGCCGCAATAACAGTGCGGTCCGGGGCGCTCGTCGTCGGTAGGCCAGGGCAGGGGATTGTGACCCCACTCGCCGGCGATCGCGTTCGGTCCCTCGACCAAGCGTCCGTCGATCACGACACCGCCCCCGGTGCCGGTGCCGATGATGACGCCAAACACCGACCTGGCGTCGCGGGCGGCGCCATCCTGCGCCTCCGACAGCGCGAAACAATTGGCGTCATTGGCGATACGCACGGGGCGGTCGAGTCTGCGGCTCAGATCCTGATGCAGCGCCTGGCCGTTCAGGCAGGTGGAGTTCGCATTACGCAGGCGGCCGTCGCGCGGAGATAGCGCACCCGGTGTGCCTACGCCGACGCTGCATGCTTGCCCGGACTGACGTTCAAGCCGTTCGACCAGTGCGACAATACTGTCCAGCGTCGCGGCGTAGTCCCCGGCCGGTGTCGGCACCCGCTCGTGATGACAAATTTCGCCATCTGTCGCGAGGACCACACCCTCGATCTTGGTGCCGCCGAGGTCGATTCCGATCCGCGGCATACCAGCCTCGGCTCAGTCGGTCTTGACAGCCTGCACGGCAGCCGGGGCATCGGAATCGACCGCCGTCTGATGGCCCTCGTCGCGCGGTGCCGGGGACGGTTCTGCAACGGTGTCGCCGGACGGATTGGTGAAGCGGTCGTTCAGCTCCTGCACATAGCGATCCGCGTCGTCCAGGATTCTCTGGATGCGGCGCCGGTTGCGGCGTTTCCAACCGGCCGGTGTGCTGCTGAAGATACTCCGCCAGGGTTTGGTATTGGACAGAAACGCATCGCCCAGGCTGCCGCGGATGCCCATCTGGCGACCGAGGCGCTCTGCCGCACCCTTGAGGCTCTTGGCGGATATGCGGCGCATGGTGAAATGGATCGCGAGGAACAGCAGCAGCGCGACCAGCGCGGTGAAATAGATGCTCGTCGGTGAGGCAGTCAGTCTGTCCCACCACGCCGCATTCAGCCGTATGCCGTCCCATTGACCGAGGCGACGGGTCAAGGCGATGAAACCGGCGCCGATCAGCAGCACAACCAGGGCGTCACCGATCAGGGTGCGTTTGCGCCAGCGGGTGATCATCTGCTGCAAGGCCGGCACCACCTTTTCCGGGAAGCTGCGTGCCGTCTTTTCCATAGTCCCGACGATGCGGTAGGCGCGTTCGACCTCGACCTGTTCCATGCGTTCGTGGATTTCCGCGAGGTCGGTGTCGCGCTTGCGCTCGAAGCGCTTGCGCAGCGCCTCGTCCGGTATCGGACTGGCGGCCTCTTCGTTGTAGATGGTGAAGAAGCGGCCGGCGGTCAGACCGCGTTCGCCAATCGCGCGCTGCCAGGCGGCTACAAGCTCCTCGGGGTTGTCTTCGCGCGCGGCCGTATCGAGTTGATTGAGGATATAGAGAAACTTGCCGGAATCCGTTCGGTTGATCGTGCTGGTGACCAGGTGGTCGAGGGTGTCGCGCATCGCGCCCGGCTCCGGGTGGCGGGCGTCGAAGAAGATCAGAACCAGGTCAGACAGGTCGATGATGTGATCGGTGATCTTCAGCGTCGACGTGCGCTGTGCGTCGGCATCGAATCCCGGTGAGTCGATCAAGATCTTGCCGCGCAGCGCCAGGCTGGTCGTTGTCTTCAGCTGGAGATAGGCATCGATGCGCGAGCCCTCGCCGGCGGCCACCTTTTCGATCTCCCCGCTGACTTTGTAGAACGGGAAACGCGGATCTGAGTCCAGCGCTACCCCGGGTAGCGCGTGCGAGTTGGAGCCGCTGCTGTAGCAAATCACGGTGAACCTGTCGTCGACCGCCTGGTTTCCGCTGCGCTGCAGCTTTAAGCCGAGGTAGTGGTTGATGAAGGTGGACTTGCCCGCCGAGAAGGTGCCAAGAATCGTGATCAGCGGCCACCAGGGAATCTTCATCGCATAGGATTCGTCGGCTCCGAGCAGGCCCATGTCGTACGCTACGGTGTCGAGCTCGCGGAAGCTCTGTACCGTGGACAATAGGACGGGATTCTCCTGTTCCAGATGACCTTCCAGCTGTTTCAACCGGGTCACGATTGCCGGACCTGGACCACGCATAGCGCCACTCCTCGTTGTTCTCGACGATTAACTGCTGGATGGTAACGCGTTGCGCGGCGGTGTGGGCAAGTTCTGTGCGGCGCCGGGAAGTGGAACCCCAATATTGCAATAGTAACCATGCCTGACAGATAATGATAAGGCTGTATAGCGCGCGG
Organism: Chromatiaceae bacterium; assembly: GCA_024639005.1. GTDB lineage: Bacteria > Pseudomonadota > Gammaproteobacteria > Chromatiales > Chromatiaceae > Thiosocius. The sequence continues at coordinate 6,345 of JAHEJD010000058.1, read as the reverse complement.
AGATCGCGGTTCGCGAGATCGGCAATGCCTGTCGCGCGGGCGAGCGTTTTCGCACGCAGCCACGGGCTTGAGGTGGGTTTTTAGAAGCCGAAGCACCATCAGCAGGTGCCGTCTGGCGGTCACTCCGGGGGTGTTCATGGTGCTGTCCAGTTCGGAGAAGCTGCAACTTCCACGCACAGTTCTTGCCAAAAAATCAACCACCCCCCGGGCGCCGCCTTATACGGCGACCGCCCGCCCGATGCACTGAAAGGGTTCGATCGAGAATGCGTAAGTTGTTCATTGCCACCGTCGCGGCTGCCGCTGTTGTATCCGCCGCACCGACCCTGGCCCGTGATGGCGAGTACCGGGACGTCTTCATCGTCGAGGAGTCGACGGAGGCGCCCACCGTCGTAGTCAGCGGCACCGTCGTTCCCTTCAAAGACGTCACCCTGGCCGCACAGCTACCCGGTCGTGTGAAATTCATCGCAGGCGTCGAGGGTGAGGCCTTCGACAGCGGGACCACGCTGATCGCACTGGACGAAGACGAACTGTTGGCCAATCGCAGTTCTGCCTACGCGCAGTTGGCGGCGGCCGATGCGGAAATGCGCAATGCCGGTGTGCAGTACTCGCGCGAGCTGTGGTCGCCACAGAGCAGCAGCGGCCCCGGCGGTATGGGCATACCCAACCTGTTCGACCAGATGTTCACTCGGCCCGCCGAGGGCTTTCTCGGCCAACGCGACCGGGGCGCCGAGCGCAGCGCCGACCTCTACGCATCGAGCACGCGAATGGAGCAGGCGCGCAGCGCAATGCTGCGGGCGCGATCGGAGATCCGCGCGATCGATGCCAAGCTGCGCGATGCCAAGAGCCTGGCGCCGTTCGATGGCGTGATCGTGGAAAAGTACGTCGAAGAGGGCGATACGGTGCAGCCGGGTCAGCCGATGCTCAAGTTTGCCGATATGACCTGGCTGCAGATCGAGGTCGATGTGCCGGCGCGTCTGGCGCAGGGTCTGCAGCCGATGAGCGTGCTGCCCGATGCGGCGACCTTCGACGACTACCCGGATCCGGTTGCCGTGCGGGTGGCCCAGGTGTTCCCGATGGCGGACATGCAGAGCTACACCATTAAAGTAAAGTTCGATATCCCGCAGGGGGTCTCGCAACCCGGCATGTATGCCAGGGTGCTGATACCCGATACGGCGGGTCCGGTGAAGAGCCAGTTGCCGATAATTCCGAGCACGGCGATTCGCTACCGCGGCAGCCTGCCGGTGGTCTACATCCAAAACGAAAACGGCGAACCGGAGCTGCGCATGATCCGTCAGGGCAAGCGCCTGGAAAACGGCATGACCATGGTGCTGTCGGGTATCGCCCCGGGTGATCGCGTCTATCCCAATCCGGGTCCTGACCTGATGACAAGGAGTCGCGCCCAGTAGGTGGCGGTATTCAACGAGGCAGCGACCCTGCGGGGTCGGCGCCGGACAGCAGCTCAATGGATCAGAACTAGCGCATGAGCGATATCGAAACGCCATCCAACCCGCCGCCTCCCGGCCCGGAGCGCGAAGCCACCAGTCTCGGCCTCGCCGGGAACATGGCGAAGTTCTTCATCCAGTCGCCGCTCTCGCCGCTGCTGTACATGGCAATGCTGATGCTGGGCATCCTTGGCCTGTTGATGACGCCGCGCCAGGAGGACCCGCAGATCTCGGTTCCGATGGTGGACCTGATCGTCCAGTACCCGGGCGCGGAACCCGAACAGGTAGCGTCGCTGGCGGTGCAGCCGCTCGAGCGCATCATGTACGAGATCGAGGGCGTCGATCACGTCTATTCGGCCAGCCAGCGCGGCATGGGCGTCGTGACGATCCAGTTCGACGTCGGTGAGGAGATGGAAAACTCACTGGTCAAGGTCAACGACAAACTGGAATCCAATATGGATCGGATTCCGCCCGGTGTCATGCCACCCCTGGTCAAGGCGAAGGGCATCGACGACGTCCCGGTGGTTACGCTGACGCTATGGTCGGAGCGCGACTACAACGGCGACGGCGTGCCCGACGTCGATGATTCGCAGCTGCGGCGGCTGGCGCAGTCGGTCTTGCAGCACATCAAGGAGATCCCGGAGACCGGCGACAGCTTCGTCGTGGGCGGACGTGCCGAGCAGGTGACCATAGAGGTCTACCCGGAGCGCCTGGCCGGCTATGGCCTGAGCCTGGCCCAGGTCTCTCAGGCCATCACCGCCTCGAATGTCGAGCAGCAGATGGGTGGGGTCGAGTCCGGCGGCTCCCACATGATGGTGGTATCCGGGGCCTTCCTCGAGGGAGTCGAGGACATCAATCGCCTGCAGGTGGGCAGCCATGGCGGTCTGCCGGTGTTCGTCAAAGACGTGGCCGATGTGCGCCAGGGACCGGAAGATGCATCGCAGACGGTCGGTTATTACACCGGGGCGGCGGCCGAGGACCCGGATCGGGCCGTCAGCGTCCCCGCGGTCACGATCGCGGTGGCCAAGAAGAAGGGCACCAATGGCGTAAAAGTGGCCGAGGCGATTATCCAGCGGGTGGAAAACCTGCGCGGCCGTCTGATACCGAACGATGTCAATGTCAGCGTCACGCGCAACTACGGCCAGACCGCCGAACAGAAGGTCAACGATCTCATCTTCAAGCTGTTCGTTGCCACCATGTTCGTGTTCCTGCTGGTCTGGGCTGCCTTTCGCGCGCTCAAGCCGGCCTTCGTCGTACTGTTCGTGGTGCCGGTGGTGCTGCTGTTTACCATTCTGTGCGCCATGCTGCTGGACTTCACCATCGACCGGGTGTCCCTGTTTGCGCTGATCTTCTCGATCGGGATCCTGGTCGACGATGCGATCGTGGTGGTGGAGAACATCTACCGGCGCTGGCTCGAGGAGGGCAAGACCGATACCGCGACCGCCGTCGATGCCGTGCGGGAGGTCGGCAATCCGACCATCTTGGCGACACTGACAGTGATTGGTGCGCTGCTGCCGATGGGCGCCGTGACCGGGATGATGGGCCCCTACATGCTGCCCATCCCGGTCCTGGGCTCGGTCGCCATGGGGATCTCGCTGTTTGCCGCCTTTGCGTTTACCCCCTGGTTTGCAGTCCACGGCATGTTCAGGCCGACCATGCACTACCTGCAGAGCGCGGAGAAACGGGAACACAAAGAGGCCGAGTGGCTCGAGGGTCTGTACCGCCGGATTCTGATGCCAATGATCGACGACCCGCGCAAGGCACGCCTGTTCAGGCTGGCAATGTGGGGCGTGTTGATCCTGATGTGCAGCTTTTTCTACTTCAAATGGGTGGCGGTCAAGATGCTGCCGCTGGACAACAAACCGGAGTTTTCGGTCGTGCTCGACATGCCAGAGGGCACGGCGCTGGCGGATACCGGCAACATGGCGCACATAATCGCGGAGCGCCTGCGGCGGATGCCGGAGGTAACCGCGGCGCAGATCTATGTCGGAACCGCGCGGCCGTTCGACTTCAACGGCATGGTGCGTCATTACTACCTGCGTCAGTCCCCGTGGCAGGGCGAGATCCAGCTGCAGCTGCTGAACAAGACCGAAAGGCATCGCTCCAGTCACGAGATCGCGGTCGATGCGCGCGAGCAGGTCAAACAGCTGGTCGAAGGCAGCGGCGCACGCTTTGCGGTGGTCGAGATGCCGCCCGGGCCGCCGGTGCTGCAGTCTGTCGTCGCTGAGGTGCACGGGCCGGATCCCGAGACGCGCCGCCAGGTGGCGAAGAATCTGACCGAGATATTTGCGCAGACCGAGAGTCTGCGCGATGTCGACAATTACATGCGCGAACCCTATGACTACTGGCACTTCGAGGTCGACCAGGAAAAGGCCCAGCGGCGCGGTATCTCGGTCGAGGGCATCAACCGCGAGCTGTCGATGGCGCTGGGCGGGTACGTGCTCGGGGATGTCAAACAGCGGGCCGGGCACGAGCCCATCAATATCGTGATCCAGGTGCCGCTGGCCGAACGTTCGCAGATCAATCGGCTCGGCGATATCCTGGTCCAGTCGCCGGGCACCGGAAACGCGGTCCCACTGCGTGAACTCGGCACCTTCGAGCGTCGCACCGAGTCGGACATCATCTACAACAAGGATCTGCGGCCGGTCGAGTACGTGGTCGCGGATGTCGGTGGTCGCCTGGCGGCACCGATCTACGGCATGCTTCAGGTGGAAGAGAAGCTCAAGGAACTCGGCTGCCGCACCCCTGACGGTGTCGATCTGTGTGACCACATCTATTACACCGGGCCGCCGCCGGATGACGCGACATCCGCGATCGAGTGGGCCGGTGAGTGGACGGTCACCTACGAGACCTTCCGCGACATGGGGATCGCGTTTGGCGCGGCCCTTGTCCTGATCTACATACTGGTGGTCTGGGAATTCGGCAACTTCCGGATTCCCGCGCTGATCATGGCGCCGATCCCGTTGACGCTGCTCGGGATCATCCCGGCGCACACGCTGTTCTTTCAGGCCGGCTGGGGCGGGGAGTTCACCGCGACCTCGATGATCGGCTGGATTGCGCTCGCGGGTATTATCGTGCGCAACTCCATCCTGCTGGTCGATTTTTCCGTGCACCGTATTCAGCAAGGCGATACGGTGGTCGATGCGGTGATCAGCGCCTGCAAGACCCGGACGCGGCCGATCCTGATCACCGCGCTGGCGCTGGTGGCCGGTTCCTCGGTGATCTTCTTCGACCCGATCTTCCAGGGGATGGCCATCTCGCTGGCATCCGGTGTACTGGTGTCGACCATTCTGACCCTGGTGGTCATCCCGCTCGGTTGTGTTGCCGCTGCAGACTCTTTGTGTGTCGTCGCCGGCAGCACCAAGTGTCGAAAGTTTCCCCGGGGTCCGGGTCCTGAAGGGGGTCCCGATGCTCCGCCGGGCGGGGCAGGGGGTAGGCGTGTCGGTGACCCGATGTGGGTGCGCGCCTGGGGCGGTTTCGCCAGCGTGTTGTTCACGGTGATCGGGGCGGTCGCCGCCGTTGCCGGCCTGTTCAGCCGTCTGCTCCGTGCGAGGAAATCGCGCAGGCAGGCCGCACCGGCTGCCACGGCGCAGCAGGCTGCTGCGCCGCCGCGCCCGCAGACGCCCGCACCGGCTGCGCAGGCGGTCCGGCCGGCGGCCGATAGGGTCTCCCCCATGGATGATGTCGCAGAGAAGGCCTTGACCAGGCCGGTACCGGTGAACGATCCGGCGGCGCCGCGGGTCGCCACAAAGAAACCGGCGAAGCCGACTGCTGCGGGCAAAGGAAGCGGGAGAAGGGCAGCGGAAAAACGTGGCGCAAGGCGGCAAACGGCCGATATGGCCTCGCCGCTGGATGATGCTGCGGAAAAGGCGTTGAATCGCCCGGTGGAAGTGGCCGATCCCGCACTCGATCCGTCGAGCGTCGACAGCGCGGCGACGCCGGCGGCTGCAACGGAAGGGAAGCGCGAAAAGCCCGCAGAAAAGCGTTCGGCAAAGAAAACGGCGAAGCCCAAGAAGACGGCAGGCAAGAAGGACTCTGTGGCTAAACCCGAGGCGGCCAAGCCCTCCAGCAAGCGCGTCGGTACCAAGCCTGCTGAGGCCAAGCGGGCGGCCGCCAGACAGGACGCGCCGCAGCCGCCGGCAGCGAACGACGCCGCAGCCGTTGAAAAATCTGCACCGAAGACCGGAGCCACCTCTGCTGCAGGCCGCACCTCGAGCCGAAAAAAGAGCTCAGGTAGGCGGGGTATCCAATTGAAAAGTCTCGGAAAACCAACTGGAGACGGACTAAACTAGGGGTAGGCGAAGCGATTTGGCCGGCGGGGCGCCCCATTCTCGGGCGACTTGCGTTGCCGGCCAGACCAGCAGCCTGGAGGCAGTAATCTTGGTCGCGCGGCTACTTTCCTTGGGCATCTTGCTGGGTCTGTCGTGCCTGGCAGCCCTGGCGCTTGCGCCGTGGCCCGGGGCACAGGGCGCTCAGGCGCCGTCGTCGGGTCTTTTCGGCCAGGTGGAGCGGGCGCCGCGCCACACGGCACTGCGTAGCGGTTTCCGCCAGTCTTCGCCGCTAAGGTGGCGCCCGCGGGCGTCAGTGCCGCCGCTGCGTGCGGCCGCGACGCCGGCCAGCCGCACGGCATTCGGCGAACGGATGCGGCGCCGCCAAGGCGTACCCCTGATTGCGGCGGAGCGCGCGGGTTCCCGCAAGGCAGTACCTGTCACGCGTGGCCAGGAACTTGGTCTGCGTTTCCGGCCCGATGACAATGCCTCGCCCTACGCCCAGCCTGGTTTCGCGCCGACGGACGCCGGTCAGCCGGGTTCGGACGCGCTGCAATCCCAGTTTCGGCCGATCCCCAAACGGCGCAAACCCACCTACGAAGAGCTACAGTCCGAAATGGCGCCGGTGCCGCCAC
>JAHEJD010000110.1 GCA_024639005.1 Chromatiaceae bacterium | reverse complement strand
ATCAACGACGTCGTTGACGCCGAACTGGAGCAGTTGAAGTTGATCTCCGCCGACAAACCGCTGCAGGTGGCGCTACGCAGCGACTGCCGTTTGTGGGTCACAGGTCCGGACCGGGCGCTATCCTCGCTGATCGGTAATCTCTTGCGCAATGCCTTCTCGTATACCGACGCGGGACACGTCCGCGTCCATATCGCGCCGAATCACGTCGTGATCGAGGATAGCGGTGTGGGCATGGACGAACAGGGCGTGGAGCAGGCCTTCGAGCCCTTCTTTCGCGGCCAGCCGTCGCGGCGCGGCGGGCACGGTGTCGGGCTGACCATCGTCCGGCGGTTCTCCGATCGTTTTCACTGGCCGGTATCGATTGACAGCCAGCCCGGCGTCGGCACCCGGGTGCGGGTCGAGTTTCCCGACGCCGAGTGTCAACCGGGCTGATGCGCCCGATGCTGGGGCATATTGGAAGAAATGTTGGCCAGGCGCCAATTTTCACGTTTTCTTCACATCCGGGCGACCTGGCCTTCACTTGACGGCCTGTATGGTCGAGGTCCATGAAAGAGCCAAGCGGGAGAACCCAGACATGGCGAACGTAAGTGCGATTGGCTTGGTGGAGCAGGGATTGGTGCCTGACACTGTGAGCCGGGCCGGAATTCGGCGACTGCTCAAGGAGCGGATCAGGGAACTGGATACGAACGATTGCGAGAACGTAATGCGCCGCAAGCGCGAATTCATTACCGCGATGAATCGATCCCCGGTGGCGCCGCTGCCGGAAATGGCCAATGAGCAGCACTATGAAGTGCCGGCAGAGTTCTTTGCCCAAGTCCTGGGCCCGCGGGCCAAATACAGCAGCTGCTACTGGGGTGATGGCATCTTTGATCTCGCGACCGCCGAGGAGCGTGCGCTGCAGATTACCTGTGAGCGCGCGCAACTGCACGACGGTCTGGAAATCCTCGAACTCGGTTGCGGCTGGGGGTCGCTGACGCTATACATGGCGGAGCGTTTTCCACGGGCGACCGTTACCGCGGTGTCCAACTCGAATTCGCAGCGACTGCACATCGCGGCCGAGGCCGAGCGCCGCGGCCTGATCAACGTGCATATCATCACCGCCGATATGAACGATTTCGACATCGACCGGCGGTTCGACCGGGTGGTGTCGCTCGAGATGTTTGAGCACATGCGCAACTACCGGCGGCTGTTCGCGAGGATCGGCGGCTGGTTGCGCCCCGGCGGGATGTTCTTCATGCACATCTTCTGCCACCGCAACGCACCGTACGAGTTCGTCGACCGCGGGCCGTCGGACTGGATGAGCCGCTACTTCTTCAGCGGCGGCATCATGCCCAGTGACGATCTGCCCCTGCACTTTCAAGAAGACCTGACGCTGCTGCAGCAATGGCGTTGGAACGGTCAGCACTACGAGAAGACGCTGAACGCCTGGCTGGAGCGCATGGATCAGCATCGTGACACCCTGATGCCGATTCTGCGCCAGACCTACGGCGAAAAAACGGCAGACACCTGGTGGGTGCGCTGGCGACTGTTTTTCATGGCCTGCGCCGAACTATTCGGCTTTGCGGACGGCAATGAGTGGTGGGTAGGCCACTACCTCTTCGAGCGCCCAGAGGCCTGATTTTTTCAGAGCACAAGATCATGCAGATATTCGTCAACTTTCTTCTATTTCAGATTGCCTGGTTTGCCTGCGTGCTGGGCGCGGCGAACAACCTGCCCTGGATAGGTCCGCTGGTAGTGGGTCTGATCGTGATTTACCACGTACGGCGGGTGCCCAGCGCGGGACCCGAGCTGCAGCTGATCGGCAGCGCGGCGGTCATCGGCGCGGTGTTCGACTCGCTGCTGGCCGCCAGCGGCTGGGTAAGTTACCCGTCGGGACAATGGCACGCTGCGCTTGCGCCCTACTGGATCGTCGCGATGTGGATTGGGTTTGCGACGACGCTCAACGTCAGCCTGAGCTGGCTGAAGAGGCGCTACTGGCTGGCCACGCTGTTCGGGGCCGTCGGCGGGCCGCTGGCCTATCTGGCGGGCGCCAAACTCGGCGGCATAACGCTGGTCTCGAGCGAGGCCGCGCTAACTGCACTCGCGGTGGGTTGGGCTGCCATCACGCCGTTATTGACGTATCTGGCGTCGCGCCTCGACGGCACGCGCGTCGAACTGCAGCCTGGCGCGCTCGCGCCGGCAGCGGAGTAGCCGCTGATGTTCGCACTCGACTCTTATCTCTGGAGCCTCGTCGCAATCCTGGCGGCCGGCACCCTGACCTGGGTGATCAGCCTGCTGCGGCGCGACGTGAGTATCGTCGACAGCCTCTGGTCACTGATGTTTATGCTTGCCGCCCTGGTCTACCTGGTGACTGCGGCCGCGCCGGGCGAGCGGGCCATTCTTGTCACGCTGTTGGTCGCGGTCTGGGCGCTGCGGCTGGCGGCCTACATCACCTGGCGCAATTGGGGTGAGGGCGAGGATGCCCGCTACCAGGCGATACGGGCGCGTAACGAGCCCGGGTTTGCGTTTAAGAGCCTGTACCTGGTGTTTGCGCTGCAAGGGCTCATCGCATGGATTGTGGCACTGCCGCTGCTGGCCGCGATCCACAGCACTGCGCCGCTGAATCTCATCGACTTCCTGGGCGTCGGGCTGTGGATCGTCGGCATGGTCTTCGAGGCCGTGGGCGACTGGCAGCTGGCGCGCTTCAAGGCTAACCCCGCCAATCGCGGGCGGGTACTGGATACCGGGCTGTGGCGTTTCACGCGTCACCCGAACTATTTCGGCAACGCCTGCATCTGGTGGGGGCTGTTCCTACTGGCGGTAGCCGCCGGCGGCTGGTGGAGCGTTATCTCGCCGGTACTGATGACCTTCCTGCTGCTGAAGGTATCGGGGGTAGCCCTGCTGGAGCAGGACATCACCGAGCGCAGGCCGGCCTATCGTGACTATATACTGCGTACCAACGCGTTCATCCCGGGCCCGCCGCGCGCGCGTCAGGCCACAGTAACCGAGTCGGAGGCGAGATAATGAAGATGTTTCGATCAGCCATCACTAGTTTGGCGGCGGTGCTGTTGCTGGGGTCAGGTAATACGCTCGGCATGACCCAGGGTCCGGACGAACTGAAGTTCTCGGTGCTGCTCGACGATCGGCCGATCGGCGAACACCGATTCCGCTTTGAAGAGGGGCCGGGCGGCCGCGTCGTCGAGTCCGTGGCGGCGTTCGACGTCAGCATATTGTTCGTGCCGGTGTTTAGCTACCGTCACAGCAACACCGAGCTGTGGCGTGACGGCTGCCTCGCGCGGATCGAATCCGAGACCGATTCGAACGGCGACCGCTACAGCGTGAATGGCGAACGGGCGTCGCAGACGTTTGCGGTGAAGACCGCTGACGGGGCGCAGTCCTATGCCGCCGATTGTCTGATGACCTTCGCCTACTGGGATCGCAGATTCCTCGATCAGGAACGCCTGCTGAACTCGCAGACCGGTGAGGTGATAGCGGTCGATATCCAGCCGCTGGGCAACGAACAGCTCAGCGTTGCCGGCGTCACGGTACCGACCGAGGTTTTTCGTATCGTCGCCGTGGATGAGGGCCTGGATATCAAGGTCTCTTACGACCGGCGCACCGGACGCTGGGTGTCCCTCGAGTCCCGTTTGGCAAACGGCAGGCTGATGCGCTACCTGCCGGCCGCGGACGAGCGGCTGGCAATAACCGAGAACCGGCGCGGATCCGAACAAGGAGAGCGATAACCGTGACAAGGCTGCTTTTCCTGCTGGCGGCGCCGCCGCTGGTGCTGTCGTTGGCCGCCTGTACCTCGGTACCAGAAACACCGATGAAAACCGTAGCCAATGTCGATCTCGAGCGCTTCATGGGTGACTGGTATGTCGTCGCCAATATCCCCACCTTCCTGGAGCGCGGTGCCCACAATGCCGTGGAGTCCTACGAGCTGTTGCCCGACCGCAAGGTGGCGACACGCTTTCGCTTTCGTGACGGCGCCTTCGATGGTCCGGTCAAGGTCTACAACCCGACGGGTTTCATCCGCGACGAAAGCAATGCGGTTTGGGGCATGCAGTTCATCTGGCCGATCAAGGCGGAATACCTGGTGATCTTCCTCGACGACGACTATCGACGCACCATCATCGGCCGCTCGAATCGTGACTACGTCTGGTTGATGGCACGTGATCCACAATTGAGTGATGCCGAGTATGCGGAGATGGTGCAGGTCACCGCCGACGCCGGGTACGATATCGCCCAGTTGGAGAAGGTACCGCAGCAGTGGCCTGAGGCGGGCAACTCGCAATAGCGTCCGACCGCAGGGTGCATCAGGCGCCGACCGTAATCCACCGGATAATGGCGCAGAAGGTGCAATACCTTGCGCGATCGCACCACGTGATCCGTGGGGCCCGGGATGCCGAGCGCCGCACCGATAACAACATCAGCCAGCGAATTCAGCGCTGCCCTATGCCGGCGTGCTGCCCAGGAGTTTGTCGTGGTGAAATATCTTTTTTCGATAGCGGTGTCGTTTGTGCTGTCTTTCACGGGGTCGGCCTACGCGGAACCGGTCGGTGATGGCGAGTCGGCGCTGCTGTCGCAGTCCCGTCAATTGACCTTCGAGGGGCGGCGCGCAGGCGAGGGTTACTTCAACGCCGATGGTACACAGATGGTGTTCCAATCGGAGCGGGATGCCGAGAACCCCTTCTACCAGATCTATCTGATGGACCTGGAGACCGGTGACGTCGAGCAGATATCGCCCGGTCATGGCAAGACGACCTGCGCCTGGATCCACCCGTCGAATCGTAAGGTGCTCTATGCCTCGACGCACGACGACCCCGCGGCGCGCGAAAAGATGCAGGCCGAACTCGGTTTTCGAGCATCCGGGAAGGAGCGCCGCTACAGCTGGGACTACGACGAGTCGTTCGACATCTACGCGCAAGATCGAGACACGGGAGAGAGACGCAATCTCACTGCAGTGTTGGGTTACGACGCCGAGGGTGCATACTCGCCGGACGGTCGCCAGATCGTCTTTGCATCGAATCGCCACGCCTACAGCGAGCCCCTCAGCGCCGCCGATGCGGCGATCTTCGAGCACGATAAATCCTACCTGATGGAGCTCTACCTGATGGACGCGGACGGCTCCAACGTACGCCGTCTGACCCGGACGCCGGGCTATGACGGGGGGCCTTTTTTCAGCGCGGACGGCAAGCGCATCACCTGGCGGCGGTTCTCCAAAGATGGTGCGACCGCCGAGAT
>JAHEJD010000011.1:17836-61429 GCA_024639005.1 Chromatiaceae bacterium | reverse complement strand
GACGCGCACGATGCAGACCGTCTGCCACAGTGCCTATCGGGCCTCGATCGAACTGGCCGGCGAAAAGGGCAGCTTCCCCTTCTTCGAACGTGATGCCCTGCTGCGGCGACCCTTTATTCAGCGTCTGCCGTCCGACATTCGCCAGGGCATCGCCGAGCAGGGGTTACGCAACAGTCATCTCACCGCGATCGCGCCGACCGGCACCATCAGCCTGTTGGCCAACAATGTCTCGAGCGGCATCGAACCGGTGTTCGACTTCGAATACCGCCGTCGGGTACGCGGCAGGGACGGCGCCAATGCCTGGCACCAGCTGACCGGCTTTGCGCTGCGCCACTGGCGCGAGCGATTTGGCGGCCGGCCGCTGCCCGACTGCTTTGTCGACGCCCAGCACCTGTCCCCCGATGACCATTTGGCGATGCAGGCCGCGCTGCAGCCTTGGGTCGACAATGCGATCTCCAAGACCGTCAATGTCCCCGCGAGTCTTAATTTCGATGCCTTTCACGCGATCTACGTGAAGGCCTACCGGCAGGGGCTCAAGGGCTGCACGACCTATCGACCCAATGCCGTCACCGGCGCCGTCCTCGAGCGGTCCGCCGAGCAGGCGAGCGGGTCGCACTGTTGCGATCTTGAACGGGAGAACGATTGACGGCGCGGACCCGGCCGCGGGTGGGTCGCGCGATAGGGTACCTTGCGACCCGCCGGAGATGTCGCGCCATGATTACCCAGTATGCGTAACGGTAACCTACCCTTGGTCGGGTGATATTCGCGTGACACATGGCTAGACTATTCTACCAATGCAAGAACGTCGCCTATTCCCGCGTTATCAATTCACGCAGCCGGTCGGCGTGCACGGCCCGGATGGCTATCGAGCGTCGGTGCAATCCTGCGAGATCTCGGTCTCGGGACTCGGTCTCACGATGGGCCGCGCGGCGGTCACTGCACTCGCGCAGGGCGGTACGGTGCTGACCCCGGGCGATCGCCTGTGGGTCAGCCTGCCAGGGGTGCCTGATTCTGCGGTGGATGACGTCCCTGCGGTAGCCGCCGGTCGAGGCCTGGACTGCAAGGCGGTACACGTTCGTCGCCTTGCACTCGACCAGTATGTCGTCGCAGTGGCGTTTGTCGCACCGGATGCTGCGCAGCAGCGTGCTATCGCCGAGCTGGTGGAACAGGCGAGTCAGACACACCTGAAGCCGTAACCCGGAAATCTCCCACCAGCCGGCCAGGCGTCGGGTCATCCAACGATCCCCAGCAGCGCCCGCGCCACGCCGCTCAGGCTCTCGCCGGCGATCAATCCCGATGCCGCGGCAATGGTGAAGCGCTGTGCCAGGTTGGGTCGAAAGCGTTCGAGCAGCCTGGCGATCAGACTGCCCAGGAACATGGTGATGGCGATCGAGGCCGGAATCACCATGGCCAACCCCAAGGCAGGCATATTCGGCAGCCAGCGCGGGGCGCGGAAATGCTGCAGCCAGGCCCCGGCCGCACCACAGACGCCACCCAGCGCGATCGCCCAGAGGGCGCTGGTCGGGATCGCCGTCAGTCCACCGCCAAGGCTCTCGGCGACCACCTTCCATGTCGCGACGGCCGGTGCCGGCCATTCGTCGGTGATCAGCATTCCGGCCGGATCCGGAATCAGATGCAGGTAGACCATGCTGCCGACCAGGCTGCCGGTGAGGATGCCAAAGAACTGCGCGACGATCTGCGGCTGGGGGGGTGCACCGATCATGTGGCCGACCTTGAGATCGTTGAGGAGATCGGCGCTCTGACCCGCGGCGCCGCCGGCCACGTTGGCACCGATCAGATTGGCGGTGGTCTCGCCGGGTGCGGTGACGCCGGTCGTCAGTTGTGAGACCTTGCCGATGGCGCCGATCGGCGGGATACCCGTCTCGCCGACGACGCGCGATGCCACCATGGCGAGCAGGAACGCGATCGGTATCGCCAGTGTCGCGATCAACCAGTGAATGCCGAAGATCCAGACCTGCGCGATCACCACCAGCGCGCTGGCCACTGCAAGCCCGATCACCCTGGGGAGACGCGCGCCATCGTTGCCGACGTCGCCGATAGTGGTGTGCGATGCCTTGCGGTTGCTCAGCGCCTGCAATGTAAAACGCGTCAACGCGGCGCCCACCATCAGCGAGACGCCCGGCCAAAGCAGCCATTCGATCATGGTGGCGAACCAGCTGGTGTCTGGGTCATCGGCGCCGGGTGCGATAAATCCCTGGGTCAGCCCCCAGGGGCCCAGCAGTCCCCAGGAGATGATTCCACCGAGCAGCAGTGAGATGCCGGCGCGGAAGCCAATGATGGCGCCGAAGCCGACCAGCATCAGCGAGGGATCCAAGGTGAAGGTCAGGTTCTTCGCGCTGATGCCGCCGAAACCGGACAGCTTGCCGGCGGCCGGCAGGACAAAGCCGAGGCTCGGCCGCGGCAGGCTGAGCAGACCACTGTCGAGCCACTTCAGCATACTGGCCAGCAGCGTCGCGCTCAGCAGCACGCGCAGCTTGAGCGCGGCCTCGCGACCCCTGTCGAAGATCTCGAGCAGCGTCTCCGCGGTGGCGCGACCGGTCGGAAAGGGCAGATCGGTGCGCAGGATCAGCGACGCCCGCAGATACCAGGCCACCCAGATACCGAGAAAACTGACGGCGAACACCCAGGGGATCAGCTGTGTCGATGCCAGATTGCCGCCCGAGAGCATCGCCAGGGCCGGGATCGGGGCCACCAGACCGCCGGAGATGATATTGGCCGATGACGAGGCGGTGGTCTGGGTGATATTCGCCTCACCGGCGCCGAGACCGTCGGTCAAGCGCAGGCGCGCGAGCAGGGTCCAGAAACCGGTGGCGAGCAGCAGCGCAATGATGGAGATATTGAACGACCAACCGATCTTCAGTCCGGAGTAGATGTTGCAGGGCGTCAGCAGGGCCCCGATCAGAACGCCGCTGATCACGGCGCGCAGGGTGAGGTGTCTGGCGTTTGGCAACATGGCTTCGGTAAATCTGTAGGTCGACGCACCTTAGCATCAAATCCGGGCGCGTCTGCCGCCGGTCTGCCCTCGACTCCCCAAACCCTCTGTGCCCCCTGGTTCGGCTGCAGGCCCGAAATGCATAACGACAGCGAGTAGGTACCGTCGGACCGACGAAGGGGATTTCCTGCATGCAGTCTCCTCGGCGAAATCAGTCTTGAATCGACAACTGTGACAACGACCGGTTGAGTAGCTTGCGATACGCGGAGAGGGCACGCGCCTCCATGCTGCGATGGCGGCTGCGGTGCACTATGTTGTGCACGAACTCGTGACAATAGCGCATGAAGACGCGCAGCGATGACAGCTGAGGAGGATCCGCAAACTCGGTCCGGTAGCCCAACTGGGTGAGCAGTGTGTGCGCCAGCGGATAGCTTTCGAAATCGCGAATCTCACCTTTGCGGAGCGTGCGACGCCAGCGTTCGGCGCGCGAGCCGTCGAGCGGCCTGCCGACCAATCGATGCTGACTGCGAGTGAACTCGGGCAACATCAGGCCGCCCCCGCTCAGCAGCGTGGTTTCGAACGGTAGGTCGATGAAGCGGCATATTCGCTGGAGGACATCATCCGGATCCTGCAGCAGGTCCTCGAAGCGTACCCGCAGACAGTTGGCACCCTCGGCCACCTCGACCGCCATGGCCTCGCTTAGGCGTGTCGCCCAGTGACGCGACGCCATATAGGCATTGTTCGGCCCCCATTCCAGCGGCTTGATCGACGCACAAACGGCACGGCCATCCCGCACGATGTGAATGAAACGCGCCTCGGGAAACAGATTCTTGAGCATTGTCTGATACTTGAAATTATCAGGCGTATGGTCAATCCAGACGTCCGCGCCGATCTTGTCCGGATGGACATGCCGAACATATTCGGCAAGCAGGTTTTCTATGGTTAGGCGCGGTCTCTTGAGGTCGATCAGGCCAGCCAGTTCACGCAGTGTCAACGGCATATCCCAGGCGACGAAGCGAAAATGTTTCTGCAGCCAGGATGCGGCCACCTCGGGGCTGCGGAAGCTGCCGAGGCCGATTTGGATAAGCAGATCGTGAAGGAACTGCGACTCAGGTGTGGTGATCGACCAGCGGCTGTTGCCGAGGAGGTCGCCGAGCAGTGTAGTGCCGCTGCGGTCACAGCCGGCGACGAAGACGGGACGATAGTGCATGGTACTCCTTGTGCCCATCAACGGGCGAATGCGAGGAAAAACGGCAGGCCCAGGCGCTGCGAGACCAAGCGGCTGCATATGAGGTTATGGAAGACGATGGCAGCGGACACCGCGATGGCGGCGCCGGTGGCACCGAATGGTGGGATCAGCAGCAACGCCATCGGCAGCAGCAGACTCACGGTCGCCAGCAGGACATTGCGCAACAGGCGTTCTTGGCCCGTCATCGCCAAGAGATAGCCGACCGGACCGGTGGCGAGATTGATCAGCTGCCCAATCACCAGGATGCGCAGCGCGCTGGCTGCAGCGACGAACTCGACGCCAAAAATGTGCAGAATCTGCTCACCCCAGAGCAATAAGACGATCGTCGCCGGCAGCCCGAACATGAGCAGCGTACGCGTCGCGCGTCCGGCCAGTCTGCGCAGATCAACAAGGTGGCGCTGCCGATAGTGGTCGGCAAATCGGGCAGAGGTGATAGAGGCGACGACCAGCATCAACAGACCGAGTTGCGCCGCGAGTCGGTGGCTCACGTTGTAGAGGCCCGCCTCATCGGCGCCGGCGAGCGCGGGCAGCAGGATAAAGGGTAACCACAGCAGGGCATAGTTGATCAGCTCCACGCCGGTCAGCGATATACAGCTGCTGTACAGGGTGCTCGCCGGCATCGGCGCTGCTCGAATACCGCGCGGCAGGCGGCTGCGGACCATTGCATAGGAGCCCGCGGCGGCGAGCAGTGAGGCCAGCAGATAGATGACGGCAATCGCGTAAGGCGATAGCGCGCCGTGCAGCAGACCCAGCGCCGTCAGGCTCAGCGTAAGCAACGGCCAGGCTGCTGCCTCGAAGAAGCCGCCCCAGGCCGGTCTGGCCAAGGCCTTCAGCATTGCCGAATGAACGCCGAGCAGGGTGTAGGGCAGGATCAGCAGGCCCAGCACGCGGACAAGGTCCGCCTGATTCGGGTCGTCCAGCACGCTGCGCGCGATCGGCGCGGCCGCGACAATGCACAGAGCGCTGATCAATGCGGCCAGGCTGATGCTGATCTTCAACGCCTGCCGATAGATGCCGATGACGGCGGGCATGCGGTCACTACCTCGCTCTGCGCCTACGAAGCGCTGCAGTGCGGTCTCGAGACCGAACTTGGCCAGAATCGCCAATGCAGTGACCAGGGTCAGGGCCACATAGAAGACACCCGATCCGGCGGCACCGAGTGCACTCGCCAGGATCATTGCCATCGCAAACGAGCTGGCCGGCCCGAGGATCCTGACCAGCGTTGCATGCATAGCGCTGGTCGACAGCCGGCGGGCTGACAACAGTCGGCCGCTCTGCCCAGGCGCCGCGACCGTCAGCGTGGATGCAGAGGTCATCTCAGGAACCTCCGAGGGTGTCGTGCGCCGGCCACCAGGCACGGGGATGGAACAGCAGGCTTGCAGCTGCACCGAGCCGTCGACGCAGCGCAGGCAGACCACGGTCGGCGACGAACTCGAGTTCGCAAAGTCGGATCTGCTCTTCAGGCGCGTCTGCAGACAGGAACAGCTGAGCCGGTCCGAGCAGGCCGCCGGTGGCTGAACCGTCCAGCCAGCCGCGGGTTTGAGTGTCTCGATCTCCAGGAGCCGGCGGTATTGGCCGCGTTCCGAAGAACTGCAGATCACCGCGGGCGACCAGCCACAACATCGGCAGGTGGCGCAACAGCGGGCTGCGTGTACTGAAAAGCCAGGCCTTGATCGTCGGGCGTCGCCGTGAGCCGTGACCGGCCTGGCGGCGATTGCTGAGGATCTCCCTGGAGCTCAACGGGGCTCTTGCCGATGGAATGCTCGACGCAAGCAGCGCCAGCGGCCACAAGGGTAGCGTTAGGAGCAACAGTGCCGCGCCGATCATGCGCGCCGGCCACTGCCGAAACCTGCCCGCGAACTCGCTGTCATTGTTCGACAGCAACTGGTTCTCATCGACCACAATCTGCGCGCCAAGGTCGACGCGGATCAGCGTGCTGCCGGCAACGATGGCATTCGTCACCTCGAGGTTCTCACCGATGTAGCTGCCGGGCATCACCACGCTGTTGTCTATCCGCACGTCACGATCGATGTAGCAATCGCTGCCGATCACGCAAGGGCCGTTGATGTGTGCTGTCTTGTGCACCCAGCTCTGTTCGCCGACGGCGAGGCTGCCGGATGCAAGACTCCCGGGATCGACCTTACTGAGTCGCCCGACCCGCAGCCCGGGCGCCAGCTCCGCGCCGGGCCGCCCCAGTGCGGACTGGGTCGGCACGGCGAGCTCTAAGACAGCCCGGTGAAAGGATGCCAGATGATCCAGCGGGGAGAACAAGGCCTGCTTGAGATGCACTGGCGCCTGGTCTGCGCAGTGCTTGCTCCGCATCGGCCAGTCGAGGTCAGGTAAGGCGGTCGGCCACTCGCGGACCAGACCCAGTCCGATCGGCGAGCCGTCCAGCGCGGCACTCACCACCGGCCCCGGCTGGTCGTTGGCGACGCCCAGAAGCTCGCTACAGGCGGCGCTGCGGAACACATCACCGCGCGCGGCGACGAATGGCGTGCGCAGCAGTGAGCCAAAGCGCGCCAGCAGGCGCGTCGGCGACTCTTCGCCGCGCGACAAGAGATAGCGGATACAAACGCCCCACATAGCGCCGTCGCCGAATACGGACTCGACTCGCGCAGCGTCGTCGGACACCACCAGCAGGATCTCGGTCACACCGGCGCGCGCCAGATCCTCGATGGTGTATTGCAGCACCGGGAGATTGGCGAGGCTCAATAGCGCCGGGCACAGGTTGTCGCACAGCGGGGCCAGTTCGGCACCATGACGATCGGCAAAGACTACGGCTTGCATGATTTTCTCCGGACTCAATCAATAGGCGCCATGCCCGCTGATCACAGCGGGCACGGTTTTCAACAGCAGCTTCAGATCGGTGCTCAGCGTCGCCTTGTGGATATACTCCAGGTCCATCGCCACCTGACCTTCGAAGGGGATGTTGGAGCGCCCGGAGACCTGCCAAATGCAGGTGATTCCAGGCCGGGTCAGCAGGCGGTTCCGGTCCATGAGCGAGTACTGAGCCACCTCGGCAGGCAATGCCGGACGCGGACCCACCAACGCCATGTCGCCGCGCATGACGTTCCACAACTGCGGCAGCTCATCGATAGAGAAGCGCCGCAGGATACGGCCGACACGGGTGATGCGCGGATCCCGTTTGATCTTGAACAGCACGCCCCCGGCCATCTGGTTCTCGTTTGTCAGTTCCGCCTTGCGTGCCTCGGCATCGAGATACATCGAACGAAATTTCCATAGCCGGAAAGTCTTGCCGCGCTGGCCCACCCGATCCTGATGGAAGAACACTGGGCCTGGTGATTCCAGGCGAATGGCGAGCGCCGCAGCCGCCATCAGCGGGCCGGCGAGCAGCAGCGCCAGCCCTGCCCCGACAACATCCAGTGTGCGTCTGCCAAATGGCGTTGCCCGTCTGGAAAGCCACCAGCACAGGCGTCGGCCAGACGCCTTGAGATAGCTCTGGCGCAGCCCGTCGAGTGGCGCCTGTCGGTGTGGCGTCCGCATTGCATGGAACAGCGCGCGCAGCACGAACTCGGGGTTGCCGAGGAGATAACGGCGCCACATCCGCGCTGGCTCCTGCAACAGACGCCAGGTCCACTCCATGCCCAGGCGCCGCAGCCACCATGGCGCCCGGCGGATGCGTCCTGAATAGAAATCGAACAGGCCACCGACGCCCATGTTCACCGTCGTCTGCAGGCGGTCCTGGTGCTGTACAAGCCACAGTTCCTGGCGCGGCACGCCCATCGCAACCAGCAGGATATCGGCGCCGGAGCGGTTGATATCGGCGACGACGGCGGCGTCATGTGCCGCCTCGAAAAAGCCATGCTGGGTTCCGGCTATTCGCAGTCCAGGATAGCGCCGCTGCATATTGTCGGCCATGCGCGCGGCGACACCCGGTGCCGCGCCGAGGAGATAAAGCGACAGACCATGGCGTTGCGCCGCAGCGCACAGGGGCGGGAACAGGTCGGTGCCGTTGAGGTTCTCGATCAGGTTTTCACCCTTGAGGCGCAGCGCCAGCTTCACCCCGCTGCCATCCGGCAACAGACGGGTGGAGCGCCCGAGGGCGCGGCGATAGGCCGTATTGCGGCAGGCGACGTTCAGGCAATGCGCGTTGACGAAATTGAGCAGCGCCGGTTGTTTGCGCTGCACCCGCCGCACGATCCAGTCAACCGCCTGGGGCATGCTGGTATTGCTGATCTCCAGGCCGAACAGCTGCAACGCATCTCGAGCTGGTCGCGTTGTCGATTCGGGCACGTGGTTGTCCATTGTCAGCACCGTCTCAGCTGTTAAACGGGCCAGGTTCTCTCGGTCAGTCTGTGTCATGGTTGACATTCCCTAAAGCGTTGAAAGCTGTCTTTCACAGACTGTTTGCGACCTTCGTGCCAATTGTGAGAAAAGATCTAAGTAGTTGAAATTAAAAGCTATAGAAACGATCAGGCAGTCCGTCGCCTGGGCCCCCACGCAGACTGTTTTGCAATCTGCAAGAGTCTTTGCAAAAAGCCCCGGGCCTTACGCCACATCGCGGCCGATGCGCCGCGCCTGCAGGCGGCCGATAAGCCGTTGCGCGATCTGTGCCATGGCGACATACAGGCGCCGTGGCGACAGCCGCAACAGATAGGCGGCACACAGCGTGGTCAGCGTCCGCCCCGGTTCTTGCAGCAAGATCTGCGGGTCGGTGGCGAGGGCGCGGTGCACTATCTGTATGGCCATCGGTCCGTCATGCAGGCGAATCGCCTGGCGTGCGAGATAGCGCAGCTGGAATGCACGCGCCGGACGCTCCCATGCCGCGATGAAGGTCGGCGCATAGCCGCGGGTCTTCTCGATCACCTGCTCCCAGGAGGCAAACTGCTGCCACAGGCTGGCAGACAGGCCGCCTCCGTTGAGGCGATACAGCGTGAGGGCCTGCGGGATACCCTCGATCACCCATTTCGTCGTAAGGGCGATGCGGATCCAGCACTCGATGTCTTCTGAGCGACGCAGATGCTCATCGAAATAGCAGTCCTCGACGCTGCCATGCAGGTCGTCTTGGAAACGGATCTGCTCCAGGACCTGGCGCCGGATCACCGGCGCTGACCCGTTGCCGATCGGGTTGCGGCATAGGTAGTAGCCGGGTTCGATGGCGCTGAGTCGCGGCATCTGATAGCAGTGATTCGGCGAACCGTCTTCGTTGATGAATGCCGATCGGCTAAACGAGACCCCCACCTCCGGGCGTGCGCTGAGATGCTGGACGTGCAGTGCCAGTTTCTCCGGCGTCCAGCTGTCGTCCGAGTCGAGGAAGGCGAGCAGCTCACCGCACGCATGACGAATCCCGGTGTTGCGCGCACCGGCCAGGCCGCGATTTTCGCGGTGGCGGATGATACGTATACGCGGGTCGTCGAAGGCCTCGCAGACGGCGCAGCTGCGGTCGGGTGAGAGGTCGTCGATGATCAGCAGTTCGAAATCACCGAAGCTCTGGGCGAGAACGGATCGCACGGCGTCGCCGA
Organism: Chromatiaceae bacterium; assembly: GCA_024639005.1. GTDB lineage: Bacteria > Pseudomonadota > Gammaproteobacteria > Chromatiales > Chromatiaceae > Thiosocius. The sequence goes on along the minus strand of JAHEJD010000011.1, from coordinate 51,744 downwards.
CAAAGCGTTCGACGTTGTACACGGGCATTATCACACTGACTCTAGGCATGTTTAGGTACTCCCAGGTTTGAAAAACGATCTACAGTAGTGGTCGTGGCGATGTGGATGTCGCGATGGGCGGTGCCGATCACCAGCAGCGCCGGCCAAATCAGATAGGCGAGGATCTCCAGGTTCTCACCGAAGGTGTACAGGAACAGCAGCAGCACCACCGCCAAGGCGACACGCGCCAGCGGCAGGCGACCGCTCCATCGGATCAACTGCGCCAGGCTGAACAGCAGCGGGACGGCCAACGCCAGCGCCCCAACCATGCCCTTGACGAATAACAGTCCGTACCAGCTGTGGTGCGATCCGATCGGCATGAATTCCACCAGGTGCGGACCGCGCTCGACGATGCCGTGCCCCCATACCGGGGCCTCGTTGGCCCAGCGGTCCAGCGCGATACGGCCCAGCGTCTCGCGCACGCGCGTCGAATCTGCGCGAGCGGCACGAAACGCCTGCCAGAGGCGCTCCAAGACGTCGAGCAGCGGCATGGCGATCAGGCCGCCGAGCGCCGCTGCCGCTGCTGCAAAGAATGGGCCGAGCGCGCCCCGCAAGTGGCCTAATATCCAGACCGCCGCCCAAACGATCAGCAACGACAGCAGCGCAAGGCGCGAGCCGGACATCAGGATCATCACAACGCTGCCGACGGTCCCGATACGTCGCCAGGTGCGATCCTTCTCTTGCAGTGCGAAGATGAAAAAGATGTTGGCAACGAAACCCAATGCCGGCGCCCACGGGGTAAACAGCCGCCACCGAGGGCTGCCGGAGCCTGGGTCGATCTCATAGAGATTGAACGCAAAGAACTCGGGTCCCGGGCCGCCGATAGCCTGCAGCGGCGACACATAGGGCGTCTGCGGTAGACCGGTCAGCCAGGCGCCGACGAAAAATGGCAGCAGCACCAGGGTGTGCAGACAGACGTGCATGGCGGCGCGGTAGACGATCTGAGGCCGAATGCGCAGACAGCCGAGCAACGGGAAGATCGCCAGTAGCGCCCAGCCCTTGGCCCAACCGATAGTTGACTTGACGGTTGTGCCGATGCCGAGCAGAAAATCGAGATGGCCCACGATCAGCGCCAAGAGCATCACCAACATGCCAACTATCCACAGCCATACGGCCACAGGCAGTCTGGCGTCCGGCAGCGCCGGATTGCAGCGCCCGTGACGCCAGGTGCGCCAGAGCAATACCAGCAGCAGTCCCCAGGCGAGCAACGGCGCCACGACATACAGTGCACCGAGCGCATAGAACAGATAGGTGGCACGCAGGCTGTGCCACACTACGCGTTCTTCAAGAGTCTCTGGAAGAAGGGTTTGCGTATCCATAACAGGTACAGGCCGAATAGTGAGAATAGGGAACCCGCTGCCGCGCCGAGCACGGCGAGGTTGCGGCCGAGGGTGTCGGCCTTGGTCGGCCGGGTCGGTGTCGCCAACAGCTGTACCAGAGGGTAGGAGCTGAAGCGATCTGATTTGCCGATGTCCGCCTTGGCGAGCGCGGTCGTGAAGACCGCTGTGGCGACCTGATGCCGGCGCTTCAGGTCTTCGAGATTGCTGGCGTCGGTGGTGTTGCGTTCGAGCAGACGGTCCTGCTCGTCAATGTCCTGTGCGAGGCTGGCAATCTGTGCATCGAGTCCACGCCGCTCGGCGTCGAGTTCGATGAGGCGCCGATACAATTCGGGCGCCGATGACCCCTTCGCGATCAGGCGCTCGCTATTCAACGCGAGCGTCGGGGCCAGCGCGCGCGCGCGGCCAACCAGCGCACGGCGAAGCTCGCTCTCGTCGTCTTGCGCGCTGACCACCTGCTGATGCTTCTTGCCCCAACGGGCGCGGTTGCGGGTCAACAATGCCGATGCAGCGGCCCAGTCTTCGGCGAGCCGGCCGAACAGGGCGTCCTGCTGCAGTTCGAGCAGCGCGGTAGCGGATTGTGGGTCGATCTGCAGCGCATCTCGAAGAGATTCCAGCTGACCGGCCAGGCCGGCACGGCGTGCCTTGAGATCGCGCACCTGTGTGCGCAGACGCTCGAGGTTTAGGATCAGCTCGTTGAACTGTTCGATTGAGACGATCTGGGCATCGGCCTGGTAGTCGAGGATGCGCTGCTGGGCAGTGCGGAGTTTGGCGCTGAAGCTGCTCAGCATGTCGCTGATGCCGGCCTCGCGGCGGCGCAGTTCGTCGCTGCGCAGTCGCTCCAGCTCCGCCTGCAGCGCCGCATAAAGGGCGTTGGACTTGGCCAGGGCCTGCTCGGGTGTCGCGCCGGAGACGCGGAAGTTCATCAGCGCCGTCTGGTCGACCAGTTTGATGCGCGGCTTGTCGAAATCTTCGGCCCGCATGCCGATCGCGGCGGCAGCCGCCGCCAGGACCGGATCGCTCTCGGCCACCGCCTTGTAGTTGACCTTGGGGTCGACCGAGCGGCTCGTATACGGCGAACTCATCGTCGCCGAGGCCTGACCGACGTTCTCCAATGACACCGCATGACCGGCGCCTGAGCCGGGTAGAATCAGCGCCCAAGTGCTGGTGTAGGTCGTGGGCTTCAGCAGAAGGAACAGTGCAGTCGGTGTCCAAATGACCGCCAGCATGGCGAGGGCAATCCCCGCATACAGGGGCAGTCGGCGGGATCGTGGCAGGCTGCTGCCGTGGCTGAGCAGCACGGTAAGCCATGCTGCGCGGCGCGGCGTTGGCCGGCGGTTCGCGGTATGTTCGACGATGCGTTCCATTTCAGCGGGTGTCCTTAGTTACAACAGTGACAGCAGCGACAACGGCAGCAGGATTTCGCCCAGGGCGCGCGCGATATCACGTAGATTGGTGACACCGGAGTCATAGCAGGCAACGCTGTCATTCGGCATCACGAAGGGGTTGAGGTCATCGCGCTGTGGTTCCCGAAGCAGGTCGTCGATGGGGCGTTCGATCACGCGTTCAGCGTCCCGGTCTGCGGCACTGCGCACCAAGACCACAAGGCGACCCGCGCTCGTGCTTTGGGTCCCACCAACGCAGTTGGCCGAGACCGCGGCGGTCAGCAGGCGTGAGCCATAGGGCAGGCTCGATGCCACCTTACCGATCGCGGAGGCCGCATTGCCGGTGGCCGGTGTGGTCAGGTTCGACATGAAGATCCGAATCCCCGGCGGTGTGATTGCAGAGGGGGCGACCAGCGCGGCATCGAATTTGCCGCTGCTGGATACAACGACTCTGTCGCCGCTCATCAGCGGCACCGCCGCGACGGCGTGACCCTGAATCAGCCCGGAATAATCGACCACTAGCGTCCTGCCGCTCCGGATCACCTGGATTGCATCGACCGCGGCGTCGGGGCGCACACCGCCGGCCGCGCGCAGCGCCGCTGTTAGCATGCGTTGCGACGGGAAATCACCCGAAGCCAGGTCGCGTTTCAACGCGCGTTCTTCAGGATTGCGCGCGTTGATCGACACCATCCCCGGATCGAATACCGCCCCGCTGACATGCACCTGTGCGTGCGACCATTCGTGGACGCGGACGCTCACGCGCAGCCGATCCGGTTTGAAGAATTCCGCCGTGACCAGGGCCGCGGAAATCTGTACCTCGGCAGCGCGTGTGTCGCTACCGGCCACCGGCAGCGCCGGCAGATACGGCAGCTGCAGCGCACCATCGATGCCCACCTCGTAACGGCCGCTGAAGCCCTCACCATCCTGGACCTCGACCTGAAGGCGGTCGCCCGGCGACAGCGGTGGGTTCTCCGCCCAACGTGGCAGCGATGGTGGATCGATAGGTCGCGGCACCAGGGACCGCCCCGCGAGCGAATGGCCACGCGATGACGTGTCGGTGGACGATAGCGATGCGCTGTCGGCCGATAGTTCCGGCGACGTGGCGCGCAGCGTGCCGGTATTGAGCGAAGTGCAGCCGATCGTCAGGCCTGAGACCATAGCGGCAAGAGCGAGCAGCAGCGGCGTGCGATGGATCACGATGAGACCTCGGCTGATCCCAGTTCGTGCAGTGCCGCCGCTCTGTCCTCGAAGATCGCAAACACCTGGTGCAGGCGGGTGAGTTCGATCAGTGAACGCACGCCGTTCGACGGGCTCAGCAGCACCACCTCGCCCCGGTGCGGCTTGACCGCTTTGAGGGTAGAGACCAATACCGACAGGCCACTGGAATCGACGAACTCGACCTTGCGTAGATCGAATACCAGACGATGGTGTCCTTGTTCGACCAGTCGTTTGAGTGCTGCGCGCGCTTCCTGTGCATTGGCCATGACCAGCCGTGTCGGCAGGGCGACCAGTTCAACCGGCCCATGGGATTCGCTGTGTAGTTGCATTGTGGTACCTCATGCGTGTTTGTTCAGAGGTACCCTTTCACGCTGCGTGCCAAAAAAAGAAAGTCAGTAAAAGTTATTAAAATCAATTACTTGAAGAATATTATTGAGATTCTCTTGCGATTTGCAAAGGACGGCGACGGCAAATTGGGAAGACGCTTGCAAAATGCAAAGCGCGCGCTGGTGCAGGCGGTCGCCCGCCGCCATCGGTTGGCGAAGGAGATTCGACCGGCCCGCCGCGCTCAGGACAGCGTCCTGGTCAGTGTGAGGGTGTTGAAGGGTGGTCCGGGACGATAGTCGATCGTGTCGGTCCAGTGGATGATGATCGGCCAACCGCGACCGCTTTCGGCACCGGCGAGTGGAATATTGCCGCTGGGCAGGCTGTCGAGCGGCCTGCCGCGGTCGTTCACGATGAGCTGCAGGCAGGTGTCGCTGTGCCGGCAGTGGACTTCGATTGCGCCCCGGGCCTCGTCAACGCTGCCATGGGCCGCGACGTTGTTAAGGACTTCGGCAATCACGACCTTGATCTCAAAGCAGTCCTGTAGGTCGAGGCCGACGACCGCGGCGAAGCGGGCGATGCGCTCTGCGGCATCGGGTATTGCCTTGGCCTGAGCAGCCACCTTGAGGAACAGGGCCCTCATCTCAGTGCGCCGCCGTACGCCGTTCGATGGCGAGCAGAGATATGTCGTCCTCGCCCGGTGTGTCACGTAGCCAGCCCTGCAGCAGTTGGATGCCGATCTGAGTAATGCCCTCGCTGAGCTCACGGTCATGGATCTGCCCGAGCAGATTGGCCAGGCGCTGAGTACCGAAAGGGCTGCCATCCTCGCCGCGACTCTCGGTGATACCGTCCGAATAGAGAACCAGACGTTCACCCTCGCCAAGGTGGAACAAGACAGGCTCGTAGGTCGCCTCCGCGAGCATGCCGACTGGGAATCCCCCCGTGCCCAACTTCTTTACCCGGCGTTGATTCTCGACGATCAGCGGGTGAGGGTGGCCGGCTTGGCACAACTCTCCTGCGCCGGTTTCGATATTAAGCACGCCGTAGACCATGGTCAGATAGTGGGTGCAATCGTCGGTCTCGACGAAATGTCGGTTGAGCCAGTGCAGCACCTGATCCGGCGGTACGATGTGCTCGGGCAGCAGACGGGATGTCTGCGACAGGGCGTCATCCGCGTGGCCGCGCAGCGGGCCGGTGGTGTACTCGGGTGACAGCAGTCGCGACACGGCGAACGACAGCATGGCCGCGGCGACCCCGTGCCCGGCCACGTCGATCAGGAAGAAGCCGAGGTGGTGTTCATCGAGCCGGAAAAAGTTGTAGCCGTCACCGGCCACCATGCTGGCCGCATGAAACAGCGTGCCGATATCGATCTGCGGGAAGGGACTGACCGGGGCGGGTAGGAACTCGCGCTGCATGCGCGCCGCGAGCGCGAGGTCGCGACGTATCATGCGGTTGGCCTCAGCCTCGCGCGACAGTGCATCTGCGAGCTGCAGACTGCGCTGTTCCGACTTACGTCGCAAACCAAGAATCCGCATGCCTGCCTGCAGCCTGACGCGCAACTCCTCGCTGCTGAAGGGTTTGGCGATAAAGTCATCGGCGCCCGCATCCATCCCGGCCACCAGATCGGTCTTGGTGTTCTGTCCTGTCACCAGGATGACGTAGGGCTGACCGAAAGTCGGATCATCGCGCAGCGCACGACACAGGTCGATGCCGGTCATTGCCGGCATCCGCCAGTCGCTGACGACTAGGCGAATCGCCTTGCGGCGCAGTATCTCGAGCGCCTGCTGGCCGTTTTCCGCGGTCGCCACGCGGTAGCCGAAGCCCTGCAGCATGGCGCTCATGCGCAGCTGTTCTGACTGACTGTCCTCGACGACGAGTACGGTTTCTGTCTGCATGGCCGATATCTTTAGTGTTGAACGGCTCCGGGCCGTGGCTGCTGCAATCTGCATAGTGGTTGCGCCTGATGTCGGGGGCTGTGCAGATCGCCAATGTTGCTCTATGCGCTAAGCGTCGCGAGAATCGTGCCACCTTCGCCTCTATCGCCCCCGGCTCCTGGGTCTGCGGACCCAGAGGCCGCCTTTGAATCCCTCCCGCCGTGCTTTTACGGGCCGTATGAATGGGGGTATTCCATAACGCTTCGCAATTTGCGAACGAATCTGCGAAAAAACACGTTCGAGCCGCTAGCGGCTTCGGCATATCGCGCGAGATCGCTGCCGTATTGCGGATTGGCTCAGGCCTTGCAGACAAGGCTGCAGCAAATTCGCATTTGGATCGAGGGGTCTCGAATGAAAGGTCCGTTATCGAGGATTGTCGTCGGTGTTCTGATTTGCATTGTCGCGCTCGCTGAGATTACCGCGGTCGCCGCCAAGGAAACGCCGCAGCGCGTCTTCAGTTTTGCGGTCGTGCCGCAGCAGGCACCGAGCAAGCTCCTGAAATCCTGGGCACCGATGTTGCAGTATCTGCAGGCACGCACCGGCTACCGCTTTGTTTTTCGGACGGCGCCGGACATCCCGAGCTTCGAGGATCGCATTCGCCGGGGCGAATACGACTTCGCCTACATGAACCCCTATCACTTCACGGTGTTCAATCAGGGCGACGCGGGTTTTCAGGCCGTTGCCAAGGCCCGGGACAAGCAGATTCAAGGCATTCTGGTGGTGCGAAAGGACTCGTCGATCGAGACGCTCAGCGACCTCGAGGGCCAGGAGCTGGCGTTCCCCGCACCGGCGGCCTTCGCCGCGAGCGTATTACCACGCGCCAGCCTTACCGCGGAGGGCATCCGGTTTACGCAAAAGTATGTTTCATCCCATGACTCGGTCTATCGGGCAGTGGCGAACGGTCTGTACCCGGCCGGCGGCGGTGTCGTCAGGACGCTGAAGGCCACTGACCCCGAGGTGCAAGAACGGCTTCGCGTCCTGTGGATGACACCCGGATATACCCCACACGCAATTGCCGCCAATCCAAAGGTCCCCACCGAGATTGTCGCCGCCGTCCAGCAGGCACTGGTGGGGATGAGTGAAGACGAGGCAGGGCGCGCTGCGCTGCAGAGACTCAAGCTGAAGGGACTCGTAGCGGCGTCGAATTCGGACTGGGATGATGTGCGTCGCCTGAACATCCGCACCTCGCTGGGCAGCAAAGACTAGGGAGCATCGGCGGTGTCGTTTCGACTCAAAACCATAATTGGGGTCGCCCTGATCGAGGGCATCCTGCTGCTGATTCTGGTCCTGAGCAGCGTCCACTACCTGACGCAGTCCAGCGAGGAGGAGCTCGCGCTGCGTGCGCAGGTTAGCGCGGAATCGATGGCCAATCTCACGCGTGATGCGGTACTGGCCACTGATCTGGCCCGTCTCGACAGCGTGGCCAAGCGCTCACTGGCGTCACCCGATATCGTCTACGTGCGCATTATGGACAGTGAAGGCACCCTCACCGTGGCGGGTAGCCCGCAGATCCTGGCGCGTCCGTTCACGGCGGATAGCCGACTCGATGCGGTCGAGGACGGCGTATTCGATGTCGGTGTCGACATGGCCGAGGGCGATTACGCCATCGGCAGGGTGGAGATCGGACTCTCGGTGGCGCGCGCCAGCGATCTGATCGCGGCGGCAAGACGTCACCTCAGCGGCATTGCCATGGTCGAGATGCTGTTGGTTGCGTTGTTCTCTTATATCCTCGGTGCCTACCTTACCCGAGGCCTCGCCAATCTGGGACATGCTGCGCACTTGATTACCGATGGCGGTCTGGGCGCCCAGGTGGACGTCAAAGGCAGTGATGAACTCGCCGAGACGGGCAAGGCATTCAATACCATGTCTCTGCGTCTTGCCGAATCGCAACGCGTGATGCGCCAGTCGATCGCTGAGAGCCAGTCGCTCGCGGATCTGCTGGCCGAGAAGGAGCTGCGGCTTTCGACCATTCTGGATACGGCGGTGGACGGTGTCGTCACCATTGATCACCGCGGCATTATCGACAGCATAAACGGGTCCGGCGCGCGTCTTTTCGGCTACCAGGCGAAGGAGCTGCTCGGCCGTAACGTCAGCTGCCTGATGCCGGAACCACACCGCCATGGGCATGATGGCTATATCCAGCATTACCTCGAGACCGGGGAGGCCAAAGTCATCGGCCGCGGCCGGCAGGTCACCGGTCAACGCAAGGACGGCAGCACGTTCCCGATGGATCTGGCGATCTCCGAAATGAGGCTCGACGATCGGCGGTTCTTCGTCGGACTGGTACGCGATATCACCGAACAGCTGCAGGTCGAGGCGGCGGCACGCAAGAGCGAGGCGATGCGTGCGGCCATTGTGGACGCAAATCTGGACGGTCTGGTGACGGTGGATGCCCAGGACCGAATTATCGAGTTCAGTGCAGTAGCGGAAGAGATCTTCGGCCACGCACGCGACGCAGTATTGGGCAAGAACATGGCCGACCTGATCATCCCGTCCCAGATGCGCGACATGCACCGCCAGGGGATGCAAAGGTATTTTGCGACTGGCGAGGGCCCAGTGCTGGGCAAACGTATCGAAGTGCCGGCGCTGCGTGCGGATGGTGGGCAGTTCCCAGTGGAATTGACGGTGCTGCCGATCGAGGTCGATGGCGAGACCTTCTTTACCGCCGCGGTGCGGGACATCAGCGCGCGCAAGGCGGAGGAACAGGCACTGGTCGACGCCAAGCAACAGGCCGAGGTGGCGTCAGCCGCCAAATCACGCTTCCTCGCGCACATGAGTCACGAGATCCGCTCGCCGCTGAATGCGGTACTGGGCTCGCTCAACTTGTTGCTGGATGCAGAACTGACCAAGGACCAGCGACTCTATGCCAAGACTGCGGAGGCCTCGGGCAAGATCCTGCTGAGCCTGATCAACGACGTCCTCGACTTTTCCAAGATCGAGGCCGGACATCTGACGCTCGATGAGACGGATTTCGACATCCACGCGTTGGTCGGCGAGGCGATGGACATGGTCGCCTTCAGGGCTCGTGACAAGGCGCTGCCCGCCGCCGCGATAGTCGACCCCGATGTCTTCACATGGGTACGGGGCGATATGCCCCGTCTGCGCCAGATACTGAACAACCTGTTGGACAATGCGCTTAAATTTACCGAGCGGGGCGGCGTGGTGCTGAGAGTCGAGCAGCGGCGTGCCCGCACGGACGGCGTCGATCTGCGTTTCACGGTCGAGGACAGCGGCATCGGTATCCCGGCAGAGTCCCAGGCGGCACTGTTCGATGAGTTCCAGCAGGTCGACAGTTCAGATTCGACCCGCTTCGGTGGCACGGGACTCGGCCTGTCGATCTGTCAGGGGTTGGCGAAATTGATGGGTGGCGACATCGGGCTGGACAGCACTCCCGGTCGGGGTAGCCGTTTCTGGGTCGACGTGCCGCTGCAGTTGGCAGCCCCCAGGCGCGGGCATGATCCCGGCCCGGCGCTGGCGTTCCATTCCGCGCTGGCAGTCGGCTTCGATCCGCTGATCGCCGACGCCCTGACGCGAATCTGTGCGGGTGCCGGCTGTGCCCTCGATACCGCCGATATTTTCGCCGAGGATGCGGCGTCCGCCGAGCTGGAGGTAATGCTAGTGGACGGCAGGCTCGCAGGTACACAGCTCGATGGGCTGGCCCGGAGCGCCCGCAGGATCGGCGTGAAGCGGCTCCTGCTGATCGCCGCCGCGGAGAACCCGGCGATGTTAAGCCGGGTAAAGGGCGGCCAGTACGACGATTTGGTAGTAACCCCGCTAGTGATCGACGATCTGCGCGATAGCCTGGCGCCTCAGCCGCCGGGGAAAACTCCCCAGTCGGCGCGTCCGAATGCTATGCGCGCCGCCTCGCCTGGCCGATCCGCGCGGCTGCTGCTGGCAGAGGACAGTGTCGCTAACCAGGTGGTGGCATCGGCGATGCTGCATAACGCAGGCTACACGGTCGACATCGCTAACAACGGTCGCGAGGCCATCGATATGTTCGGCAGCGAGGCCTACGATGCGATCTTGATGGATCTGCGCATGCCGCAGGTGGATGGCCTTACCGCGACTGCCGCGATCCGTGCGCTGCCGGGCGGCGGCGAGGTGCCGATCATTGCAATGACCGCCAATGCGATGCAGCAGGACGTCGAGCGCTGCCTGGCAGCCGGCATGGACGACTTTGTGCCGAAACCCGTGGACAAGCGCCGTCTGTTCGAGACCCTGGCACGCCTGCTGCCGTCTGCGGCCGCGGTTGCAGAGTGGACTGAGGATCCGCAGATCGCGGTCGAGCCTGCCGGCAGCGGCGCCCCGTTAATCGACGAAGACGCGGTGCGGAAACTGGCCGAGGACGTCACGCCCGGCGCCGTCCCGGCGATGCTGCAGATGTTTGTCACAGAGACTGTCCAGCGTGCAGAGAATCTTGGTCTGGCACTGGACAGGTCATCGCTGGATGTCCTCGAGGACGAGGCGCATACACTGAAAAGTTGCGCCGGCACTTTCGGCGCGACCCGGCTGCAGACACTCGCCCGTGAAATCGAGGCGGCCTGTCGTGAAGGAAACCAGGAGACGGCCGAAACCCTGAGTAGGCGGATGCCAGAGGTCCTGCAGCAGACGCTGGCGGCGTACCGCGCGCGCTTCGCGTACCTTTCGGAAACCGACGAGTAAGATTAGTCTGTAGACAATCCAGGTTTGGCCATGTCAGAGAACACACCTAGCAAAGCCCAGATACTGCTGGTCGAGGACAGCCCCTCGCTGGCGGCCGTGTACCAGAACTATCTGGCGGCCGACGACCACAACACCGAGGCGGTCGACACTGGCGCCGCCGCGCTGGCCCACCTGGAAACCCGCACCCCGGATATCGTGCTGCTGGATCTGCGCCTGCCGGACATGTCGGGCATGGAGGTGCTCAAGCACATTCACGAGTGTGACATCGACACCGCGGTGGTGATCATTACCGCCCATGGCTCGATCGACGCCGCGATCGAGGCGATGCGGTATGGCGCGGCTGACTTTATCGCCAAGCCGTTCGATGCGACGCGGCTGCGTGTCACCGTCGGCAACGTGTTGGACAAGCGCCGTTTGTCGAACATGGTCAGCTGTTATCAGCAGACCTTTGAGCGCGATCGATTTCACGGCTTCGTCGGGGCATCGATCCCGATGCAGGCCGTGTACCGGATCATCGAGAGTGCCGCACCCAGCAGGGCCACTGTGTTCATCACCGGCGAGAGCGGCACCGGCAAAGAGTTGTGTGCCGATGCGGTCCATCGCGAGAGCCCGCGACGCGAGCAGGCGTTCGTCGCGCTCAACTGTGCCGCGATCCCGCGCGACCTGATGGAAAGCGAGATCTTCGGCCACGTAAAGGGGGCCTTTACCGGGGCAGCGGGTCGTCGTGACGGTGCGGCGACAAGAGCCGACGGCGGTACCCTGTTTTTAGACGAGATCTGTGAGATGGACATGGACCTGCAGAGCAAGCTCTTGCGGTTCATCCAGACGGGCAGGTTTCAGCGCGTCGGTGACTCTAAGGAAGAACAGGTCGATATCCGCATCGTCTGCGCGACAAATCGCGAACCCCTCGGGGAAGTCAGGGCCGGACGGTTCAGAGAAGACCTGTATTACCGCCTGAACGTGATCCCAATACAGCTGCCGCCGCTGCGCGAGCGTGGTGACGATATCCTGGCGATCGCCATCGACATGCTGCACCGCATGGTGGACGAGGAAGGCAAAAAGTTTCGCGGTCTGTCGGCTGCGGTCGCCGATGCGCTGCGCGGCTATCTATGGCCTGGCAATGTCCGCGAACTAGAGAATGTCATCCGCAACATCGTGGTGCTGAATGATGGAGAGCAGGTGAGCTACGACATGCTTCCGGTCCAGCTTCAGCAGGCTCTCGAACGGCCGGTCGATGAGGCCGGAGAGGATTCCGGGCGGTTGGCACGCCAGGCATCCACCGCGCCGGCCGAGCCAATCGCCGTGTCGGGCATCAGACCGCTTTGGCTGGAGGAAAAGGACATCATCGAGCGGGCGATCGAGGCCTGCGCCGGTAATATCCCAAAGGCCGCTGCGCTGCTGGACATCAGCGCCTCGACCATCTACCGCAAACGTGCCGCGTGGGACAAGACTGCGAATCCACAGGCGAGTGACGCTGGCCAGGCGTAGATTCCACCTGAGTAGATTGTCAGCACTCTGTCAGAGACCCTGACCGATGCCGTGACGTCGTTATCGAGCGTCGCGGCCAGCGTCAGGATTTGTGCAATTTGCAACGCATTTTCCCTGCAGCATCCGCTGTATCGCCAAATCGCCTCCATCGAGAAATATGCTGCATCTCCGCACGGGTAGCGGCGTCCAGATTTTCGGAACAAGAGGCTTTATGAGGAACTGCGTTCTTGAGTTTCCGCAAGCGGAACGAATTGGCCCCTGCCTTGCTCATGGGTTAACGCATACAAGCGTTGAAAACAAAAGGGGAGGCAGCATGTTGACGAATACCACAGCGGCGTCGGTCGGGGGCCAGCACCGGGTTTTGGTGGTGGATGATGATTGTGCCATTCGGCTGCATGCGCGGATCATCTTAGAAAACAGCGGTATCGATGTTGTCGAGGTCGGGAGTGGTGAGCAGGCCATCGATATCCTAAAACGTCAACGTGTCGATGCAGTCCTGCTGGATGTGCGCATGCCTGGGATGGACGGTTTCGAGACCTGCCGGCAGATGCGATCGATGTACCGCGGCGACTTTCTACCGATCATCGTCGCGACCGGGCTGGATGACCGAGAGGCTATCGAGGCGGCTTACGAGGCGGGGGCAACCGACTTCATCGCCAAACCCATAGACTGGACGCAGCTGAAATACCGAATCCGTTACTCCATAAACACGCGTGTCATGGCGGAGGAATTGGCGGCGAGTCATGCACATCGCCAAGGGCTTATGCAGACCATCCCCGATGCCGTCTTCAGTCTCGATGGCAAAGGTCGGGTCACAGGGGGACGGCTGCCCGCTTCGGGCTGGGGCGACGCCGCAGCGCTCTTTCGGGTCGGCTACCTGTTATCCGAGACCCTGCCCGCAGGTGCCGGCGGCCTCGCTGATCAGGCGGTCTCCGCAGTCAACCGGGGCACCGGCCAGGCGAGCTTCGAGTTTGATGTTCAGAGCAGCGCGGGTCCCCGTTGCTACGAGGTCAACCTGGCAGCCGGGGGGCGCGGCGATATGATTGCGCTGGTGCGTGACTTTACCGATCGCCGGCGTGCCGAGGCGGAGATTCGCTCGCTGGCCTACTTCGATCGCTTAACCGGCATGCCGAACCGGGAAATGCTTCAGCAATTCGCGGCTGACAAGCTAAACGCATTTGCTGGCACTTCCAGTCAACTCGCGTTGATGCGATTGGATCTGCAGGGTCTGGAGTACACCCGCTGCCTGCTCGGCAACGAGCGGGCAAATCGACTGCTTTGTCTGTTTTCAGAGCGCCTCAATGCCGTGGCCGGCGGACCTCGTGACGCGCCGAGTCCGTCGCCCAGTCTGGTGGGACGGGTCAGTGATGGCGGATTCGCTGTCGTTCGGGGTGATCTGGGTGGGCGGGAAGCGGTGCGGGCATTCGCCAAGCGTCTGCGCGAAGAGATGGCCGGCAGTTACACGCTGGGCGACTACGAGATCGAGGTCACTACACCGCTCGGCATTGCGGTGTGGGACGGCGGCGCAGACATGGATGCGTTGACCTTATTTGACCAGGCCGAGATGGCGATGGCGCAGTCTTGCTCGACAGCAACATTCTACTCAAACGAGATCCGTGACCAACGCCGCAAGCGTGCGCGTCTCGTAAAGCAGCTCCAATCGGCGGTGAATAACGGCGATCTGCATCTCGAATACCAGCCCAAGGTCGACGCGGGCGATCGCAGTCTGTTCGGGGTCGAGGCCCTGGTGCGGTGGGTCCACCCCGAGCGGGGAGCGGTGTCACCCGCGGAGTTCATCCCGCTGGCCGAAGAGAGTGGCCTGATCCTGTCGATCGGCGAATTCGTGTTGGACGAGGCCTGCCGGCAGAGCCGGCAGTGGAACGCCGCAGGGCGCGTGACCGTTCCCATCGCAGTCAATTTTTCCGGCCACCAGTTTAGTAAAAAGGGGCTGGTGCAGGGCGTGATGGCGACCTTGGCCAAGCACGTCACGGCTGAAGGCCAGATAGAGATCGAGCTGACCGAGACTGTCGCGATGGAACACTGCGCCGGAATCGCCCTGATATTGCAGGACTTGCAGGAAATCGGGATACGAACGGCCATCGATGATTTCGGTACCGGCTATTCGTCGCTGAACAATCTGCGCCAGTTCCAGTTCCACACGTTGAAGATAGATCGCAGCTTCGTTGCCGATCTGGGCCACAATCCCAGCGCACGATCGATTATCCGCGGCATTATCGACATGAGCCACGCGCTGGGCATGCAGGTGGTGGCTGAAGGGGTAGAAGAGGACCACCAGCTCGAGTACCTGCGCTCACAGCGCTGCGACCTCATTCAAGGCTATCTGACCGGCCGCCCAGCCCGGGGTGAGGTGATCCAGGGCCTGTTAAAGGCCGCCTAGCTAGCGGCGAAGGTGGGTGCGCGGGCGATGGCCCGCGTCGTCGGAAAGTCGCGCAAAAAACGCCTCAGACCCGACCATCTCCCGTATGCATGCACGAACCCTGAGCGCCCCGGGGTTGCTCACCATGGAAAACCCCAGCGATGCCCCTATGTCTTTAGGTAGGCCTTGGCCTCCGGTAGAGTGAGACCCTAAGGCCATTTTGGGAGCCGTTGTACACGATGTGGGTCAGAGTTTTGGGAGCGCTTGTTCTGTTGGCCAGCGTGGGCCTGGTGTCGTGTCAGGCCTTCATCCATGCCTTCTGACCGGCAGAGCCAGCAGATAGACCCGCGCATTGACGCCCTGCTCAAGGCTGCGCGCGACGTACGCGACAATTTTTCGGCCTGGCGGCGTGCGCGCCTGGGGCTGCGCGGCGCGCTCCTCTATGTGCTCGCTGCGCCGCTGGCCTTTGCGACCCTGGTCTCGCTGGCCAGCGGTCAACTCGCGGCGGCGCTCTCGGCGGCGACGGCGTTCGGACTGATCGTGGTCGGTGGGGTACTCAATCGTCGCGGCATCCTCGAGGAACTCGTCGCGCCGGAGCGCCGCTTCACGCGCTCCTGGGGTCTGCCGTACAAGTACCTGGCGGCGCTGGGGGTGGCCGCCGGCACCGCGTTGGCGGCCTTTGGCGCGGTGGGTCAGGACGCATTGGTCAGCGCGGCCTTTGGGCTGCTGGCTATTGCAGGTTTTCACCTGGCCTATAGACTGCCGCGGCCGCGGGCGGTATTTGGTGCGCCGCGTACAGCGGTCCGCGACAAGACCCTGCAGAAGGCGCTGGCCCAGGCCGAACTGCGCATCCTGGCGATCGAAAAGGCGGCCCTGCGTATCGGCAACCTGGAACTCGAGCAGCGGCTGCATCGCATCGCCGTGCAGGGGCGGGCCGTCCTCGAACAGATCGTTGCGCGGCCGGAAGAGCGTTTTCGCGCGCGCAAGTTCCTCAACGTGTACCTCGAAGGCGCCGAACGGGTGGCGAGCCGGTATGCGCAGACACACCGCCTGGCACGTGGCCAGGAACTCGAGCAAAATTTCCGCAACGTATTGACCGAGATCGAGACCGTCTTCGGGCGACAGCTCAATCGACTGGCCGAGCACGATGTGTTCGACTTGGATGTGGAGATCGAGGTGCTGCGCAAGCAGCTCGAACGCGAAGGCATAACCTGAACAGACGGCACACAGCGACCCGGAGGTCCGTGACCATGCAAACACCCAGCGAACCAAAGACCGATTCCCTTGGGCCCGGCGAGCAACCGACCTCCCTGTCCGATCCGACGGCGACATCTGGATCGCTGGAAACGGCCAGGGTCGCCGCCCTGCTGGCCGACCTCGACCTGAACGACAGCCACTCGGTGCTTTTCTTCGGCAGCGCCGCGCAGGAACAGCTGACCACCGTGTCGGACAGCATGCTCGAGCGGGTGCGCACCAAGGACGTCGGGCCCGCCGGCGAGGCCCTCAACGACATGGTACTGACCTTGCGCGGCTTCGATCTCAGCGGTCTCGACCCGAATGGCAAGGGGGGGTGGTTCAGCCGTCTGCTCGGCAAGGGCCGCGACGCGGCCAAGGTGCTGCAACGCTACGAACACGTCCGCGACCAGATCGAAGATATCACCGGGCGCCTGGAACAGCACAAGACCGGTCTGCTGGTCGATATCGAATCGCTCGACCGGCTTTACGCAGCCAATCTCGATTACTTCCGCACTCTGGAGGACTACGTCGCGGCGGGGGAGCAAAAGTTGAAGGAATTGGACGAGGAGGTCATTCCGCCGCAGGCTGGTGTCGTGGCCGACGGTGACGATACGTTGGCCGCGCAGCACTTGCGCGACCTGCGCGCGGTCCGCGACGACCTGGAGCGGCGGGTGCACGACCTGCGCCTGACCCGGCAGGTCAGCATGCAGAGTCTGCCCAGCATCCGGCTGGTGCAGGAGAACGACAAGGCGCTGGTGGGCAAGATCAACTCGACGCTGGTGAACACCGTACCGCTCTGGCGCCAGCAACTCGCTCAGGCGCTGACCATCCATCGCTCGCGCGATGCTGCCGAGGCGGTGGCCGCGGCCTCGGATCTGACCAATGACCTGCTGCGCGCCAACGCCGACAACCTGCGCCAGGCGAATGCCGAGACCCGTCGCCAGATCGAGCGTGGCGTGTTCGATATCGAGGCAGTCAGTGCGGCGAACGCGGCCCTGATCGCGACCATCGAAGACAGCCTGCAGATCGCCGACGCGGGACGTGCCGCCCGGGCCAAGGCCAACGCCGAGCTCGAGGCACTGGAGAAGCAGCTGCGGGATTCCCTCGCCGCGGCGAGCGCGCGCGAACAGGCGATGCCGGGGCCTTCCTGACGGAACCCTACGGCGTCCCGATGGTCCATCAGGCAGTCAACCCTTGGAGATAGAGAGATGATCGATGCAAAACGCCTGCTCGACCAGTTGGTTGGGAGCGGCGCCGCCGGGGGCTTTGCCGGCGGTCTTGCGGGCGGTGCACTGGCCAGCATGCTTAGTGGGAAAAAGGGCCGGAAGATGGCAGGGTCTGCGCTGAAACTGGGTGGGCTC
This sequence comes from Chromatiaceae bacterium, assembly GCA_024639005.1. GTDB lineage: Bacteria > Pseudomonadota > Gammaproteobacteria > Chromatiales > Chromatiaceae > Thiosocius. The sequence goes on along the minus strand of JAHEJD010000011.1, from coordinate 34,383 downwards.
GCGCTGGTCGGCGGTGTGGCCTACAAGGCCTGGCAGAGCTATCAGGGCGGGGCAGGGCAGTTGTCGTCGGGCCAGGGGGCAGCAGGCGACATCGAAACGCCGCCGGCCGATGGGGTATTCCTACCGCGAGAAAGCGATGCCGCCGGCACCAACGCGCTGAGCATGCTGCTGGCCCGGGCGATGATCTCGGCGGCCAAGGCCGATGGTCAGATTGATACCCAGGAGAGTCAGACTATCCTTAACCAGATCAACGGGCTGGGTCTCCCCGCGGACGACAAGGCCTTTCTGTTCGAAGAATATTCTCGGCCCCTGGATATCGCGGCGCTGGCGGGAGACGTCGATTCGCCCGAGCATGCCGCCGAGGTATACGCCGCCTCGGTGTTGATGCTCGAGCCACCCTCGGCGCCGGAAAAGATCTATCTGGACACGCTGGCGGGCGCGTTGAAACTGGAGACCGGCCTGGTCCAGCAGATCCATGCGACGGTGGAGTCCAACCGGTTATCCTGAGTTGCCAGCATGGCGGACTTAACGCTGTTTGACTGCAAATCTCTGGATAGCGATCAACTCCACTTATCCTCTTCGTCAGATAGCCGGGCTATTCCCCCAGACGATAACCTGATTTGATTTGCTCCCAGTAATTTTCGCCCCAAACGGTCAAGTCCGACAGGCTTGCTGATAGCCTGTCGGTCCTCCAATGGGCAATCTCCCTCAGGGTGGTGCGTTAGGCGCCAGCCGTAACGCATCGGATGCGATTTATTTCGGCGCGACACGCCGCGCTATCGCAGGCCGTCGACGCAGAGCTGCAGGTCGCGATCCCAGGCCGGTATCGCCAGGCCGAACGTCTCGAGCAGCTTTGTGGAATCCAGGCGGGAGTTTTTCGGCCTTTTTGCCGGCGTCGGGTATTCACTCGTTGAGATCGGCTGAAGGTCGCACTGCAGATTCAGCAGATCGCGCACCGCGGTGGCGAAACCGAACCAGCTGGTGCCGCCACCGGGCGAGAGGTGATAGACGCCGCTCAAATCACGCCGCGACGCCAGATCATCGGGCACCTTCGCCAACACACTCGCGGTCGCCTGTGAGATCGAACGGCACCAGGTAGGCGCGCCGAACTGGTCGTTGACGATGCGCAGCGCGCCGCGCTGCGTCATCAGGCGCCGCATGGTCAACAGGAAGTTCTGCCCGCGCAGCCCGTATACCCAGCTCACGCGCAGGATGATGGTCGCACAGCCGCTGGCGAGCAGGGCCTGGTCACCGGCGAGCTTGGTGCGTCCGTAGACGCTGACCGGATTCGTGGCGTCGGTCTCGTCATAGGGCCCGTCTTTGCCGCCGTCGAACACATAGTCGGTCGAGTAGTGCACCGCCAGGGCATCGTGCGCGGCGGCCCAGGCGCCGATCTCGGCCGGTACCTCGCCGTTCAGTCGCATCGCCCGCTCGGGCTCGCTCTCGGCCTTGTCGACCGCGGTGTAGGCGGTGGCATTGACGATCACGTCCGGTGCGATGGAATCCAGCGCGGCACGCAGCTGTTGCAGATCGCTGATATCCAGCTGCAGGCCGCTGTTTGCGCTGCGCGAGGAGGTGATCAACTCACCCAGCACCGACAGGGTCCGTTCGAGTTCCCAGCCGACTTGTCCAGTGGCGCCGAGTAACAGGATACGCATAGCCTAAAATCTGCTCAGTCTGGATTCGGGTACCTCGGCCAGCAAGGGCGCACTGCGGTCCTTGTCAGACAGCACCGGCTCGCCCCGCAGCGGCCACGCGATAGCGATCGAGGGATCGTTCCAGCGCACCGCGAATTCACTGCTCGGGCTATAGATGTCGGTGGTCTTGTAGCCGAAAAGCGCCTGCTCGCTAATTACATAATAGCCGTGCAGCAAGCCCGGCGGCACATAAAATTGCAGACCGGAATCACCATCCAGCATCACGCCGTGCCAGCGGCCGAAGGTCGGTGAGCCGACCCGAAGGTCGACCGCGACATCGAATACCTGGCCGCTGAACACCTGCACCAGCTTGCCCTGGGCGTGCGGCTCCTGGGCATGCAGGCCGCGCAATACGCCCTTGGCCGAGTAGGCCAGGTTGTCCTGCACGAAGGTCTCGGCGATACCGGCCTCGCGGTAGCGATCCGCCTGCCAGACCTCGGCGAACCAGCCGCGCGCATCGCCGACGCGTCTGGGCTCGATCAGCTTCAGGCCCGGCAGGTCGAATTCGGTGACCTTCATAACGGTGAGCCATGCTCGAGCAGCTCGAACAGGTATTGCCCATAGCCGTTCTTGCCCAGTGGCTCGGCCAGTGCGCGCACCTGGGCATCGTCGATCCAGCGATTGCGCCAGGCGATCTCCTCGGGGCAGCAGACCTTGAGCCCCTGGCGCTTCTCGATGGTCTCGACAAAGCCGGCTGCCTCCATCAGCGAGTCGTGCGTGCCGGTATCCAGCCAGGCCATGCCGCGGCCGAGCTGGACCAGCTCGAGCGCACCCTGCTGCAGATAGCATCTGTTGAGATCCGTGATTTCCAGTTCGCCGCGCGCCGAGGGCTTTAGCCCCGCCGCCAGGTCACAGACGCGCTCGTCATAGAAATACAGCCCGGTCACCGCATAGTTCGACTTCGGGGCCGACGGCTTCTCCTCCAGGCTGATCACCTGGCCGTCGGCATCGAACTCGGCTACCCCGTAGCGCTCGGGATCGCGCACCCAGTAGCCGAACACCGTCGCCCCGGTCGTCTTGCGCGCGGCCTGCTGCAGCAGCCTGCCCAGGCCCTGGCCGAAGAAGATGTTGTCGCCCAACACCAGGCAGCAGGGCGCGCCGCCGATGAACGCCCGCCCGATCAGGAAGGCCTGGGCCAGTCCCCCGGGGTGTTCCTGGATCGCATACTCGATTGCCAGGCCCCACTGACTGCCGTCACCCAGCAGCTCGCGGAACAGCGGGTTGTCGCGCGGCGTGGTGATGATCAGCATTTCGCGGATGCCGGCCATCATCAGCGTCGCCAGTGGGTAGTAGATCATCGGCTTGTCGTACACCGGCAGCAGTTGCTTGCTGATCGACAGCGTGATTGGGTGCAGCCGGGTGCCGGCACCGCCGGCCAGGATGATGCCCTTCATGCGGTCTCCTCGGAGGCGTTCGGCGCCAGGCCCAGGCGCTGGCCCGCATAGGCATCGGCCTTGACGGCCGCGCACCAGGCGCGATGGCCCAGATACCACTGCACGGTGCGGCGCATGCCGCTCTCAAAGGTCTCGCGCGGCTGCCAGCCGAGCTGATCGCGCAGCTTGCTGGCGTCGATCGCATAGCGCCAGTCGTGGCCGGGGCGGTCGGCGACGAAGGTCTTGAGCTGGGCATGCGGGCGGTGGGGCGAGTCGGGCACCAGTTCGTCGAGCAGGGCACACAGGGTGTCGACCACCTCAAGGTTGGTCTTCTCGCTGTTGCCGCCAACGTTGTACATCTCGCCGGGCTGGCCGTGGTTGACCACGTGCCAGATCGCGCGGCAGTGGTCCTCCACGAACAGCCAGTCGCGTACATTGCCGCCGTTGCCGTAGATCGGCAGCGGCTTGCCCTCCAGGGCATTGAGGATCATCAACGGGATGAGTTTCTCGGGATACTGATAGGGGCCGTAGTTGTTGGAGCAGTTGGTGGTCAGGGTCGGCAGGCCATAGGTGTGGTGCCAGGCCTGCACCAGGTGGTCCGAGGCGGCCTTGGAGGCCGAGTAGGGTGAACTCGGTGCATAGGGCGTCTGTTCGGTAAAGGCCCCGCTCTCGCCCAGCGAGCCGTAGACTTCATCGGTCGAGACATGCAGGAAGCGGAACGCCGTCTTGTCCGCCGCATCGAGCGTGCGCCAAAACGCCAGCGCGCGATCCAGCAGGTTATAGGTGCCTACGATATTGGTATGGATAAACGCGGCTGGGCCGTCGATCGAGCGGTCGACATGGCTCTCGGCGGCGAAGTTCACGATGCAGGTCGGTCGGAACGCCTCGATCATCGCCTGCACCACCGCCGTGTCGGCGATATCGCCCTGTACGAAGCGATAGCGCGGATGGTCCTCGACGCCGGCCAGGGTCTCGCGGTTGCCGGCATAGGTCAGCAGATCGAGATTGGCGACCTCGGCGTGGGTCTCGGCCAGCAGGTGGTAGATAAAGTTGCCGCCAATGAAACCGGCGCCACCGGTCACGAGCACGCGAGAGGGCAGTTCGTTGACGTGTTGGGTCGATTCCATGGCCTCTGGGGATTCTCAGGCTGCGCAGCCTGCAATTTTACCCAAGATTCGGCAGCAATCGGAAATCGCCGGCCGGCTCCCGTGCGTTGGCTACAGGGACGCGGCCAGTGTTCATCGGGGATTCGCGCCCGCTGTCGTTTGAAACGGCTATGACGCGACGGGGTGTCGCGGCGGACCGCCGGTATGGGAGCGCAGCCAGAGGACAATAAAAAGCCGGCGTGAGCCGGCTCTTGAAGTACCCGTGTTACGGGGTCCCGAGTGTTCTTGTTATTGTTACTTTTTGTTGTTTTCATTACCGAAGCAGGTATTGGGCCAAGTTATCAGTAATTAATTAAAACAGAGGCTTAAAGTATTATATGTAGATAACAGATTAAGTTAGGTGTAAAAGGATCTGACATTCTGGCGCGCTTGTCCCGGGTCACTGCGGCTTGCCCAGCGCTTTTCGTGTAACAAGGTTTGCGCCTTTCGGCATCCGAGGCTCTAGCCTACAAATCTCACCGATTGCAGGCCGCGGGCGGCGATACACTCGTCCTGACGGGGCGCACTTGCTGCAGCCTGTTCGACGCAGTGTCCGCTGCGCCTCCACCGTCTTTCACTGCGTGCGCCCCGCCATGGCGGCGTCTCGACACCCTCGCGACGAAAAACGGTGAAATTTGCAGGCTAGGTTTCGGTCGGCGGATGCCCTGGACAGGCTGCCAGCATCTCGCGCACCTTTACGGCTTTGACCTGCGTGAGTCATTCGGCAGATAATCGAATCCGCCTCTAATCTTCCTCCCTCTGGATCGCACAAAGTCACCATGAAACTCGGGATTCCGAAAGAGCGGGTCGCTGGCGAGGCACGGGTGGCGATGACGCCCGAGATCGCAAAGAAGCTCATTGCCGGTGGCCTCGAAGTGCTGCTCGAGCGCGCTGCCGGCGAGGCCGCACACTACGGCGACGCCGCCTATGAAGAGGCAGGGGTAAAGCTGACCGATACGGCCGGTGCACTAGGCTGCAATATCGTCGCCAAGGTGCGCAAGCCCTCGGCCGACGAGGTGGCCGCGATGCGCGATGGTTCGGTGCTGGTAAGTCATGCCGAGACCTGCGACGACGCCGATCCGGTGATCGCGGCGATGCAGCAGCGCGATATCAAGGTAATCGCCGTGGAGCGCATCCCGCGTATCTCGCGGGCCCAGTCCATGGACGCGCTATCGTCGCAGAGCAACATCGCCGGCTATCGCGCCGTGATCGAGGCGGCCAGCCATTTCGGCCGCTTTATGCCGCTGATGATGACCTCGGCCGGTTCGGCCAAGCCGGCGCGCGTGGTGATACTGGGTGCCGGTGTCGCCGGGCTGCAGGCGATCGCGACTGCGCGCCGATTGGGCGGTGACGTCTATGGCTACGATGTGCGCCCCGAGACCCGCGAGCAGATTGCCTCGCTGGGCGCGAAACCGATCGAGCTCGACATCGGTGAGGCCGCCGCGGGCGAGGGTGGCTATGCCAAGGAGCTGTCTGAGGAGGGTAAGGCGAAGCAGCAGGCGCTGCTGGCCGACGAACTTGCCAAGGCGCATATCATCATTACCACGGCGCTGATCCCGTGCCGGCCGGCGCCGGTGTTGATCACCGAGGCGGTGGTCGAGCGCATGCGCGAGGGCTCGGTGATCGTCGATCTGGCGGCCGCCAACGGGGGCAACTGTCCGTTGACCGAGGCCGACCAGGTGGTGACCCGACATGGTGTGATCTTGGTCGGCCACACCAACTTTCCGGCCATGATGCCCTCGGACGCCAGCGCCTTCTATGCGAAGAACATCGTCAATTTGCTCGACATCATGCTCGACAAGTCTGTTGACGGCGTCAGCCTGAAGGACCTGGACGCCGATGAGATCACCCAGGCCGCGCAGCTGCGCCCGACGGCCTGAGGCCGCCCCTGATAAACGCTCGATGCTGAGGTAACGGCAATGCCGGACACACTGATTGGACTCTACGTCTTCGTACTCGCCTGCTTCATCGGCTACTACGTCATCTGGGGGGTCACGCCCTCGCTGCATACCCCGTTGGTGGCGCTGACCAATGCAATCTCGGGGATCGTGATCGTCGGCGCGCTCCTGGTGACCGGGCTGGACTCGGTCGGCAGCTTCGCCGAAATCACCGGCTTCCTTGCCGTGCTGCTCGCCTCGATCAACGTCTTCGGCGGCTTTTTGGTGACCAACCGGATGCTTGCGATGTTCAAAAAGAAAGACAAATGAGGCCCTGAGGTATGCAGCTCTCCGCCAACACCCAGGCCGTCGTCTATCTGATCTCGGCGATCCTGTTCATCCTCGCGTTGAAGGGCCTGACCCATCCGGCGACCGCACGGCGCGGCAATTTCCTCGGCATGGCCGGCATGGCCCTGGCGATCGTTGCCACGCTGCTCGGCGGCGAGGTGCAGTCGTACGGCTTCATCATCGCGGGCGTGCTGGTAGGTGGCCTGATCGGCATTGTGGTCGCGCAGCGCATCCAGATGACGGCGATGCCGCAGCTGGTCGCGGCGCTGCACAGCTTCGTCGGCCTGGCCGCGGTGCTGGTCGCGATCGGCACCTTCCTGAACAAGCGCGATGCCGGACTGCTCAACGCGGTGCTGATGGGTGAGCTGTCGGCCGGTGCGATCATCGGCGCCATCACCTTTACCGGCTCGGTGATTGCGTTTGGCAAGCTGCAGGGCCTGATATCGGGCAAGCCGGTCAAGTTCGCCATGCAGCATCCGCTGAATGCGGCGATCGCGTTGGCCACCATCGCGCTCGGCGTGCACTTTGCGATGACCGGCAGTGTGGTATCGCTGACCCTGATGACCCTGCTGGCATTGATACTCGGCGTGACCCTGATTATCCCGATCGGCGGCGCCGACATGCCGGTGATTATCTCGATGCTGAACAGCTACTCGGGCTGGGCCGCGGCGGCCACCGGCTTCACACTGCAAAACAACCTGCTGATCATCGTCGGTGCGCTGGTGGGGTTCTCGGGTGCGATTCTGTCCTACATCATGTGCAGGGCGATGAACCGCTCGATCATCAACGTGGTGTTCGGTGGCTTCGGCAGCGAAAGCACCGGTGCGCCGAGCGCCGGTGCGGCAGCGATGGAGAAGGGCATCAAGTCGGCCTCGGTCGAGGATGCGGTGTATTGGATGGAAGACGCCAACCGCGTGATCGTCGTGCCCGGTTATGGGATGGCGGTGGCCCAGGCGCAGCATGCGCTGAAAGAATTGATGGAGTTGCTCGAGGCGCGCGGCGTTGAGGTGAGGTTCGGGGTGCACCCGGTCGCGGGCCGCATGCCGGGGCACATGAACGTGCTGCTCGCCGAGGCCGATATCCCCTACGACCGGGTGCTCGAGATGGACGAGATCAACCCGGATTTTCCCTCGACCGACGTGACCCTGGTGGTCGGCGCCAACGACGTCGTCAACCCGGCCGCCAAGGACGATGCCTCCAGCCCGATCTACGGCATGCCGATCCTCGAGGCGGGCCGCTCGAAGCAGGTGTACTTCCTCAAGCGCTCGATGAACCCGGGTTATTCCGGTGTCGACAATCTGTTGTTCTACAAGGAAAACACATCGCTGATCTTCGGCGATGCCAAAGACACCATCGAGGGCATGGTGTCGGCGTTGAAGGGCAGCGCGCACTGAGCCGGATCTGGGTCGCTGCAGATCAGGGGTGAGAGTTTCAGGCGAGATCCTGCATCAGGCCGAGTGCAGCCGAATCCTTGCGTGGTCATCCTGCGCCTGACGGATCTGGGCCTCGATGCTGCCCAATGGCTCCGGTCGGTGTAGGCCAAAGCCCTGTGCGAAGTCGACATCGATCTCTTTGATGATCTCCAGGATACGTTGGTTCTCGACGAACTCGGCGACGGTGCGCTTGCCCAGCTTTTTACCGATGGTGTTGATGGACTCGACCATGGCCCGATTCACTGGGTCGCGGTCGATATTGTGGACAAAGCCGCCGTCGATCTTCAGATAGTCGACCTTGAGATGACGCAGCTGGTTGAACGACGACAGCCCGCTGCCGAAGTCGTCCAGCGCGAACCGACAGCCGAGGTCGCCGAGGGCGTCGATCAGCGCGGCGGCATTCGCCAGGCTGCGGATTGCCGTCGATTCGGTGATCTCGAAGCACAGCGAACGCGGTGGCACCCCGGTCTCGGCGATACAGCTGCGGACGAAGGCGTGAAACTGTGGGTCGGAGGCAGCGGGTCCGCAGATATTGATATTGATGCGCAGTTCCTCGGCGGTGCGGCCTAGCCCGGCCAGCCATTCGAGGCTGTTGCGCACGACCCAGCGATCGATATCCGGCACGATCCCATAGCGCTCGGCGGCGGGCAGGAACTGACCGGGCGCGATCAGCCCGAGACCGCCATCGTCCTGCATGCGTAGCAGTACCTCCAGTGCCAGCCGGCCGTCATCGAGTTCGGGGTGCATCGGCGTGATCATCTGCCCGAAAAGGATCAAGCGGTCATGTTGAACCGCATCGGATATGCGGTTCACCCAGCGCATCTCGCCGGAGCGGCGGCGCATGGTCTCGGTATTCGTGCCGGCATGGTGCACCCGGTTGCGTCCTTCTTCCTTGGCGGAGTAGCAGCAGGCGTCCGCGGCACTCATGAGCTCCGCTATCGTAATGGGCTCGGCACCAAACGGCACCATGCCGATACTGGCGCCCACCTTGAACCTCTGACCTTCCCAGACGAAGGTGAAGTCTTCGACGGTGCGGCGGATCTTTTCTGCGACTGCCTCCGCGTCGCTCGGTTCGGTGAAGCGCAATAGCACACCAAACTCGTCGCCGCCAAGGCGCGCGAGGACGTCGGATTGGCGCAGGCTGCTCGTCAGCCGGGCCGAGAGCTGCCTGAGCAGCGCATCACCGGCCGGATGGCCACAGCTGTCATTGACCATTTTGAAACGGTCGAGGTCGAGGAGCATGAGTGCGTGCTGGGTGGGAGCCACGTTGGCCTGCTCCAGCGTAAGTCGCAGCGAGGCCTCGAACGCCTGGCGATTGAGAAGCCCGGTCAGCACATCGTGCGCGGCCTGATGCGACAGCTTTCTGTTGCGCGCACCGGCATTCGTGACGACATAGGCCGCTGTGAACACCGCGATCGCAAAGGCCACCATGCCCAGCAGGGCAGTCGTCAATACGGCCTCATGGAAGGTCTCGCTGACCTCCTGGACGCGTGCCTGGGTCACTGAATTGATGATGCGGACGAGTCCGTCGAGACGGCCCAGTAGACGCAGTTGGCCGTCGATGGCGGCCTGCACCGCGGCCTGAACCTCGCTGAGCGGCGCTCCCTCGTTGGACAGCAGCCGCAGCGCGCGGGCGTTCGGCACGGCGACCTGTTTGACGGTGGTATCGAGTTCCTCGAGGACCCTGCGCTCTTCGTCGGAGCTGAGTTTCTCGATCAGCTGTCGCCGCGCCCGGCTGTAGTCTGCCGCATGGTCGAAGTAGCGCAGCTTTTCGGCGTCGCGTTCGAAAACATCGGTATGCGTCAACATGCGCTGCAGGCTGTCGATGCGTTCGCGCACGGCCTCGCGCAGCGTATTGGCCAGGGTAATCTTGTTCCCGGCCGCAATGACCAGCCGAGAGAGTTCTGTCTTATGGGTGCTCGTGGTGTGATAGCCGCCGATTATCGACAGCAGCAGCAGGAAAATGACCAGAGCGAAGCCCAGCGATGTGATTGCCTTGACATCGTAGCGCCGGGTCAGCGGATTGTAGGCCGTTTGCTGGGCTGATTCTTGCACGTCTTTCTGCGCTCTCTGATCGGCGTTGCCGATACCGCGGTAAAAATGCGCGATCCCGTCTTTTCATTGAATTTAGTGGCGCTTGGCCAGAAATCTTTAAAATCGGCCATAAACGCTCGATAGAGTCCATGAGGTGGTCTGCTGTGGAGCCTTCGCGGCGCAGTGGTACCGTCAGGCGGCCGAGCAGGGTCGGCCGGAGGCGCAATACGAGCTGGCACTGATGTATGAACTGGGTCTGGGCGTGGAACGGGATGCCGACGAGGCTGCGCTCCGGTGTTGCGCTTGTCGGGTGGGCCTTGGCTGTCGACAATGGTCGGTGCAATGTCGAGCCGTGTACCCGCCCAACGCCCTTCGTCGCTGACCGACCGGATCGACAGCTGCCTGCTGCGCGATCGGCGGCGTCTGCGCCGTTGGGCAGTCCGGCTCGAGCAGACCGCGGCCGACGCGGCGGCCTGGCTCGAACTCGACCAGGCAATCCAGCGCTCGGCCGCGATCGCGCTGCGGCGTGGCGAGACATCGTCTCAGCCGGATTTCCCGTCGGACCTGCCGATTGTCGAACGACTGGACGAGATCCGTGACCTGATTCGTCATAACCAGGTAATCGTGCTGTGCGGCGAGACAGGCTCTGGCAAGTCGACCCAACTGCCGAAGATCTGCCTCAGCCTGGGTCGCGGGGTGTTCGGCCGCATCGGCCATACCCAGCCGCGCCGTATCGCCGCGCGCAGTCTGGCCACACGCATCGCCAGCGAGCTCGGTCAGGAGGTCGGCCAGAGCATTGGCTATAAGGTGCGCTTTCGCGATCGTGTCGGCGACGAGACGCAGGTCAAGCTGATGACCGATGGGATCCTGCTCGCCGAGATCCGTCACGACCGTGACCTGACCGGGTACGACACCCTGATCATCGATGAGGCGCATGAGCGCAGCCTCAACGTCGACTTTCTGCTGGGCTATCTGCACAAGCTGTTGCCCAGACGGCCTGATCTTAAGCTGATCATCACCTCGGCGACCATCGATCCAGCGCGTTTCTCGCGCCACTTTAACGGCGCCCCGGTGATCGAGGTCTCGGGCCGTACCTTTCCAGTCGAGGTGCGCTATCGCCCACCGGAGGAGCCCGGCGCCGGCGAACGCGACGAAGCGATGCAGCAGGTGATCGTGGACGCGATCGGCGAATTGTCACTCGAGGGTAAGGGCGACATCCTGGTGTTCCTGTCAGGCGAGCGCGAGATCCGCGAGACCGCCGAGACGCTGCGTAAGCACAAGATGTTGCACAGCGAAGTCATCCCGCTTTATGCCCGCCTGAGTCCGAGCGAGCAGGGGCGGGTATTCGCGCCGAGCGGGCGTCGTCACATCGTGCTGGCGACCAATGTCGCCGAGACGTCGCTGACCGTGCCGGGCATTCGCTATGTGATCGATGCCGGGTTCGCCCGTATCAGCCGCTACAGTGCGCGCAGCAAGATCCAGCGCCTGCCGGTCGAGCGCATCTCGCAGGCCAGTGCCGAACAGCGCAAGGGGCGCTGCGGTCGGGTCGCCGAGGGTGTCTGTATCCGCCTGTACGACGAGGACGACTTTACGGCCCGCGTGGCCTTCACCGAGCCGGAGATCCAGCGCACAAATCTGGCTGCGGTAATCCTGCAGATGGCGACCCTCGGCTTCGGCGATATCGCAGCGTTCCCGTTTGTCGATCCGCCGGATTCGCGTCTGGTCCGTGACGGCTACAAGCTGCTGGAGGAACTGGCGGCGGTCGACCGCAGGCACAAGGTGACCCGGCTCGGCCAGCGCCTGGCGCGCCTGCCTGTCGATCCGCGGATCGGGCGCATGCTGATCGCTGCTGCCGAGACGGGCTGCCTGCGAGAGACGGTCGTGATCGCCGCCGCGCTCTCGGTGCAGGACCCGCGCGAGCGCCCCGCCGACGGGCGTGCAGAGGCCGATGAGGCGCACGCCCAGTTCGCCGACGAACGTTCGGATTTCCTCGCCTGGCTGAAGCTCTGGACATTCCTCGAAGACAACCGTCGGCACCTCACCCGGCGCAAATTTGAGCGCCTGTGCCGACTGCATTTCCTGTCGGCGAGCCGGGTGCGCGAGTGGCATGACGTACAGGTGCAGATCCGCGTACAGATGCACGAGCTCGGCTACCATGACAACGAGCAGGAGGCCGACTTTGCCACGCTGCATCGCGCCTTGCTCAGCGGTCTGCTCAGCCACATCGGCGTGCGCACGCAGGGTGATAAACGCGACTACCTGGGCGCACGCAACCGCCATTTCTTCATCTTCCCCGGTTCCGGACTATTCGCTCGACAGCCGAAGTGGGTGATGGCCGCGGAACTGGTCGAGACCACCAGACTGTATGCGCGCGGCGTGGCAGCGATCGAGCCGGACTGGGTGGAGCCGTTGGCCAAACACCTGGTTAAGCACAGCTACTCGTCCCCACGCTGGCAGGGCCGACGGGGTCAGGTGGGGGCCGACGAGAAGGTCACGCTATATGGCCTGCCGATCGTGCCGCGCCGGCGGGTCAACTATGGGCCGATCGCGCCCGAAGAGGCGCGCGCGATTTTTCTCCGCTTCGGCCTGACCGAGGGCGATATGAACACGCGCGCGCCATTCTGGCGCCACAATCGCGATCTGATCAATATGCTGCGCGACATCGAGGCCAAGTCACGGCGGCGTGACATCCTGGTCGATGAAGAGGTGATATACGGCTTCTACGCCAACCGTGTCCCCGACGGCGTGTACAGCGTCGCCCAGCTGGAGTCTTGGCTGCGCAGTCTGCCGCGCGAGCGCGCCAAGATCTTGCACATGCGGATGGATGACCTGCAGCGTGCCGATATCGATGCCGACTGGGTCGCCGCATTTCCCGACCGCCTTGATCTGAACGGCACGCGCCTGCCCCTGCGTTATCACTTCGCGCCCGGCGAGGCGAATGACGGCGTGACCCTGCAGGTCCCGGTCAGCGTGCTGGGCCAGCTCTCGCCGGGCCTGGTCGACCGCCTCGTGCCGGGTCTGCTGCGCGAGAAGGTGACCCTGCTGCTGAAGAGTCTGCCCAAGGCGCTGCGCCGCCAGCTGGTTCCCGTCCCTGAGTACGCCGAGCGCTGTCTGGCCGCAATGCCGGTCTCGGATGCCCCGCTGGTGCAGACCCTCGGGGCGACACTCAAGCGGCTGACAGGTTTGCATATCCCCGAGGACGCTTGGCAACTCGAGCAGCTGCCCGAACATCTCAAGCTGCGCATCCGGTTGATGGATGAACAAGGCCGTAGAGAGCTGGCAATATCGCGCGACTTGGCCGCGCTCCAGCGGGAGTTTTCGGGCAGTGCGCGGGCCCTGCCGATTGACCCGCAAGGCGACCGCGAGGAAAGGTTGGTCGACTGGACTTGCGGCGAGCTGCCGAGGGAGGTCACTCAGACGGCCGGTCGCCTGCGGATCAAGGGTTATCCGGCGCTGGTCGATCGCAGTGATCACGTGCAACGTCGGGTGCTCGACAGCCTGCCGGCCGCACAGCGCGCCCATAGGGCGGGTCTGCGCCGCCTGCTGATGCTGCGAGAGGCGAAGACCGCGCGAGGTCTGCGCAAGAGCGTTCGCGACCTGCAGACCATGCGGCTGCACTATGCCAAGGTGGCGCCGAATCCCGATGGCAACGCGGCAGCAGATGCCGACCTGTTGGATGATCTGCTCGAACTCGCGTTCGACCGCGCCTTTCTCGACGATGCTTGGGCCGTGCGCGACGCGACGGCATTCGCGCGCTGCCTTGAAAAGGGGCGGCCGCACCTCGGACCGGCATTGCTGGAGATCAGTCGGCTGGCCGGGGAGATCCTCGCCGCGGCGCATCGCTTGCGTTCGGCGCTGGCGACGACCACACAGCCAAACTGGCGCGTCTCGGTCAAGGACATGCAGGCGCAGCTCGATCGGCTGGTCTACCGCGGTTTTCTGGAGGCGACCGATCCGGCGCAGCTGGCGCATTATCCGCGCTTTCTCAAGGCCATGATGCTGCGACTGGAAAAGCTGACCAGTGCTGCGGCGCGTGATCAAAAACGTCTGCAGGAGATGTCCAGCGTGCAGGACGACTGGCTTGCTCGCCAGCAGCAGGCACAGAGGCAGGGCGCGTTCGATCCGCGTCTGGATGAGATTCGCTGGCTGCTCGAAGAATTGCGGGTGTCGTTATTCGCCCAGGAACTCAAGACGGCGCAGCCGGTTTCAGCGAGACGAATCCGGAAACGCTGGGAGGCGCTGGGGTTGTGATCTGCCGTTGCGCGGCGCCGTCTGTCATTCCTTTCGCTTTGCCTTCCTGACCTCTTTCTCGATCAGTAGCGTGATCCAGTTAGACAGGCTCCGACCGTCCGATTCGGCCAGCTTTCTCGCCCGATTCTTGAGTTCGTTGTCGATGCGAAAGTTGATTATTTTCTCTTTCGTCATTGCAATCTGCGCAATTGGCGTATATAAATTGTATGTACAACGTAAAGTATAACATACGGAACAGTGTCATGCAGTACGAAGCAGCGAAAATGGAATTACAATCCCCGCCGCCCAAGCTCTCGCTGACGGACGTGGTGTCTGAATTGTTGATCTTGGGCGCGCTTGCGATAGCCCTGACCTGGTTAGTCTGATCACTCAGCCGGTGATGCGCTAAAATCCCGTCGAGCAGATTTCCGACGGACGTTCATCAGATGCAGTCATGTCATTGTGGCTCCGGGCGGCCATATAGTGCTTGTTGTGCCCCCTATATCCACGGTGATGCCACCCCCCAGACCGCAGAGGCCTTGATGCGCTCGCGCTATAGCGCCTACGCTGAGCATGCCATCGACTACCTCGGCGACACCCTGCACCCGGACCACCGCAGCGATTGGGATCGTGACGCGACCCGGCGCTGGTCTGATACGGCCGAATGGCTGGGGTTGGAGATCGTGGCAACCGAGGCCGGTGAAACGGGCGACGAGCAGGGTTGGGTGGAATTCATCGCGACCTTCAAAGAACGCGGCGAATTCAAGCGGCACCAGGAGCGCAGCCGTTTTCAGCGCCACGCCGGGCGTTGGTATTACGTCGACGGAGAGATACCGAAGCCGCAGACACAGCGACATGTTACCCCCAAGGTGGGGCGAAACGACCCCTGTCCCTGTGGGAGTGGGAAGAAATTTAAGAAGTGCTGCGGCGCCTGATGGTCGTGATATGCGCGTCGATGCCGTGGCAATGAGCAAGCCTTTCTCCGAATCCTGCGTCCAGAACCGTGCGCCGATCTTCGCGGTGCTGCAGCCGCGCCTCAGCGACTGCGAGCACCTGCTCGAGATCGGTAGCGGAACCGGCCAGCACGCAGTCTACTTTGCGGCCGAGCTCCCGCACCTTACCTGGCATACCAGCGATTGCGCCGAGAATCATCCCGGGATCATGGCCTGGCTGCGGGATGCCCATCTGCCGAATATCGAAGCGCCGATTGCGCTGGATGTGTTGCAGGACCCCTGGCCCGAGCGGCCCTTTGATGCGGTATTCAGTGCCAATACCGCGCACATCATGTCCACGACGGCGGTCGAGGCGATGTTCAGCGGCGTCGGGCGCGTGCTGCGTTCGGGTGCCTACTTTCTGCTCTACGGACCCTTCAATTATGACGGCCGTTTTACGTCGCCCAGCAACCAGGAGTTCGACGCCCGCTTGCGCGAGTACGATCCGGCGATGGGGGTGCGTGACGTCGCCTGGCTGACGGAGCTGGCCGCGGCCGGCGCGATGTCACTCGCAGAGGATGTCGAGATGCCGGTGAACAATCGCCTGCTGATTTGGCAGAAGACCTGACGGATTGAGTCCGGACGTTGGTCCGATCACAAGAATCTGCACGCCGGAAAGCGGCAAGCGGCTAAAGTGAGACGGGCGACGGGCCGCTAACAAGAGGGTGCGATGCCTGATCGATCGCTTTTGCGTCGCTAAGTCACGTTTTTTCGAATGCGGTGCTAAACTCTGCCGCGAGACCCCGCTATGCATATCGTGATCAAGACCCTCCTAGTCTGCCTGACCTGCGCAGTGGCGTTGTCGTCCATCGCACTGGCGGACGTCTACAAGTATCGCGATGCCCGCGGCCGCATTCATCTGACGGACAGGCCGATGAATGGCATGCAGCTGTTGAAGCGCTATAAGATCGCTACCGGTCGCAGCACCCGGTCGCCGGTGACCGCGGGGGCGGCGATGCGCCAGATGTTCAAGCGACGTGACGAACTGCAACCGCTGATCCGGCACGCGGCCGCAGAGAGCCAGCTGCGTCCGGCGTTGATCCATGCGGTGGTGCGCGCCGAATCTGCGTACCGCACGGATGCCGTGTCGTCGAAAGGCGCGGTCGGTCTGATGCAGCTGATGCCGGCGACCGCCGAACGCTACGGCGTGGATGATCGTCGTGATCCGGCGCAGAACCTGCGTGGTGGCACACAGTACCTGCGCGATCTGCTGGTGATGTTCGACAATGATCTGCAATTGGCGCTGGCCGCCTATAATGCCGGTGAGAATGCCGTGATTCGTTACGGCCGCACGATACCGCCGTTCCAAGAGACCCAGGGTTACGTGCGCAAGGTGATCCAGTTCTACCATGCCGCTGGCGGCGACAAGCTGGCCGCACGCTGAGTATCCGGACGCGTTACTCGGGCGGTGAACCGGG
>JAHEJD010000011.1:0-17736 GCA_024639005.1 Chromatiaceae bacterium | reverse complement strand
GGTGAACCGGGGACAGACCACGGTTTCCGCTAGTCCCGAAGACCCAGCGCTGACTCAATGACGGAACCTCGCAAGGAAGGCACTGCGCAGAAACCGCCGCCTGCCCGCAATGCCGGCGGACGGCGATGGGTGCGTTGGCTGCGCGATATCGGGCTGCTGGTATTGGCCTTCGTGATCATCCAATGGTGGCAGTCGCGCGACCTCATCGAGGGCCCTGCGCCGCCGCTGGCAGGCCACCTGCTCGATGGCAGCCCCTATCAGCTGGCAGCTACGCAGCGCCCGGTGCTGGTGCACTTCTGGGCGACCTGGTGTCCTGTCTGCCGCCTGGAACAGGACAGTATTGCGAGTATCGCGGCCGATTGGCCCGCGATCACCATTGCAACGACCTCGGGGAGCGTTGAAGAGGTTTCCGGCTATCTGCTCGAACACGGCCTGACGATGCCGGTGCTGTTGGATGAAAGCGGCGATATCGCGCGGCGCTGGGGTGTGCAGGGGGTCCCAGCGAGCTTCATTGTCGACGGCGATAATCATATCCGCTATGCCGGCATGGGCTATGCGACCGAGATTGGCCTGAGGCTGCGCCTGTGGTTAACCCGCCTGTTGCACGAAGGTGGACCCGCATAGCCGGGTGCGCCGCATCCGATGACTGATCAATCCTCGCCGATCACTCGCTCTTCGCGCGGCGCGCTGAGGAGCTTTTCCGCCTCGACCTGATTCTTGGCGAAAATCAACCGGCAGTCGCGGTCACTGCCTTCGGCCTTCAGTGCGGCGCGCTGTTCGCGCGCCATGCTGCGCGCGGCCTTGAAATTGTCGAAGGTGTCGAGATGCGCGAGCAGCTTCTTGCTGTTGTCTGCATGCTGCGTGACGTAGTAGACGAAATAGGGCATGGCAGCGTTGATTCCTGGTGTTGCGAATCTATCCAGTTTAGCTCAGGTTCGGGTTACGAAACTCAGCGCATGTTTTCACTGCCCGCCGGCCTGGCGAGCGACAGGTTATGCATATGCTCACGCAGCTGTTGTTCGCGCTGTTCATACAGCCGTGTGATCGCACCGGGTTTGAGTTTCGGTCCCAGCTGGTCCGGGCGCAGTCCAAGGCTGAGTTCCAATAACGTGACTTCGCTTTCGAAGAACGCCTGCCACGCGCGGACGTTGCGCTCGAATATCAGGCGCTGCTCGGTATCGAGCCGCTGGCGGATCGCCGTCATTATCTCCTGGATGCGCTGCTGGAGGACCGCCTGCGCCTGAGTCTCACAGGCAGCCAGCGCAGCACCGCTCTGCGCGCTGGCGATACAGGCCCGCAGGTCTATCGGGCCGGGGTCCGGCGGTGCTGCTGTCGCACCGGTAGTGCAAAGCAGCGCGGCGACCAGGAAGAAGCGGGCTTTGCACCCTGTATTCGGCTTGGTTAATCTCTCGGGCACGTCACTTCACCTCAGTAATGCGCGCTATGATAACCCTCGTCGGGCCAATGTTTCTCCCTCGTGTCGCGGTGCCGGGGATGAGCATCGGCGGCATCTGCCTCCACCACGGCCACGACGTCCACGGGAAGATCACCGTGCGCGGTATTGGCCGATGAGCGTCTTCCCAAAGATTCAGACAGCAATTCCCCAGCGGCGATTCCAGTACGGTGATTTCGCCGTAACCGTGCTGGGTGAGATCGAGAGCGGAGACGCCCGCGATTATCGCTTCGTTGCTGCGTTCGTCAAAGAGGGCGAGGCGCAGCCGCGGCTGTTCGTAGTCTCGGAACACCTGCCCCCGGGTGAGCGGTCTCAGGGTAGTCATGCGCTGCGCGTCATCAACAGTGCGATGGAGCAGGTAATGGATGTCGACGGCCGCTGGGCGCGGCTGGAAGAATTTACCGATCAGGCGCTGCAGATGGGTAGCCAGATGCTCGGCCTTGAGCAGGAAACGGCCTTCCCGCTGATGTAGATCGAACGCCGGGCACGGCGTGTGCCAGTACCCATCTTTGGGTGAAACTTTTTCCTTAAGCCACCGGCCTGTCCGCCGCTACCAAGCGTTGATGGTACATGACTCGGGCCCTTCGCCTGGAGGGGAGGTTTTTGCTCAGCTGGCTAAAAAACAGAGCGGCATCGTCGCGTGTTCTCGGTCTCGACATGTACGAGCACGGCGTGGCCATGGCCGTCATCGATCGCAGCAGCGGCGATCGACCGCTGGTGACAGGCTCTCGCTGGTGCGCATTCGACCCGGCCGAGGATCGGGCTGCGGCCGTCAAACGGACCGTCCGGGAGCTGGGCGCGCGCGGCCTGCCGGTCGTCGCGACCCTGCCGCATACGGCCTATTCGCTCGTTCAGCTCGAGGCCCCGGAACTGGCGACCGAGGAGCTGCGTGAGGCCATGCGGTGGCGGGTCAAGGAGCTGATCGACTTTCCGGTCGAGGAGGCCGTGATCGACGTCTTGAAGCTGCCGGCCAGCCGGCGGCCAGGATCGCCGGAGCTGCTCTATGTCGTGGTCGCCAGGCAGAACGAGGTGGAGCAGCTCGGCGAGCTCTTGCATCAGGCCGGGCTCATCGTCGAGGCGATCGATATCGTCGAGATGGCGATCCGTAACCTGGCGATGTACCTGGACCGGCCGGGTCGCCCCCGCGCCTATCTGCATATGTACTCCGGACAGACCGTGATAGAGATCGTCGATGGTCCGGAGCTGTATCTGAGTCGGCGCGTACCGCAGGACTACGATGCCGACGCGGACACCGCGCTGCTGCACGCACAGATGGAGAATCTGGCCCTCGAGGTGCAGCGTTCGCTGGACTACTTCGAGAGCCAATATGCACTGGGGCCGGCCGACCAGCTGTCGGTCATCGTCGGCGACGATCGCCTGTTCGACGCGCTGCAGAACGCCGCGCACAGCTTCCTCACCGTGCAGATCCAACGTTTTGATTTTGCCGGCATCGGCCTGGCCAAGGGTGTCGAGCTAAAGACACTCGGCTGCGGTGTCACCGCCGTGGGTTCCGCCATGCGAGGGTTGCCGTGGGCAGCGTAGTGCAACAGATCAACCTGTACCGCGGTCAAGCGGCGGCCGCCAGCGCGAGCGACGGCGCGAGGCTGATGCTCTATGCGGGCATCGGGGCCCTGCTGATCGTCGGCGTGCTGGCCGTGTTGGGCGAGGTCTATCTCTCGGGCCTGAGCGAGGAGCGCGACGCCGTCGCAGGCACGTTGCGACGCCAGGAGGCGGAGCTGGCGAAGTTTCGTGCGAGCCTGCACAAGCCGAAGATCGATCCCTTCCTCGAGGCCGAGCTGGCCAATCTGCGTGCGCTGCAGCGGAATCTCGACGCCAATCTGACGGCAATCACGCAGCACACCGCGGCCGCGCCGAGCGGCTTTTCGCCGTTCTTCGGAGGCCTCGCGAGAAATACCCTGGATGGACTCTGGTTCAACACGGTCGGTCTCTCGGCCGGCGGTACCGAGATGGTCCTCAGAGGGCAGACGACAGAGCCTGCACTGATCCCGCGTCTGTTGCAGACATTGGCAGCCGAAGAGGCATTCTCCGGTCGAACCTTTCGTAACGTGACCTTTGAACGCCAGGAGGAGTCCCCGAGTGCCGTGGTGGACTTCGAGCTACGCAGCGCGCAGGCAGAGGAGGTCGGCGATGCTGGCTAGATGGCAAGAGCTGCTCGAAAAGTTTGCCGAGTTGAGCACGCGCGAGCGGATGCTGGTGTTGATTGCGATATTCGCTGTTTCCTATCAGCTCGCCGATTTGGTGATACTGGATCGTCAGTATCAGCAGATGGAGCAGCTGCAGAACGCGTCGGCCGAGGACAACGCGACCATTGCGCGGCTGAGCGGCGAGCTCAATGCGCTGGCGCTCAGCGCGCAGGATGACCCGAACAAACCACTGCGCGCGGACGTTATGCGCACGCGGTCCAATGTCGAGGCACTGCGTCTGCGTCTCAAGGCCGTCACCAGCGATCTGATTTCACCGCAAGACATGGCGCGCTTCGTCGAAGAGCTGCTGCTGCAGGAGCCGAAGCTGACTCTGATTCGCCTGCAGACCCTCGACGCCCAGCCGCTGCTCGATGCCGACGGCACGCTGCAAAGCCACGATCTGATGGCGGCTGCGCTGCATCGACACGATTTTTCCATCGAGTTCGCCGGCGACTATATGGCGACGCTGCGCTATCTGCAGGCCCTCGAGGCGCTGCCCTGGCGCTTCTTCTGGGACAGCGTCAGCTATGAGGTGGAAGAGTATCCACGCAGCCTGGTGCGTCTGCGGCTGCATACCCTGAGCCTGTCGGAGGATTGGATCGGTGTTTAGGCGACAATCTCCAATCAATCTGCTGATCCTCGTGCTCGCTGTGCTGTGCGCGGGGCAGGTCGCCGGCGAGACGGTATCTCCGTTGTCGGACCCGACCCGACCACAGGGCTGGCGCCCCACCGACCCGGAGGGTGCGGCATCAGGTGGGCCGTCGATCGACGGTCTGCGACTGCAGGGCACCTTCAGCGTGGCCGGAAAGCGCAGTGCGATGATCAGTGGCCAACGCGTCATGGTTGGCGACGAGGTCTCAGGCGCACGCGTCATCGAGATCGACCGGCACAGGGTGGTACTTCGTATCGATGGGCAGACGGTAGAGCTGGCCTCGCTGTTGCCGCCCGTGAAGGCGCCGACCAAGTCGCCGGGAGGACGGCAGTGAGACGGCTGCTGATCGTTGCGGTGCTGCTGTCATCTTTCGGCTGCGAGACCCGCGCGCCGGTGGAGCGCACCGCGATGGATTCTATGAAGGAGGTAGTCGCCGAGGGCATCAGCGACGCACGCACGCGAAAGTCTGCGCCGCCCCCCGAGGTGTCCACCTCCCTGATGCCGGCAATGAATATCCAGTTAGGCGGTGACGACCCAGCCAGGGCCGAACGACGCTTTGACGTCAACGTCAGTGGCATCCCGGCGCGCGATTTCTTCATGAGCCTGGTCGAGGGCACGAGCTACAACATGGTGGTCCACCCGCAGGTCGAGGGCGAGATCTCCCTGGTGCTCAAGAATGTCACCATCCCGGAGGTCATGCAGGTGATGCGCGACGTCTACGGGTATGAATACGGACGTACCGGCAGCGGTTTCAATGTGCTGCCGGTGCGCCTGGAGTCGCGCATCTATCAGATCAACTATCTGAAGATCAAGCGCAGGGGCAATTCCGAGATGCGGGTCAGTACCGGGCAGGTGACGCAAAGCGGCAGTTCAGGTTCTTCGGGCGCTGACGGGTCTGAGTACGGATCGACGAACGAAAACGAGCCGGCGTCCAAGGTGATCACCGAGACCAGTACCGACTTCTGGGAAGAACTGACGTCGGCGCTGAAACTGCTGATCGGTGATCAGGGGGGGCGTTCTATCGTGGTGTCGCCGCAGTCCGGCGTGGTGGTCGTGCGGGCGATGCCGAACGAGCTGCGCGAGGTCGAGCTATTCCTGCGTACCACCCAGGGCACGCTGCAGCGACAGGTGATCCTGGAGGCGAAGATCATCGAGGTCCAGTTGGCCGACGGTTATCAGGCGGGCATCAACTGGAGCAAACTCATTACGATCAACGGCGATACCTTCAAATTCGGCCAGACCGGGGGCGGCAGCGTATTCGACGCAGACCTGGCCGGCCTGGGTAACAGCGGGATCGCCGGCAACCCCGGCAACCTCAACCCGCAGAACCCCCAGGAGATAGACGGTACGGCCGCACAGGCCTTTGGCGGCGTCTTCTCACTGGCGATCAATACCGGCAGCTTTACTGCGTTCATCGAATTGTTGAAGACCCAGGGCAATGTGCAGGTGCTCTCCAGCCCGCGTGTCGCCACGGTCAATAACCAGAAGGCAGTGATCAAGGTCGGTCAGGACGAGTTCTTTGTCACCGATATCTCGACCACGCCAGTGACCAGCAGCGCGGAGACGAGCTCCGCATCGGATATCACGCTGACACCGTTCTTCTCCGGTATTGCGTTGGACGTGACGCCGCAGATCGACAACCGCGGTGGCGTGACCCTGCATGTCCATCCCTCGGTCAGCGAGGTGCTCGATCAGACCAAGAACTTCGTGGTCGACGGCAGGGTGCAGTCACTGCCGTTGGCACAATCACGGGTGCGGGAGTCCGACAGCATTATCTATGCGACCAGCGGTCAGATCGTCGTGATCGGCGGTCTGATGCAGGAGCGAACGGCCGAGGGGCTGGCGGCGCCGCCGGTGCTGGGCGATATCCCGTTCTTGGGCGCGGCGTTCCGCCAGACCAAGCAGGAGTCGCGCAAGAGTGAGCTGGTGATCCTGCTGAAGCCGCTGGTGGTGGACAGCCCTTCGGCCTGGGGTGAGACCCTGCAGGGCACGTCGGACAACCTCGATCAAGTCGATCGCGGTTTCCATGTCGGTGGCCATCCCAAGGTCTTCGGTACCGAGGGCGAGACCCAATGATGTACCTGGATTTCTTTGGCCTGCGCGAGGCACCGTTCGGCCTGACCCCGGATACCGCCTTTTACTACAACAACCCGTCGCACCAGGAGGCCTTGAACACCCTGCTGATCGCGCTGCAGATGGGCGAGGGCTTTATCAAGTTGACCGGCGAGGTCGGCACCGGAAAGACCCTGCTATGCCGCAAGCTGCTGCGCGAGCTGGCCGACGATGCGAGTTTCGTCACCGCCTATATCCCAAATCCCGCGCTCAAGGCGACGGCGCTGCGCTACGCGCTGGCCGATGAGCTGGGCATCAGCTATCACCGCAATATGGGACAGCACAAGGTGATGCAGATGATCAACGATCGCCTGGTCGAAGAGAAAGCGGCCGGGCGCAAGGTGGTGTTGATCATCGACGAGGCCCAGGCACTGCCCGGGGACTGCCTCGAGGCCGTGCGCCTGCTGACCAACCTGGAGACCGAGAAGAGCAAGCTGCTGCAGGTGGTGCTGTTCGGTCAGCCGGAGCTGGACCTGCACCTCGGTAGGCCGTCGGTGCGCCAATTGCGGCAGCGAATCACCTTTTCCTATGTCCTGGCGCCGATGGACGTCCCGGCGATCGCAGGCTATCTGAGTCACCGTCTGGCCATCGCCGGCTATCAGGGACCACGGCTGTTCCCGCCGCCGCTGGTGCGTGAGATCTCGCGCGTCTGCCAGGGTGTGCCTCGTGTAGTCAACATCGTCGCGCACAAATGTCTGCTCGCCGCCTATGGCGAGGGCCGGGCCCAGATCAGCCGGCGTCACTTGCGCCGTGCTATTGAGGATACGGAGTCCCTGCGGCGGCACGCGCCGATCTGCCTGAAACGTGTCTCCATGGCGCTCGGCGGCGCGCTGTCCGCTGGGGCTGCGGCGTTCGGCGCCTTTGCGCTGCTGGGTAAGGGCTGATGAGTCTGCTAAATCAGGTGTTGCAGGACCTGGACGCGCGGGCGCCGGCCGCGGTGCACCACCCGGTGCGGCGTGCCGAAGCCCCGGCGGTCGTCGACCCGGACGAGGAATCGCTGTTCCAGCCATGGCCTGACTGGCGCCAACTCGTGATCTGGACCCTGGTCGGCGCTGCCTTGATGCTCTGGGCCTGGCGGTTGTTTGCCGTAAACAACGTCAGTGATGTGCCAACGGCGACGTTAATCGAACTGCCCCCGGCGGCCGTGGCGCAGCCGCCTGTCGCCGCAGCGGATCTGACACCGTCACTGAACACATCGACCAGCCGGTCGGCGGAGGTGCTGCGGACGGCCGACGGGCCAAAGCCCAGCGCCGTGGCGGAGGCGACGAGGCCGCCGGCGCCGGCGAAGGCAGAGGTCTCGCCGATCGCACAGGAGCAGACGCCGGCCGCCGCTGCCGGCCCCGTGACCGAAAACGACACAACGCCCTCCGGGCCCTACTTGCCGCTGCGCAATACCGGCCTTCCACAGGCTGCGGATACGCCGGCGACGAGCGGGCGGAGACCGGCCACCGGGGAGATCAAGATCGCCAAGACCGCGGTGGTGGAGCCGTTGGCCGATGCGCGCATGGCGATCGCCGGCGGCGATCTGGCCGAGGCGGAGACACTGTTGCAGCAGCATCTGCAGCGCGCGAGCAAGGACTTGGCCGCGCGCGAGTTGCTGATCGGCTTGATGCTGCGCGACAACCGCCATACCGCGGCGATCGCACAGCTCGATCAGGGACTCATGCATCATCCCCGACACCTCAAGTTCGTGATGATCCAGGCGCGCCTTTTCGCGCAGAACGGGGATACCGCGGCCGCGATCCGTCTCCTGGAGAGTTCGCCGGTGGCGGGCCGCGATGGTGTGCCGCTGCGCCAGATGCTGGGTGCCCTGTATCAGCAACAGGGCCGCTATGAAGAGGCGGTGGAAATCTATCGCACGCTGCTGGCCTTCACGCCGAGCGCCGGGCCGGCCTGGGTCGGCCTGGCGATCGGCCTAGACGCCCTGGGTGATGCCGAGGCGCCAGAAGCCTATCGACGGGCGCTGGTGCTGGGTGGGCTGCCAAAGCCCGCTGCGGCCTATGCCCGGCAGCGGATCGTTCAGCTGGGGGCGCCCGATGGCTGATCTGAGTGCCGATACCAAGGCGGCCGCGCAGGCGCCGCAGCGCAAGATCCGTATCGGTGACCTGCTGGTCAGCAATGGCGTCATCACAGAGGCGCAGCTGATGAGCGCGCTGGCCGAGCAGAAGAAGACCGGTCAGAAGCTGGGTTACACCCTGGTCGATATGGGTGTGATCGATGAGATGCGCCTGTTGGAGTTCCTGTCGCAGCAGCTGCAGATCCAGTTCGTCGATGTGGTCAATCTCCGTGTCGACTGCCAAGTGGTACGCCTGCTGCCGGAGACCGTGGCCCGCCGCTACCGCATGGCCGTGCTGGAGAATCGCGAGCATGAGGTGTTGCTCGGCATGGCCGACCCGACCGATCTGTTTGCCTATGACGAGGCCAGCCGACTGCTGAAGAAACGTGTCCGGCAGGCGGTGGTGCGCGAGGCCGATCTGCTGCGCATGCTGGGGCGCTGGTATCAGGACCAGGAAGATCTCAGTGAGCTGGCCGGCGAGCTGCATCAGGAACTCGCCGAGGGCGATGTCGACCTGCAGCAGATGCTGACCGCCAGCGGGGCCGAGGACGCCCCGGTGGTGCGCCTGCTGCAGAAACTCTTCGACGACGCCGTCCAGCATAACGCTTCGGATATCCATATCGAGCCCGAGGAGCGCCTGCTGCGCATCCGCCAGCGCGTGGACGGCATTCTGCACGAACGGGTGATGAACGAGGTGCGTATCGCGCCGGCACTGGTCCAGCGCCTGAAGCTGCTCGCCAATCTCGATATCTCGGAGAAGCGTCTGCCGCAGGACGGCCGATTCCAGATCAAGGTCAAGAATCATCAGGTAGATGTCCGTCTGTCGACCATGCCGGTAGCCTACGGCGAAGCGGTGGTAATGCGTCTGCTGGATCAGACATCGGGCATCCTGAGCTTCGAGGAGCTGGGCGTGCCGGATGAGATGCGCGATCGCTTGCGGCAGGTCATCCGTCGCCCACACGGGATGCTGCTGGTCACGGGTCCGACCGGCAGCGGTAAGACCACGACGCTGTATGCGGGCCTGAACGAGCTGAATAAACCGCAGCACAAGATCATCACCGTCGAGGACCCGGTCGAGTACCGGCTGCCGCGGGTCAATCAGGTGCAGGTGCATGAACAGATCGGCCTCAGCTTCGCCCGTGTCCTGCGCACCGCGCTGCGCCAGGATCCGGATGTGATCCTGGTCGGCGAGATGCGTGACCTGGAGACCGCGCAGATCGGTCTGCGCGCGGCGATCACCGGGCATTTCGTGCTCTCCACGCTGCACACCAACAGCGCGATCGGTACCATCAGCCGCCTGATCGACATGGGGGCACCGGGCTATCTGATCGCGACGGCGCTGGAGGCGGTCCTGGCGCAGCGCCTGGTGCGTCGCCTGTGTCGCCATTGTGCCGTGACCCATGTACCGGACGAACACGAAGCGGCCTGGCTGGCGCGCCAGCAGCAGGACGATAGCTTGGAATTGCGCTTCAAGCAGGGCGGTGGCTGCGATCGCTGCAATCATACGGGTTATCGTGGGCGCGTCGGTGTCTACGAATTACTGGAGATGCGCGGTGACCTGCTGGTCGCCTTGCGCAATCAGGACATCGACGGTTTCGCCGCCGCCGCGAAGGCCGATCCGCGCTTCAAGCCGATCGCCACCGCCGCACTGGAGATGGCGAGTGCTGGCCAGACCAGTCTGGCCGAGGTGATGCGCGTCAGCGGAGACGCGGACCACTGAGGCATAAGCCGAAGCCATGCCGAATTTCACCTATACAGCACGCAGTGACGACGGCAGCCCGATTCAGGGCGAACTCGAGGCCGGCACGGAGCAATTGGTCGCCGAACAGCTGTTGCGCCGCGGGATAACGCCGATCCGGATCCTGCCACTCAAGGCGGTGGTCAACGAGCGCAAGGATCGCGGGATCCATCTGACCAAGCCCAAGGTCAATCTGACCGAGATCGTGATGCTCGCGCGGCAGCTGCGTACCTTGTCGCGCGCCGGGGTGCCGATCCTGCAGGGTCTGCATGGCCTGGCGGATACCACCAGCAATCCGACGCTTGCCGAGACGCTGACAGACGTACATCGCCAGCTCCAGGGTGGCCGCGAGCTGCACGCTGCACTGGCCCGGCATCCCAAGGTCTTCTCGACGCTGTTCGTCTCGCTGGTACGGGTCGGCGAGAACACCGGTAAGCTGGAAGAGGCGTTCGGTCATCTGGCCGACTATCTGGAGATCGAGAAGAATACCCGTGAGCGGATCGCTGCGGCGGTTCGCTACCCGATGGTGGTGTTCGGCGCCATCGCGGTCGCCTTGACGATTATGAACATCTGGGTCATCCCGACCTTTGCCGACGCATTTGCCCGCTACAACGCCGAGCTGCCATTCATGACCCGGCTGTTGCTCTGGACGTCGGAGTTCTTCGTGACCTACTGGCCTGTCTTACTGATCGCCATGCTCGGTTCGCTGTTTGCGTTCCGAGCCTGGACGCGCAGTCCACACGGGCAGATCGTCTGGTCGGCGTTCCTGCTGAATGCCCCGCTGGTTGGCGGCATCGTGCGCAAGGCGGTACTCGGACGATTCGCGCAATCACTGGCACTCACGCTCCGCTCCGGTGTGCCGCTGGTGCAGGCGCTGAGCGTCGTTGCCGGTGTCGTCGATAACGCCTATGTCGGCCAGCAGGTGCAGAATATGCGCAGCGGCATCGAGAAGGGCGGCACGGTATCGCGTACGGCGGCCTCTACCGGCCTGTTTACGCCGCTGGTCCTGCAGATGCTCGCAGTCGGCGAGGAGACCGGTGCGCTGGATCACCTGCTGCAGGAGACGGCGCAGCATTACGAGGCCGAGGTCGAGTTCGAACTCAAGCGGCTCTCCGATGCGATCGAGCCCATCCTGATCACCGTGATCGGCGTGCTGGTGGCCGTACTGGCGCTGGGTGTCTTTCTGCCGCTCTGGGACCTGTCGTCCGCCGCCCGCGGCGGTTGATTAGCCTGCATGTCTCACCGTTTTTCGTCGCGAGGGTGTCGAGACGCCGCCATGGCGGGGTGCACGCAGTGAAAGACGGTGAAGGCGTAGCTGACACTACGTCGAACCGGCTGTAGCGAGTACGCCATATTGGGTCGAGTGTATCGCCGCCCGCAGCAGGAAATCGGTGAGATTTACAGCTTAGGCGCGCGGCCCGTTGCGCTGGTCATTGAGACCCATGCCCGTGTTCACGCGGGCAGACTGTTTGTCATCCACCCGGCGATCCGCCGATCGGCGTAATACTCGGCCCAGCCAGGCAGCCAGCCGCCGATGAATCCGACGTGCCCGCCGCCCTCGGGTACCTCCAGCCATACCTGTCCCGGCAGTTCCGTTTCCTCCGGCGGCGTATCGGGGAACATGAAAGGGTCGTCACGCGCATGCAATATCAGGGTCGGGACGCGGATGCGCGGGATGAACTGCCGACTGCTGCAGCGCGCATAGTAGTCGTCGGCGCCGGCGAAACCGTGCAGCGCCGCGGTCACCTGGTCGTCGAACAGGCGGAAACTGTTCAGCCGCTCGATATCCACATCCAGGGGCGAGGCGATGCGGGCGTACTTGCGCCGATACGAGGCCCTCATGCTGCGCAGTAGATGGCGCTGGTAGAGGCGTGACAGGCCTTGTTCCAGGCGCCGCGCGGTTGCGTCGAGGCGGAACGGCACCGAGATCGCGACGGCACGCCGCAGCGGCGAGCGTTCGCCCTGCTCGCCCAGCCATTTCAGCAGGACATTGCCACCGAGCGATATCCCGACTGCACCGAACGGGACCTGCCCACGGCTGCGCTGGATGTACTCCAGGACGCGCTGCGGATCGTCGGTCTTGCCGCTGTGGTAGCTGACCGGGAGGCGGTTCGGTTGGCGCCCGCAACCGCGAAAATGCATGAGGCAGACGCGGAAGCCGTAACGGTTGAGCCGCCACATGATCCCGCGGGCATAGTGGGAGTGGATACCGCCCTCGAGGCCATGCATCAGCAGCACGACCGGGGCCTGTTCGGGGCCCGACCAGACCAGATCGAGAAAATCGCCGTCGTCGAGTTCCAGTTGCTCCCACGCGAGATCGAGGCGCCGGGGACGGCGGAAAAGCGCGGGCCACAGGGTTTGTGCATGATTGCCGCGCAGCCACCAGGCGGGCCGGAATGCACTGTCGATAATCGGCATTAGACCTCGGCGTGACGGTATAGGCTGGCGTAAAGACCGTCCTTGTCGATCAGGTCTTCGTGGCGACCGTCTTCGACGATGGTGCCGCTCTCGAAGACCAGTGCGCGATCGGCCTGGCGGACTGCGCTGAGGCGATGCGCAATGATCAGCGTGGTGCGATCGGCAAGGAAGGCCTGTAGGGCGGTATGCAGATGCTGTTCGGTGGTGGTGTCCAGGGCGGATGTGGCCTCGTCGAGAATCACCACCCTGGGGTCGCTCAACACCATCCGGGCCACCGCCAGGCGCTGACGCTGGCCGCCGGACAGGCGGATGCCGTCGCGCCCGATCAAGGTGTCGAGCCCGGCCGGCAGGCCGCGCACCACCTCCGACAGCTGGGCCACGTCGAGCGCGCGCCACAGCTCCTCGTCTGCGGTCGGACGACCCAGCGTGAGGTTGTTGCGCACCGTGTCATTGAACAGTGCCGGATGCTGCAGCACCGTGGCCACATTGTCGCGGACCACATCGAGGCCGATCCGGGTGACCGGCACGTCATTGAAAAACACCTGTCCGTGCTCCGGCAGGTACAGGCCCAGCAGTATCTGCACCAGCGTGGTCTTGCCACCGCCACTGGCGCCCACCAGTGCGACCTTCTCTCCGGCGGCGATGGAAAGATTCACGTTGTCGAGTACCAGCGGGCCGTCGCCGTAGCGGAAGCTGACGTTTTCCACCCGAATACTGGTCGTGCGCACGCCACGGAAGGGGTCCTGCTCGTTGGGATAATGGGGCTCGAGACCGACGTCCATCAGCTGGTTGATGCGCGCCAGGGCAGCCTTGGCGGCGAGATAGGCGTACTGGATGTTCAGGATCTCCTGTACCGGCGTCATCATGAACCAGAGGTAGGCGTAGACAGCCAGCATTTGGCCGATGGTCAGGTCCGAGAACAGCACCATCAACATCGACAGCGTACGGAAGATATCGAAGCCGAACAGAAACACCATGAACGACAGGCGGTTGGCGGCATCGCTCTTCCAGGTGAAGGTCGCCGAGTGATCGCGAATCTTGCCGGCGGCGTCGATGACCCGCTGGACATAGTGACGTTCGCGGTTGCTGGCGCGAATCTGCTGGATCGCGTCCAGGGTCTCGGCCAGCGACTCCTGGAACACCTGATAGGCACTGTTCTCACGCGCCTTGAGGCGCTTTACGCGGCGGCCGAACACCGTCGTCAGGTAGATCACCACCGGGTTCAGCAGCAGAATGAACAGCGCGAGCTGCCAGTGCATCCACAGCAGGACGAAGGCGGTGCCCAGCACGCTGAGGACGGCGACGATGAACTTGCTCGTGGTCTGACTGACGAATTGATCGATGGCGTCGAGATCGGTGACCAGGTGCGAGGCGACGGTACTGCTGCCGAGGGTCTCATACTCGGCCATGGAAAAACGCTCGAGGCGCTGCAACAGCGTGCGTCGGATGCTGAAGATCACGTCTTTGGCGATCACCGTGAACTCGCGGGTCTGCCAGACGTTGAAGATCAGGGTCAGCAGACGCAGCACCATCGTCAGCACCAGGATGGCACTGATGTAAAGAACCGGGCCGTGCCAGGCGTCCGGGAAGGTCGCGTCCATCCAGCCTACCGCGGCGCCCGGTTTCTCCAGCAGCACCTCATCGACCAGCAGCGGAATCAGTAACGGCACGGGCACCGCGGCCAGCGCACCGAGGATTGCAATCAGGTTGGCGGCGACCAGTTCGCGGCGATGACTCGCGATCATTTGGATCACCTCCGACCAGGTGTAGACTGCGGAGCGGGGGGTCGGAGCCGGATCGGTGTTGGTTGCCATTGCGGCAGTCTAACAAAGCGGTCTGTACAATCCGTCTTGGTCTGCAAACTACAGGGAAATATGCGGTGCCAATTGCTGCGCTGGGTTTTGTTTTGTCGTTGATCTGGTCCCTGCCGCTGGGCGCGGGGGAACAACCGGCCGATGTGCCCTATCGCCTGGCCGGGGAGGGGATCCAGGGTGGCCTGATGGTCGGGAGCACGACGCCCGGCAGCAGGGTCTGGCAGGACGATCAGCCGCTTCGGGTCAGCGCGCAAGGGGATTTCCTGATTGGCTTCACGCGCGACGCACCGGCCACCTCCGCGCTGCGCATCGACCTGCTGAACGGTGGAGTGCTGCGCAAGACCCTGCAGGTGGCCGAGCGTGAATACCGCATCCAACGGATCGATGGCCTGCCAGAGCGCAAGGTCACGCCGCGCTCACCAGAGGATCTGGCGCGTATCCGACGCGACGCAGTGGCGGTGAAGAGGGCGCGGGCGCGCGACGACGACCGCCAGGATTTTCTCACCGGCTTCGCCTGGCCGGTGCTCGGCCCAATCACCGGGGTCTATGGCAGTCAGCGGGTCTTGAACGGGGAGCCGAGGCGCCCTCACTTCGGCGTCGACGTGGCCGCCCCGGTCGGCACGCCGGTGCGTGCCCCCGCGCCGGGTATCGTGACCCTGGCCGAGCCGGATATGTTCTTTTCCGGTGGCACCCTGATCATCGACCACGGTCATCAACTGACGTCGTCGTTCCTGCACCTTCACAAGCTCCACGCGGCGGTCGGCGAGCGCGTGGAGCGGGGAGACGTCGTGGCCGAGGTCGGCGCGACCGGGCGTGTCACGGGTGCCCACCTGGACTGGCGCATGAATCTGCGCGACCGGCGCATCGACCCGGAACTGTTGGTGCCGCCAATGCCCGCGGGAGACCGAAGCGCTGGACGTTGAATCGGGCCGCGATTCACCCGGCGGTCTCTGGTATATTTCGGACGCAGAATAAACATCGGATGAGGGGAGCCATCATCATGAAGCGGATCGCACTGGCGATTGCATTGCTTTGTCACGGTATCGGCGCATCGGCGGCGGATCTGGCGTCGGTGTATGCGATGGCCCAGAAGAACGACCCGACGCTGGCCGCCGCGCAGTCCACACGCGATGCGACACTGGAGTCAGAGCCGTTGGCGAAGTCCCAGTTACTGCCCGGGGTGACACTGTCGGGTGATGCCACGTACACGGACAGAGATGTCAGGGATTCGGGGCCGTTCGCCGATGACGATCGCTTTGGCAGCGCTGGTGCCGCGCTGCAATTGGTCCAGCCCATATACCGCAAGGATCTGTTGGTCCAGCTGGATCAGTCGCGTGACCAGGTCGACCAGGCCGACGTCGACTACACCACCGCGGAGCAGGACCTGATCGTGCGTGTCACGGAGGCCTACTTCGGGGTCCTGTCGGCCCAAGACACGCTGAAGTTTACCGACGCCGATGTCAAGGCGATTGCGCGACAGTTGGATCAGGCGAAACAGCGTTTCGAGGTTGGGCTGATCGCGATTACCGATGTGAACGAGGCCCAGGCACGCTATGACCAGGCGCGCGCTAATGTGATCGTTGCGCAGAATAGACTCGATGATTCCATCGAATCCCTGATCGAGATCACCGGCGAACCGACTGGGCCGCTGGCGGATCTGAAGACCACGATCGAATTGAAGCCGCCGGAGCCCGCGAGCCTCGACGAGTGGACGGCGACCGCGCTACAGAACAACCCCGGCGTCATTTCGGCGAAGTACGATACCGAAATCGCGCTCAAGGAGATCGAGCGGCAGGATGCCGGCGACTCGCCGGCGCTCGATCTGATCGGGTCCTACTCCATCGATCGGTCCGACGCCGACGTCGGTGTCGATAGCAACGACGCGATCATCGGCCTACAGCTGAGTATCCCCCTTTATACAGGTGGTGGGGTCCAGGCGGCGACCCGCCAGGCGCGGTTTCAGTATCAGGCCGCACAAGATGTGTTGGAGCAGCGACGACGGGCAGTGGAGACACAGGTGCGCAACGCCTACCGCGGTGTGCTGGCCAGCATCAGTCTGGTGAAGGCGTTGGAGGCGGCGGAGGTGTCGTCGAAGAGTGCCCTGGAGGCCACCGAGGCCGGGTTTGATGTCGGTACCCGTACCCTGGTCGACGTGCTGGACAGTCAGCGCGATCTGCTGCGTGTCCAGCGCGATCTGGACCAATCGCGTTATGAATATATCCTCAATAATCTGTCGCTGCTGCAGGCGGCCGGGACGCTGAGTGCCAGTAATGTCGAGGGCGCCACCAAGCTACTGCAGTGAGTCTGGTATTTGGAAGTTTTGGTGAATGCGGCCACAACGGCCGCATTCCTCACTCACGCTCGCCGCGCGCGAACATCAGGCTGGTGATCTGCTCCGACACCATCCCGATCAGGAATGTCAGCAGCGAGGTCATGTAGAGCAGGGCGCTCATGTTGGTGAAGCGGCCATTCTCCAGGTAGGTATACCCATACAGCAGCGTGGCCGTCAGGAACAGAAAGACGCTGATCGGCAGAAAAAACTTCAGCGGCGAATACAGCGCCCCGATCTTGAAGATAATCACCAAAAAGCGCATGCCTTCACGCCAGATCTTCAGGTGGCTTCGGCCTTCGCGCTGCTGTACGTCGATGGGTTCGTAGGCGACCGAGTAGCCGGAACGAAAAAACGCCATGGTGCTGGTCGTCGGGTAGGAAAAGCCGTTCGGCAGCAGGTGCAGAAACTCGCGGAAGCGCTGCGCCTTGCAGATACGCAGCCCGCTGGTCAGGTCGGTGATCTTCTGCCCGGTCATCCAGCTCGCTAGCCGATTGAAGGCAAAGTTGCCGAAACGCCGGAACACACTGGCATGATCGCCGCGATACCGTGCGCCGACGATCATATCGAGGTCTTCTGACTGGAAACGCTTCCACAGGCGCTGGAGATCTTCAGCGCGATGCTGACCGTCTGCGTCCATCATCGCGAGATATTTGCCGTTGGCCGCGCGCGCGCCGCGCTTGATGGCGGCACCGTTGCCCATGCGGTAGGGATTGGAAACGACGCGGCAGCCGTTGGGCTCGCAGACCGCCTCGGTATCGTCCCGCGAGCCGTCGTCGACGACGATCAGCTCGGCATCTGGGAAGGTCCGCTTCAACTCGGGCAGCAAAAACTCCAGGCTGCGGGCCTCGTTGAGTGCGGGCAGGATGATGCTCAGCTCGACCGGCGGATCGGTCATGTCCATATGGATTCAGTCGGGTAGGTGAGCGGCGATCTTTGCACGTTTATCGGCTGTCTGCT
>JAHEJD010000109.1:2129-5396 GCA_024639005.1 Chromatiaceae bacterium | reverse complement strand
TGGAGCGGGAAACGAGACTCGAACTCGCGACCCCAACCTTGGCAAGGTTGTGCTCTACCAACTGAGCTATTCCCGCCGAACGAGGCCGATATTCTAGGGAATTGCCCGATTGTGTCAAGGCTGTTTCCGCGCCGTCTGCCGTCGATCAGCCCGTCTGTTGGCCATCGCGCAGGCTCGGCCAGGCCGCGCGCAAATAGAGCAACATGGACCACAGCGTAAGCGCCACGGCGATATACAAGAGGATCAGACCGATGCTGTACATCGGCAGCCCGAAGAGATCATCGCGGTAGAGCAAGAGGCTGATCGCGACCATCTGCGCCGCAGTCTTGAACTTGCCGGTCATCGATACGGCGACTTTGGTCCGACTGCCGATCTCGGCCATCCATTCGCGCAGCGCCGAGATCGCAATCTCCCGCCCGATGATCACCGCCGCGGCCACCGCGGTCGAGATTCTCGGATCCGCCTGCACCAGCAGCACCAGGGCGGTGGCCACCATCAGCTTGTCGGCGACCGGGTCGAGAAAGGCACCCAGGGCGGAGACCAACTGCATCCGGCGGGCCAGATAACCATCCAGCCAATCGGTGAGCGCCGCCAGCACAAATACTACTGCAGCGGCCTCGCGCCCCCAGAAGGTCGGCAGATAGAACACCACGATCAGCACCGGGATGAGCAGGATCCGCAGCAGCGTCAGCGCATTGGGGAGGTTGTAGTTGGGGCTCATTTGTTGCCGTGAAAGGCCGCGTAGATCTCTTGTGCGAGCTTTTCACTTATCCCTTCAACGGTGCTGATGTCTTCGATGCCGGCGCGAGACAAACCCTGCAGCCCGCCGAACTGTTGCAGCAGCCGTGCCCGGCGCTTCGGTCCGATGCCGCTGATATCTTCGAGCACCGAGCGCGTCTTGGCCTTTCCCCGACGTTGGCGGTGGCCGGTGATCGCGAAGCGGTGTGCTTCATCGCGGATCTGTTGCACCAGGTGCAGTGCCTGCGAGTCTGGATTCAGTATAAGAGGCTGCCTGCGCCCCAACAAGAACAGTTGCTCCATGCCCGGTCGGCGGTCGGGTCCCTTGGCGACGCCAACCAGCAGTACACCGTTCACACCGAGGCCGGCAATGATCTCGGCGGCGGCCGACAGCTGACCCTGACCACCGTCGATCAGCAGGATGTCGGGCAGCCTGCCCTCGCCGGCCATGATCCGTCGGTAGCGCCGCTCGAGTGCCTGACGCAGGGCCGCATAGTCGTCCCCGGGCGTGATCCCGCGGATGTTGAAGCGCCGGTAATCGGCCTTGCTCGGCGCGCCGTCCACGAAGACAACGCACGAGGCGACCGTCTGATCGCCCTGGATGTGACTGATATCGAAACACTCCATGCGCGCCGGTGGCTCTGGCAGCCCCAACGCCTGCTGCAGGGCGGCCACACGTCGGGTCGCATTGCCGCGGCTGGCCAGCCGCGAGGCCAACGCCAGCTTTGCATTGTCGACCGCCATCTTGAGCCAGCGCGCGCGTTCGCCGCGCGGCCTCGACTGGATGGTCACCCTGCGGTCGGCCTGGGTGCTCAGCGATTCCTCCAACAGCACGCGATCATCGGGCTCGACATTGACCAGGATCTGCTGTGGCACGGCCTTACCGAGATAGTGCTGCGCAATGAATGCCGAGGCGATCTCGCTGCGTTCCGCACCGTCGCCGCTGCGCGGGAACAGGCTCTTGTTGCCCAGGTTGCGCCCCTGGCGGACACAAAACAGCTGCACACACGCGGTGCCGTTGTCGGTGGCCACCGCAACAATGTCCAGATCGCCGCGCTCACCGCTGACATATTGCCTTTCCTGCACCTGACGCAGCGTGCCGATCTGATCGCGCAGGTGCGCCGCCTCCTCGAAATCCAGCCGCGTGGCGGCCTTTTCCATCTTTTGCACCCAGCGTTCGATCACGTCCGAGGCCTTGCCCTCGAGGAACAGCTCGGTGTCGTGCACATCCTGGGCATAGGCCTCGGGCGTGACGAAACCCACACAGGGCGCCGTGCAGCGCTCGATCTGATACTGCAGACAGGGTCGCGAACGATTGCGGTAATAGCTGTCCTCGCATTGGCGCACCGGAAACAGCTTCTGCAGCAGCTGCAGCGTCTCGCGCACTGCCCCGGCGCTCGGATAGGGCCCGAAATAGCGACCCTTGGTGCGGCGCGCCCCACGGTGGAAGGCGAGCCGCGGAAACTGCTCGTCGGACAGGAACAGATAGGGGTAGCTCTTGTCGTCGCGCAACAGCACGTTGTAGCGCGGCTTGTGCGCTTTGATCAGGTTGTTCTCGAGCAGCAGCGCCTCGGCCTCGGTATGCGTGGCCGTGATCTCGATATGACGGATCTGCGCGACCATGCTCGAGATCCGCCGATTGCCGGCACGGGTGAAATAGCTGGCGACGCGACGGCGCAGGTTCTTGGCCTTGCCGACATACATCACCTCGCGCCCATCATTGAGCATGCGGTAGACCCCAGGTCCCTGGGTAAGATTGCGCAGGAAGGTCTTGTGATCGAATGTCGCGTCGGGCTCAGTCACCCTTGTAGTTTACTGTGCCTACGGGGATATGCGGGGTGATGCGCGGTGCGGTACGGCCTCGCCCATCGCGCCCAATTGGCGCGCCAGACGTCAATGCAACAATTCGCGCGCCCGCGAGAACACCTGCTCGAACATCGCGGCCGTTAGGCGCTTGGTCTGGGTGTTATAGCGACTGCAGTGATACGAATCGATCAGGGTGATGTTACGCGGCATCGCGTGCTCTGCCGCATGGCCGAAGGGGTAGTTCCGCTGTGGCCTGGCGAATGCGGCCACGACGGATTTGTGCGCGATCGACCCCAGCGCCACCACGACGCCGCCATCGCGGAAGCCGGCAAGCTCCGCGGCGAGGAAATCGCGGCAGGTACTGATCTCCGCGCCCAGCGGTTTGTTCTGCGGCGGCAGGCACTTCACCGCATTGGTGATTCGGCAATCGATCAGGCGCAGGCCGTCGGCCGCGGACACTGACTGCGCCGCGCCGGCGAAACCGAATCTGTGCAATGTCTGGTACAGCAGGATGCCCGCATAATCGCCGGTGAACGGGCGGCCGGTTGCATTGGCACCGTGCATTCCCGGGGCCAGGCCGACCACCAGGAGACCGGGATCGGCGACCCCGAAGGCCGGCACCGGGCGGCAGAAATAGTCCGGGTGCTCGGCCTTTACTGTATCGAGGAAATCGGCCAGTCGACCGCAACGCCGACACTCCGGGTCGAATGGCGTGCGCATCAC
>JAHEJD010000109.1:0-2029 GCA_024639005.1 Chromatiaceae bacterium | reverse complement strand
TGTCGATCAGCCCATGGCGAATGGCCAGACGGGTCAGTTCGGCGTCGCTGGTGACGTCGAGTTTCTCAAACAAGCGGTAACGATAGGTGCTGACGGTCTTCGGGCTGAGGAACAGTGCATCGGAGATCTGATAGTTCCGTTGGCCGCTGGTGATCATCATCATCACCTGCATCTCCCGCGCCGTCAGCGTGCGCAACGGCGAGGATTCGCCATGACTGCGAAAACCGGCCAGCGTGAGCTTCCGGGCGACGTCGTTGGAGATATAGTGCAGCCCGCGCATCACCATCCGAATCGCCTCGAGCATCTCGTCCGAACTGGCGCCCTTCGAGAGATAGCCGAGGGCCCCGGCATCCAGCAGCTGATTCGGAAACGGATCGTCGCTCAGAACCGTCACCGCGATTACCTTGACCGACGGCGCGAGCTTCAGGATGTGGCGGGTGGCCTCGATGCCGCCGATGCCCGGCATATTGATGTCCATCAGCACCAGGTCCGGCGCCTCCCGCTGGACGGCCTCGAGCGCATCCTCGCCACTCGCGCACTCGCCTACCACGTCGAGACCGTCTTCGTGCTCTAGGATACTGCGCACCCCAGCGCGGAAAAGGTCGTGATCGTCAACGATCAGGATGCGAATCATTTGGGCTATGGGCGCGCGACGCGCAAGACTAGTCGTAATCATGAAATCCCTTTACTTGATGACGTGTCCTCAATGACACCCCGCCATGATGCCCTATGTTTCGGACGGGATACAAGCCGGCCGATACCCCGTCACCTCACCGACATGATCAGCAGGATCACCAGCCCAACGACCGCGGCCAACGGCAGCAGCACGGCCTGCCAGTCGCCCTTCTCGGCCTTCGGGCTGTTCGCCGACCAGTGCTTATAGGCCGGCCACAGCACAAACAGCATCATAATGCCGGCGACCAGGCCCAGTATCTGCATCCACTCCATCTCGATGTTTCTCCTTCTCCAGGCAGAAAAAACCCCGGCACCGGGCCGGGGTTGGTTGCGCTTAAGCGACCGGGTTATTCATCGCCGCCCATGATTCCGAGGATGCTCAACAAGCTGATAAAGATGTTGAAGATACTCAGGTACAGCCCGTATGTGGCCATGATGTAGTTGGTCTCACCACCGCGGACGATCCGGCTGGTGTCGAACAGGATGAAGCCGCTCATCACCAGGATGATGCCCGCCGATACCGCCAACGCCAGAGCCGGTATCTGCAGGAAGATGTTGGCGACCATCGCCAGCACCACGACCATCATGCCGGCAAACAGGAAGCCGCCCATGAAGCTGAAGTCCCGCTTCGCGGTCAGCGCGTAGCCCGACAGGCCTAGGAATATGATACCTGTGCCGGCGAACGCCGTAGCGATCACTTGCGGCCCATTGGGCAGCGCGAGGTACATACTGAGAATCGAGCCTAGGCCGAAGCCCAGCAGGCCCGTTATCCCAAAAATCACGCCAATCCCACTGGTCGATTTGGCCGCGCGCGGCAGCACGAAGATACCAAGCACCATCGCCCCAATCACCGCGACCAGATAGGTAATCGGTGGTACCCCGATCGCCATCGAGACCATCGCCATTACCGCACTGAAGCCGAGTGTGGCGGACAGCAACAGATAGGTGTTTTTCAACACCTTGTTGCTAGATACCGCGGAACTCCCAGTTTGGGTGATCACACTTTCGTAACGATTCATTGCCAATTGCCTCCCGGGCAGTTGTTGCGATTTAACCGACTGATCAGACCAGAACGCGACCTGAAAGTTTCGCAGATCATAACCCAGGTCTGCGGCCATTCCAAAGCCGCTTTAAGCCCTAAATACAGTTGTCTTGTAAGGAAATTCCGGTATCCTACCGGCCCTGCCCGCATCCGGAGGGGTGGCAGAGCGGTTGAATGCAACGGTCTTGAAAACCGTCGTGGGTTAACGCCCACCGTGGGTTCGAATCCCACCCCCTCCGCCATAACCGAAAGGGTCCCATTTGGGGCCCTTTCGTGTATTGGGGACCGGGGGTGGTTTTGCGGAACAAACGG
>JAHEJD010000108.1 GCA_024639005.1 Chromatiaceae bacterium | reverse complement strand
CGGGTGCGGGCCGCCGATTTGGCGCGCGCCGGCGGGCGCATTGTTCGGGGGGCTGGAGGATGAGCGTCGCGGTGCAACCTTGGCCGGTGCGCGCCACGCATCGTGAATCCGGCATGGCCCTGGTGGCGGTGATGTGGATGGTGGCCGCGCTGTCCCTGCTGGTGAGCAGCCTGATCTATGCGACACGCGCGGAGATCCGCGCGGTCCAGCAGCTGCGCGACGCGACCGATGCAACCGCACTGGGGGATGCGGCGATGCAGCTCGCGGTCTTCGACCTGCACCGTGAGCAGGGTGAGGCCCATAGTTGGCAGCGACGCGCCTACCGCTTCGACGGGCGCGAAGTGGCCGTGACGGTGGTCCCTTCGGCCGGTCTGGTGAATATCAACAGAGCAGATACCGGACTGCTGACCGACCTGCTGGTCCACGCCGGGGGTATCACGCCGCAACAGGCCGATCGCCTGGTCAGTGAGATCAGTCTGCGTCGTAAGCGGAGCACGCCGGTCGCGCTGCCCGACGACGCGGATCGGCAGGATGTCGTGCAAGCGGCGCGACGCCAGAGCCGATTCGACGTGATCGAGGATTTGCTCGAAGTCCCCGGCTTTCCCCTCGAGTTGTTTGATACAATTAAGGACTTCATTACCGTCCGGTCACCGGGCGGCGCGGTCGATCCGCAGGCCGCACCACCGGGGCTGGTAGGGGTCCTGGCGGCGGGCGATGCCGGGACGGCAGAACGCTTTCTCGAGCGTCGCGACGCGGACGACCCTGCGAAGGACATGACTGGCATCAAGCACACTACCCGGGGCGCGCGGCGCGATAAACTCTACCGACTTGATGCCGATGTAGTAACCAGCAGCGGCGTGGTCTATCGGCGCACCGGCTGGGTGGATCTGTCCGGCGTCGCCGACGGGCTGCCCTTCCGCTGGCTCGACCTTTACCCGGCGCGTGCAGTAGGCACGGGAAGCGAGCAGCTATGACGATCGCGCGGGACCAATGGCAGTTGTTCGGCATCGACCTCACCCGGTTGCCGGTGGCCTGGCTGCAGGGCTGGCGCGAGGTGGCGACCTGGCCATGGATCGCGCCCTTAGTGCCGCGCGTTCCGGTCGAGGTCCATGATGCCGCTGGCGGGGTATCGGTGCGCAACGGGGCGACCGCCACGGTCCTCACCGGCGCCAAGCCATCGGTTGTCGCGCTCGAGCTGCCGGATGAGGGCGTGCTGCTGAATCATGTCCGCCTCCCCGTATTGCCGGCGGCCGAGATGCGCTCCGCACTCGAACTCGAGGTGGCCGCGGTCTCTCCCTTTGCGCCCGAAGAGTCGCTGTGGGGCTGGCATGTACAGCCGGCAGGCTCCGGCGCGGTCGGCGTCAAGGACGTCACGCTGGCGATCGCATCCAGGGCCTACGTGCGCCGGCAGCTGAACGCCGTTTCGGCGTCTCTGCCGCCCGGGAGGCCGGTAGAGGTCTGGGCGCGCTCGGGCGACGCGGTCGTCGTGCTGCAGGGTTTCGATGAAAAGGTCCGCCGGGGTCTGGAGAGACGACGGCTGGCTGGCCTTGTCGGGCAGGTTGTCATGGCCGTTCTGCTGTTGCTGGCGTTGGCGGCTACCCCGGTGCTCCAGGCGCACCAGCAGGCCATAGACGCCGAGGATAGATTTGCGACCTTGCGCGCGGCCGTGGCCGATGATCTGCAGCTGCGCGATTCGCTGGTGCAGCGAAAACACCAGGTGGAGGCCCTGCGCGCGCACTTTGGCGCTCCGACCGATCTGCTGGAATTGCTCGATCGCCTGACGCAGTTAGTGCCGGATGACGCCTACCTCACAGCCTTTAACTGGAGCGACGATGGGAGCGCGTCGATCAAGGGCCTGGCCAGCAACGCGGCGGCGCTGATCGATACTGTCGGGTCGGAGCCCGGGTTGACCCTGGTGCGCTCGCCGACGGCGATCGCGCGGGATCGTCGGACGAAGCTGGAGACGTTCACGATCGCGTTCGCGCTAGAGACGGTGGAGGCGCAATGAGGGTCAAGGCGGGCTCGAG
This sequence comes from Chromatiaceae bacterium, assembly GCA_024639005.1. Taxonomy (GTDB): domain Bacteria; phylum Pseudomonadota; class Gammaproteobacteria; order Chromatiales; family Chromatiaceae; genus Thiosocius. Next base: position 3,385 of record JAHEJD010000108.1, on the reverse strand, counting down.
CGCGCTGTTCGCGATCGGCAGTACCCTGCTACTGGTGACCCTGATTATCGGGGTCGCCGGGTCGCTGATGCTGGCACGATCGCAATCGGCCGCGGACCAATTGCAGGCCGTGGAGCCGCGCTTTGCGCGACTGTTGGGTCTGCAGGGAGAGCGCCGGCGATTCGAGCAGGTACTGGCGCAGACCACCGAAATACTCCAGGAAGAGGCGTATGCTGCCGATCTAGGCAGTGGCCGTGTCGGTGCCGATATGCAGCAGAAACTGCGCGCCGCGTCGGAGGCGGCCGGCTTTACCGTCGTCAGCAGCCGGATTGGTACGGTTTTCACGCACGACGGCTTTGAGGAGATCCCGTTGTCGCTGCGGCTCGAGGGGACATTGCAGAATCTCGAATCGATGTTGCAGGCGCTGCCTGCGCTCCGCCCCGCACTGCACCTGCGCTCGCTGTCGGTCACCGCAGTGTCGCGGCGCAGGGCCAAAAAAAGCGCATTGCGTGTCGAGATCGTAGTCGCTGCGGCCAGGCTCTCCTCATGAGGCCGTCGCCCCCGATCATCCTGGCAGCCGTCAACTTGCTGCTGCTTGGCGCCATCGGCGCGGCCTGGTTGACCGGGCGCACGGTATGGACGCCCCCGCGCGCGTTGGTCCCGGATCCCGCGATGTTTGCGCCGCCTGTGTCGCCCCAGGGCCTGGAGGGCGACGCCTTCGACCTTCACGAGCGGCCCCTGTTTGCCGCCAGCCGGCGCCCGCAGCCCGCAGCCGTCGAGGTGGCCGAGGCGCCTGAACCCGAAGCGCCGGTGGACGCGATCGAGCAGGCGACGCTGGTCGGGCTGGCCGGTGTCGGCGAGCAGGGCGTGGCGATCATCTCGCTGGACGATGAGATCCGCCGCGTGGTCGTCGGTGAGCGTCTGGCCGGATGGCGACTCACCGAGATCGAGGGCCTGGTGGCCAGCTTCACCGATGCCGCCGGTAGCCGGCGCGAGTTGTCCATCCAGCCACCCGCGCGCGATCTCGAGTCGCCGGAGACGGCCGGGCCGCCCGCACCGGGCGCTGCCGCAGGCACACCGCGCGGGGCGCGGTCAAAGATCGCGGAACGCCGCCAGCGCCGTCAGGCGCTGCTGCGCCAACAGCGAGCAAAGCAACGACCTACACAACGAAACAAGGCGACGGGTGGATGAGCACTGGCACCAAGACTTTTCTGCTGTTCTGCCTGTTGCTGACGGGGTGCGCGACGCCGCCCACTCAATCCACGCAGCCGGTCGCCAGTGTCGCTGAGCTAACCGCGATCAACCTGGCGGCCCGGCAGGTGGATGAGGCCAGCCTCGATGCCCCAGGCCCCACGGACGCAGGCAATGACGCGCAGAGCGAGCTGCCGCCGAGCGAGCCGGTACTCTTTCCGGGCACCGACCGTGTGGTCGGCTCCGCTGCGCCGCCCCGCCAGATCGAGGTATCCGGCGATTCGGTGACCCTGCGCTTTGAGCGCGCCCCGCTCAACGAGGTGGTGCACGCGATACTCGGAGATCTGCTGGAACTGGACTATTCGGTGATGCAGCCCCTGCAGGGCGAGGTGTCGCTGCACACCCACCGGCCGGTCCCGCGCGAGCAGCTGTTTGGCATCCTCGAATCCATGCTGCTGTCTAACGGTTATCTGATGCAGGCAGACGGCAATGGGCGTATCGCCATCGGCGCACGCGAGTCCATGCGGGCCAATATGCCGTCGCCATCGGCACCAGGCGCATCGCGATCCGGCTATGGCAGCGTGGTGGTGCCGCTGCAGTATGTCGGCGTTACCGAGATGGCCGATATCCTTCGTCCGGTGAGCAGTGCGGAGAACGTATTGCGCGTCGACACGGCACGCAACCTGCTGATACTCGCCGGGACCAGCACCCAGATCGAGGGCTGGCTGGAACTGATCGACATCTTCGACGTCGATTTCCTGCGCGGCATGTCGGTGGGGCTGTTCCCGCTCACCTACCTGACGGTGGACGAGGCAGAGCTCGCACTGCGTTCGGTGTTTGCATTGAGCGGCGGCACCGCAAGTGCCCCGCAGCGTTCCGCAGCCCGGCAAGACGGCGATGCACCGAAGCGCCGTCAGGCGCCGGCACGTGCCGCGGGCGTGACCGGCGGGCCCCTGGCCGGACTGGTCCAGGTGCTGCCGGTGGAGCGACTGAATGCGCTGCTGGTGGTCACCCCGCGGGCGCACTATCTGGAGCAGGCGCGGCTGTGGATCGAGCGCTTCGACCGCGCGGCAGACAGCGAGGGGGACAAACAGCTGTTCGTCTACGAGGTGCAGAACGGCTCGGCCAGCCACATCGCCCGTGTGCTGAACGGCGTGTTCGGTGGCGGGGGCGGGGGCGGATCGTCGCGGCAAGCGCGCTCACGCGACACCGGCATTGCACCGGGGCTCGCGGGCACCGCGGTGGGAGACTCCCAGACGTTCGGCGCCATCGAGGGGAATACCGTAAACCAGCCCGAGACTACCCAGCTGCAACTGGACAACGACGTCAGGATAGTGGCCGACGAACTCAACAACGCACTCCTGATCTACGCCTCGCGGCGTGAGTACCGTCGCATCGAGGCGGCGCTGCGGCAGATCGATCTCACGCCGACCCAGGTCCTGATCGAGGCCAGCATTCTCCAGGTGACGCTGAACGATGAGTTGCAGTATGGCATGCAGTGGTTTTTCACCAACGCGCTCGGCGGTCTTGGCACCGGCTACGAGGGTGTCGGGCAGCTGACCTCTACCAATAACGGCCGAATCGGCCCGAACAACCCGGGATTCTCCTACAGCATCAGCAGCCCGACCGGGTCGTTTCAGGCGGTGCTGACCGCGCTCGCGGAAAAGTCCCTGCTGAACGTCATCTCGTCCCCGACCATGATGGTATTGGACAACCACACCGCGGCGATCCGGGTCGGCGATCAGCAGCCGGTTCGAACATCGGAATCCACTAATCTCGACGGCGAGAACATCACTTCCACCATCGAGTACAAGGACACCGGGGTGTTCCTCGAGGTATCGCCATCGGTGAACGCGGGCGGCTTGGTCACGATGTCCGTCCGCCAATCGATCACCGATGTCGGTCAGATCGATCTTGCGACTGGACAGCGCACCTTCCTGGAACGTGAACTGGCCAGTCGGGTCGCGGTGCGTTCCGGCGAGACCATCGTCCTGGGTGGTCTAATCCGCGACAACAGCTCCCGCGACCGGCAGGGGCTGCCTTTTCTCCACGACCTGCCGGTTATCGGCAACCTCTTCGGTACCACGAATATCAACACCGACCGCACCGAGCTGCTGGTGGTGATCACCCCGCGCGTCGTCACCTCCGAGCAGGATATGCGCGACGTCACTCGCGAACTTCGTGACCGAATGCGCAGTCTGCGCGACCTGCCTGC